>NZ_RYDN01000005.1:0-164105 GCF_003968735.1 Flavobacterium sp. RSP49 | reverse complement strand
TCAGTATGTTAAGATATTTGTCCGCCGCGCGGACAGTCCAAAGACGAAAGTCACAAGTCCAAAGGAAACTTTAGACTGTAAGACTTCGGACTTTAGACTAACAACCTTAAGGTGGTTATTGCGGCGGGGCTCACCTCTTCCCATCCCGAACAGAGTAGTTAAGCCCGCCTGCGCAGATGGTACTGCAGTTATGTGGGAGAGTATGTCGTCGCCTTTCTTTATTGGAACCCCAGTCTGAAAAGACTGGGGTTCTTTTGTTTATAGATACCACGTGTTCGCCATGCGGGCTCGGTTCGTCGCCTTTCTTTATTGGAACCCCAGTCTGAAAAAGCTGGGGTTCTTTTGTTTATAGGTACGACGTGTTCGCCATGCGGGCTCGGTTTGTCGCCTTTGCTTCCGCCCGTTCGGCTAAAGCCTCGGGTCTTTGAAAACCCCTATTCCGATAGGACCTATCTAAATTTAAATATGTATCTGTCTTAAAGGAGATTAATACAAGTATAAGTACAATGGTAAAGAATTGTAAGACGAGCTGGGGGATCAATCCTAAAACCTGTGGAGCGATAAAAATTAAGCATAAATATTTGTTAGTCTAAAAAGGAAGAATTCTATATTTCTAACCGCTCTGAATTGAGATCTAAACGCTTTTATTTTAGCATTGAATGACTTAGCTGATGAATTTGTGCTTCTATTATCAAAATAGTTTAATATTGTTTGGTAGTGATTCATTATTGATCTTGAGATGATTATGATATTGATATGAGTAGTAGTGTAACTAGTGGCACTTTTGGAGTTAGTAAGGAAATAGATGCTTATAATGCACAGTATTAATTTGAGGGTAATATTGAATATTGTACTTGCTAACTTTACCCGCATAAAAAGTTAAGAATAAAAGCCTTAATTTTAAATTATGAAAAAGAGAACCCAAAATTTATTTTAATCAACCGTAATAAGCGCAAAAAAATGAAGTTATTGTCTAAAACAGAATGTTACGCCAATAAAAAACACTTCTTATTAAAAATAGTTGCTAATTTGAATTTATAAAACCAATCAAACGCTTATTTTTGCGCTATGGCAAAGAAAAATACAGACAAAGTTGTCTTTCATCAAATAAAAGTCCTTGATGCTGGTGCAAAAGGCGTATCGGTAGCAAAGGCTCCCGATGGTAAAGTAGTTTTTATCCCGAATGTGGTTCCGGGTGACGTGGTTGATGTGCAAACTTTTAAGAAGCGTAAGGCGTATTACGAGGGAAAAGCAGTTCATTTTTATGAATATTCGGAGCATCGTGTTGCACCTATTTGCGAGCATTTTGGTGTTTGTGGTGGTTGTAAATGGCAGAATATGAAATACAGCCAACAATTGCATTACAAACAAAACGAAGTGAAAAATCATTTGCAACGCATTGGAAAAATAGAACTTCCTGAATTTGAGTCAATTCTTGGTTCGGAAAAACAATTTTTTTACAGAAACAAAATGGAATTTTCATTTTCGAACAGCCGTTGGTTGACCGAAGCGGAAATTGGCAGCACCGAAGATCTAGGAAATAGAAACGCACTTGGTTTTCACATTCCGAAAATGTGGGATAAAATTCTGGACATCAATAAATGTCATTTGCAAGAAGATCCATCGAATGCCATTAGAAACGAAGTAAGAGACTTTGCCAATGCGCATGGACTGACTTTTTTTAATCCAAGAGCGCACGAAGGTTTGCTTAGAACGCTAATGTTGCGAACCGCATCTACAGGTGAAATCATGGTTTTAATCCAGTTTTTCGAAAACGATAGAACCAACAGAGAATTACTTCTGGATCATCTTTACGAGAAATTCCCGCAAATCACTTCGCTGCAATACGTTATCAATAATAAAGCCAACGATACTTTATACGATACGGATATAAAATTATACAAAGGAAGAGATTACATCTTGGAAGAAATGGAAGGATTGAAATTCAGTATTAACGCCAAATCTTTTTATCAAACTAATTCTGATCAAGCGTACGAATTGTATAAAATAACGCGCGATTTTGCCGGACTTACCGGAAACGAAATCGTGTACGATTTATACACCGGAACTGGAACAATTGCACAGTTTGTATCTAAGGATGCCAAAAAAGTTATTGGAGTTGAAAGTGTTCCTGAAGCGATTAAAGATGCTAAATTAAATGCGGAACGCAATGAAATTACTAATTGTGAGTTCTTTGTAGGTGATATGAAAGTGGTTTTCAACGATAGTTTTATAGCACAAAATGGACATCCTGATGTGATTATTACTGATCCGCCAAGAGACGGAATGCATAAAGACGTAATTGAACAAATCATGAAGATTGCGCCTGATAAAGTAGTTTATGTCAGTTGTAATTCGGCAACACAAGCGCGTGATTTGGCGTTGATGGATGAGAAATACAAAGTGACCCGGGTACGTCCTGTGGATATGTTTCCGCAAACACATCATGTAGAGAATGTTGTACTTTTAGAAAGAAGAAAATAGTGGTCAGTTTGCAGTTTTTAGTATTCAGAACTTAAATTATGGAACACTAAAAACGGCACACTGAACACTGAATAGTATTATATGAAAAAAACATTTGTATTGTTATTGTTTTTCGTTTTCGCTTTCTCCAGTTGTGAGAAAGATGATATTTGTGATGCAAATACCCAAACTACACCAAGATTAGTGATAGAGTTTTATGATTTTTCAAATCCTTCTGTTCTAAAAAATGTAACAAATCTAAAAGTAGTTGGTGAAGGAATGACGGATGGAATTGTTTTTAATGGTCTCCAAACTACCAGTGCAAATAAGATTTCGATTCCATTGAAAACAGCCAAAACTAGCACCAGTTATAGTTTTACGCTGAACTCTGGAAATCCTAATTCGGCATTGGTTGATAAAGATAATATACAATTTAAGTATACTACACAGGAACTTTTTGTCTCCAGAGCCTGTGGCTACAAAACAATATTCACATTGGATCCAACAAATCCATATACCCATACTGATGCAACAACGGCAAATCAAAAATGGATACAATTTATATCGGTTGAAAGAAGTAACATCGAAAATGAAAATGAAATACACATTAAGATCTTTTTTTAGTTTTGGTCTCCTGTTGTCGTTGACTTTGATGCAAGCTCAAGAGAAAACACCTGTAAAAGATAGCACGAAAACTACCCAAACAGATGAAATCATTCCCAAAACTCCATTGCAGCGGGTTGGAATCAATACGTATCCAAAAAATAACGATTCGATTCCCATAAAAACAGATCGCTATGGGATACGTGTAGGAGTTGATTTATTCAAACTAACGCGAGCTTTATACGACCAAAATTATAAGGGAATTGAATTTGTAGCCGACTATAGGTTGACTAAAAAATATTTTTTAGCGGCCGAAATTGGTAATGAAAACAAAACTACAGCTGATGATCGCGTCAATTTTACCACCAAAGGTTCCTACATAAAAGCCGGTTTTGATTATAATGCTTATGAAAACTGGCTGGATATGGAAAATGTGATTTCTATAGGAATGCGCTACGGTTTCAGCACATTTAATCAGGAATTAAACAGCTATCGCATCTACAATGCAAACCCTTATTTTGGTGAAGTCCCGGAAATTGTATCCGGCAAAAAGTTCAATGGACTATCCGCCAGCTGGATTGAAGTGGTGGCTGGAATAAAAGCTAAAGTATTTGACAACGTATTTATGGGATTCAGCCTTCGATTGAACCGATTAGTAACCAATAAAGAACCGGAAAATTTCTCCAACTTATATATTTCTGGATTCAACAGAACTTATGATGGCAGTTTTGGCGTAGGATTCAATTATACGGTGACGTATTTTGTCCCTATTTATAAGAAAAAAGCGGAACCTATTGCAGTCCCAAAAAAGTAGATAAAAAAATAACCGCTAATTTGCTAATTTTTATTTAGTGCAAAAAATTGGCAAATTAGCGGTCACTATTTTAAAAATAGAATGTCTTAGGATTTCTAAACTATCCTATTTCCTTAATTCCTTTCATCAAAATCCACTTCATGAATAATTTCTCTCCGTCTTTGGTTTTTATCGCATGGAATTTTGGTGATAAAAGTGTTCCTATGACAAATGCGGTTAACGGAATCCAGAATCCGGTTAAATTCGTGTAATGTTCTACTACATATCTAGCGGAAATAAATAAGATTGCAAAACATCCCAATTGATATAAGAATGCTCGTATTTGTAATTTAGTCATTTTTTAAGTTTTAAAATTTTTAATTCAAAGGTCGAAAGTAAAAACAGAATACTAGTTTATTCAGCAGTATCAGTTGTTACCTGAAACTTTGTTCTTTTACTGCCTTCATACATTTCGTATTTTACCAAACGGGCTTCTAAGCCGGCATTGAAAAGTTTAATTTTTCTGGAAGGTTTTAGCCCTACATATTTCAAAGCTTCCAAGTTTGCTGTAATCATCCAAGCATTCGTACCAGGATAGTTTTTCTTTAAAGTATCGCCAATGTTTTTATAGAATTCTTCCATGTGAATATCCAATCGCTCATCATACGGCGGATTGAAAACAATATGAAGTTTCCCTTCGGAAGACTTCTCGGTATCAAAAAAGTTTTGTTCGTCAATAGAAATATACTCCTCCAGATTGGTGTTCTTGATATTGTCTTTGGCTTTTTGAACGGCACTTGGTGCTTTATCATAGCCTTTTATGGTGTAATGAAACTCCCTAACGCGTTTTAATAAACTGTCTGAAATACTATCAAACAAATCATTGTCCCAATCGTTCCATTTTTCGAAAGCAAATTCCTTACGGTTGATATTTGCCGGAATATTACAGGCAATCATTGCTGCTTCAGCCAGAAATGTTCCGGAACCACACATTGGATCTAAAAAATCCGTTTGACCGTCCCAACCAGAAAGCAGTAGAATTCCTGCAGCCAAAACCTCGTTTATAGGAGCAATATTGGTAGCAGTTCTATATCCACGTTGGTTCAACGGATTACCTGATGTATCCAGTGCTACTGAAACCTGGTCTTTATCAATATGAATATTGATTCTCAAATCAGGATGTACTTTATCAATGCTAGGTCGTTGCCCAGTTCTCTCTCTGAACTGATCCACAATTGCATCTTTACATTTTTGAGAAACAAATTCCGTGTGGTTAAAATATTCTGAATGCACGGTGGTATCAATCACAAAAGTCTGATTAGCACCAATCAATTTAGACCAATTGACTCCCGAAATTCCTTTGTATAAAGCCTGTTCATTATTAGCCTTGAAAAAATAAATTGGCTTTAGGATTTTCAAAGCCGTGCGCAAAGATAAATTCGCTTTGTACATGAACCCTTTATCTCCTTTAAAACTCACCATTCTTACCCCTTGCTCTACGTTTTGCGCGCCAAGGATTTGCAATTCTTTTGCTAATATCTCTTCAAAACCAAAAAAGGTTTTGGCAATCATTTTATAATTATTTTCCATTTGCGCCCTTTACCCCTCAAAGGGGAAATTGTTATCGTTATATTCGGCAAAAATACACTAAATTTGCATCAATCGAATTAATTGAAAAAGAATAAATGTCTGCAGCACAAAATCCGCCAACTGAAAACCAACTGAAATCAACTGAAAACTGGTATACTTCCTGGTTTGACACTCCATATTATCACATCCTGTACAAAGACCGAAACTATAGAGAAGCACAGATTTTCATGGATAATTTGACACATTATCTCAACTTGCCTGAAAAAGCTAATGTATTGGATTTAGCCTGTGGCAAAGGCAGACACTCTATTTATTTGAATCAATTAGGTTTTACGGTTTTGGGTGCGGATTTATCAGAAAACAGCATTGCCGAAGCTACTAAAAATGCAAATGAAACCCTTCATTTCAAAGTACATGATATGCGTGAACCTTTTGACGAAAAATACGATGCCATTTTCAATTTATTTACCAGTTTTGGTTATTTCGAAAATGACCAAGATAACCTGACTACGCTAATCGCAATCAAAGAAAGCCTATCGGAATATGGATTTGCTGTGATTGACTTTATGAACGTCACCCAAGTTATCGAAACACTGGTTCCCGAAGAAACTAAAACGGTCGAAGGAATCGATTTTCACATGAACCGTTATCTGAAAGAAGGATATTTGTATAAAGAAATTAAATTTGAAGACAAAGGACAAAAGTTTCACTTTACCGAAAAAGTTAAAGCATTATACTTAAAAGATTTTGAGGTATTAATGGAAGAGGCCGGAATTTATTTGTTAGATATATTTGGGGATTATAAATTAAAAAAATTCCACAAGACCGATAGCGAACGCCTTATTATGATTTTCAAATAGTTGTTGGGTTAATTGGTTAATCGTTTATAAGGTTAATCAAAAAAATAAACCGGGAAGCAGATCAACAATTAAACGATTCAACAAAGAATATGAATTACCTTTTACCTTTACTTTCCGTACTTATAGGATATAGTATCGCCTTGGTTTTAAAACCAAAAAATAAAACCAATCTAAAATTACTATTAGCCTTTAGTGGTTCGTTTCTGCTTTCCTTGACCGTAATGCATTTGTTGCCGGAAGTTTATGAAAGTGCAAATCCAACTATCGGACTCTTTATTATGCTTGGAATATTGTTCCAAATTATATTGGAATTTTTCTCAAAAGGTGCTGAGCACGGACACGTACACGGATATGAAACCATGACCCAAATCCCGTGGTTGTTGTTTATCAGTCTTTGCATTCATGCCTTTCTGGAAGGATTCCCGGTAAGCCATCATCATGATTTAGCGGTAGGAATTGCCATTCATCATTTGCCTATAGCCATTATTTTGACTACTTTTTTCATCAATTCAAACCTGAATAAAAAGGCTATCTTTTTCTTCATGATCACTTTTGCAGTAATGACGCCGTTGGGAACCGTTCTATCGGATTATTTGCCTATATTAAATGAGTATTATACTGAAATCACAGCCATTGTAATTGGGATATTATTCCATATCTCTTCCACCATTATTTTTGAAAGTAGTGAAGGACACAAGTTTAACATCGCCAAAGTTTCCATGATCGTGATAGGAATTGCGCTGGCGTATTTTATATAATTTTACAATTTGGGCGTGACCGCAAGGGTCGGGCTATATGTTGCAATCTTTTTTATTCCGCTGTCGCTACATAAAAAAGGATTTCCACTTCTATCCCTCACGCAAGTAATAAAAGTGCGGACACCTCGCAAGTTGTCCCTTTAAAAAACATCAATATGGAATTCACAAAAACCACCGAGCAATCCTCAAAATACGACGATTTAGAAAAAATGTCGATTCAAGAATTGCTTTCTAATATCAATCAGGAAGACAAAACCGTTCCGCTTGCCGTAGAAAAAGCCTTGCCACAAATAGAAACTTTAGTGACTGAAATTGTTACCAAAATGAAACTCGGCGGACGATTATTCTACATTGGCGCAGGAACATCCGGTCGTATCGGGATTCTTGATGCATCGGAATGTCCACCAACTTTTGGGGTTCCTTTCAATTTAGTAATCGGGATTATTGCTGGTGGAGATACCGCAATCCGCAAAGCCGTAGAAAATGCCGAAGACAACACAACTCAGGCTTGGATAGACTTAAAAGCTTTCGAGGTAAATGAAGATGATGTAGTTATAGGAATAGCAGCTTCCGGAACAACACCTTATGTTATTGGAGGATTGCAAACTTGCAACGAAAATAATATTACTACAGGAAGTATTTCTTGCAATGCAGGAAGTCCGCTTTCGCAAACCGCAAAATTCCCTATAGAAGTAGTTGTTGGGTCCGAATTTGTAACGGGAAGTTCCCGTATGAAAGCAGGAACGGCACAAAAACTTGTGCTTAACATGATCTCAACAGCCACTATGATTCAGCTGGGAAAAGTAAAAGGCAACAAAATGGTCGACATGCAACTGAGCAACAGCAAACTCATAGATCGTGGCATAAAAATGATACTGGGAGAAATCTCTGTTTCCTATGACGAAGCTGCGCAATTACTAATTAAATACGGTAGTGTTAGAAAAGCAGTTGATAATTACAAAAAGTAACACTTGTTTTTAACATATCGATTATCTTTGAAAAGTAAACTTTTAAATAAAAAAAAATGGCAACCAACAAAGAACTTTTATCTAAAGGAATCAAATATTTAGCCGGTGCATTGCCGTTGCTGTTTATTGGTCCAATTGTCATTACTAATGCTTTTATGAATCAACACAATGTTTGGCACTATTTAGTTTTAGCAATAGGTATCATTGCCTGTATCAGTGCAATGTTTTTGATGTATTTGGGACTAAAAACAATTATGAAAAGTTTATTTAACGACTAATGGAAAACCTAATTCACGTTCAAAAAACATTCGAAAAAATTATTTACGTCGATAAAAAAGTGAATAACAGAGAATTTGAGGATTGCGTTTTTAGAAACTGCGATTTATCCAATAGTGATTTTTCTTATAGCAGTTTCATGGATTGCGAGTTTATTGATTGCAATCTTGCGATGACTAAATTATCAGGAGCAAGCTTAAAAGGGATACAATTCAAAAACTGTAAATTACTTGGAATCCAATTTGAAGAATGCGATGATTTCTTATTCAATGTAAGTTTTCAGGAATGTGTTTTGGATTATTCTTCGTTTGCCAATAAAAAAATGCCAAAGACAAAATTCATTTCCTGCTCGTTAAGAGAGGTAGGTTTTGTTGGAACCAATCTTACGAGTTCCGTTTTTGATAATAGCAATTTGGATGGTGCTATTTTTAATAATACGCAATTAGCTGGAGCCGATTTTTCAAAAGCAACTGATTTTAAAATTGATCCCGAATTCAATCCGATGAAAAAAGCAAAATTTTCGACACAAGGGATTATTGGTCTTTTGGATAAATACGATATTAAAATACAATAATCTACTACCCCAGATGGAAGTGGAAACCCCGAAAGGCTTAAAGCTACTTTTTCATGGATAAAAAGAGCGACTAAAGGAAGCTCCTTTTTTGTCAATAGAAAAAAAGATTTTAGACTTAGGAGTTGCAACGCACAGCTGGATTAGGTACTAAAAAAATTAAATAATTTTAAAATGAAAAAAATAATATTCCTTCTTCCAATGCTATTGCTTTTGTCTTGTTATGATAAAGAGCGCAACTGTAAAGATTTCAAAACCGGAAAATTTAAATTTGAATATGAAGTAGACGGTGTTAAGAAAACGACTTTATTTGAGCGCAACAACAGTATTGAAATTGAGACTTTTGAGGGGAAAACAGATACAGCTTCCATTCGTTGGATCAGTGATTGCGAATATGTACTGCAAAAACTGCATCCCAAAAACATGGCTGAAGAAAAAGCTATTGGTATGAAAATTTTGACTACATCAAAAAAATCGTATACTTTTGAGTTTGGAATGGTTGGTTCTGATGCCAAACAAAGAGGAACAGTAACAAAGATTTCTGATTAAATATTTAAATCAAACAATTATAACTACGTAAAATGGAAGTATTTTTAAATCCTGATGCTTGGGTAGCACTGTTAACATTGACGTTTCTGGAGATCATACTGGGTATTGATAATATCATCTTTATCTCTATTGTTACAGGAAAATTACCCGTTGAAAAACGCAAAAAAGCGACACAAATTGGTTTATTTCTAGCCATGTTCATGCGGATTGCCCTGTTATTTGGGATTACACTTCTTATTGCCATGAAAGAACCTTGGTTTAGTGTGGATTGGGGTTGGTTCTCCGCTCATTTTAACGGGCAAGCGATGATTTTATTGGCTGGAGGGATATTCTTGATTTACAAAAGCACCAAGGAAATTCACGAAAAAGTAGACCATAAAGGAGAAGAAGAAAAGGATTTAAACATTTCAGCTGCGAAATCATTTGCTAACGTTATTGTCCAGATTTTGTTGATTGACCTTATTTTCTCCGTAGATAGTATTTTGACCGCTGTAGGCATGACTAACGGACTGGAAGGTGCATTGTATATTATGATAACGGCTGTAGTGATTTCTGTTGGGGTTATGATGCTATTTGCAGTTCCGGTTGGAACGTTCGTCAACAACAATCCATCGATCCAGATTTTAGGTTTAGCGTTCTTAATTCTGATTGGTTTTATGCTGATCACAGAGAGTATGCACTTATCCGAAGCAGTATTGGTAGGCCAATCTGTAGGAGCGGTTCCAAAAGCTTATTTGTATTTTGCAATTGCTTTTTCATTGGCTGTAGAGTTTCTGAACATGAAAATGAGAAAGAAAAAATAATTGTTTAGAATAAAAATGCTCCAAATCGGAGCATTTTTTTATTCTAAACTTAATATTATTTGACCGTCATCATCACGGTGAATGTCTGAATCGTCAGCATTTGTTTCGCCTTTTACTTCCAATTCTTCCGGAATAATTTCTTTTGGTGCTTCATAAGGTAAAGAATCCAGGAGGTTTACTTGTTTTAACTTATCAGCGGTTAATTGATTCCCTAGTGCTTTAAATCCTTTAAGTGCAATAAACGATTCTATATTTACAGTTATATTTTCTTTTTGAACGCCTTTCACTTTTGTGAAAACTAATTCAGCTACTGGGCGATACTCTGTTGATACAATTTCAAGATGTGAGTTAGTATGTTCTGTAATAAAACTTTCCTCTTTGTTTTCGGTTTCCACCAAAAAGCGTTTGATGTAGTAGCGTTCTTTTTCGCCGTCATAATAAATGGCTGAAATTGGTTTTTTAGGAATCCATTTTTCTAAAACGACCATATCTTCATCGAAATGAGTAGATAATTCTGGTGTAATTACCTTTACTTTTCCGGATTGCGAAAGAACCAAAATTTTATCATTAGGTCTAAATTCGCCTAACAGTTCTCCTCTTCCATCTACATTAAGTCTTTGGACGGTTTCATCAAACCATACTTTTCGAGGCAATAATGTTGAAATTCCTTTTTCTTTTAATTCAATTTTTTTGATTGGATATTTAGTCACTAAATTTCCCTTAGAACCTCTTCCTTTTATAGCCAAACTCGCAAAATCAATGTCGAATTTTAGTTTTTTGACAGTTCCCACCTGACGCAACATAATGGTAATTACTTCTGCCTCTCCGTTTGGATTACAGGAGAAATACACCACTTGTGATCCCGCACTTTCATTCGTAAGATCATACGCTTTGTCTCTCGTCACGCCTGAAACATTGAAGCGTTTGATGTAAGAAGGTCCTGATTTTCCGTCACGGTAAATCGTATTGTAAATGGTCCGTTTATCACTTTTGTCAAAAATGGCAATATGAATAATATCTTTACCCACAAAGGTTTTCGCATCTACTTTGGTTATCATCATTTTTCCGTCACGCAGAAAAACAATTACATCATCAATATCAGAACAGTCTGTAACGTATTCGTCTTTTTTTAAACTCGTTCCTACAAAGCCTTCTTCTCTGTTTACGTACAATTTAGTATTTCTAAGGACTACTTTCGTGGCTTCTATATCATCAAAAACACGAAGTTCGGTTTGGCGCTCCCTGCCTTTTCCATATTTCTCTTTTAATCGTGTGAAATAGGCTATAGCAAAATCAATCAGATGTTCTAAATCGTGTTTCACTTGTTCAATATCTCCTTCCAGCGCCTGAATTTTATCTTGAGCCTTGTTGCTGTCAAATTTAGAAATACGCATGATTCGGATGTCCAATAAACGCAGAATATCGTCCTCGGTAACGGCGCGTTTCAGGTGTTTAATGTAGGGTTTCAATCCATCATCTACCGCTTTAATGACGCCTTCCTTAGTGGTCTGTTCTTCAATATCACGATAGATTTTATTTTCGATAAATATACGTTCCAAAGAAAGAAAATGCCATTGCTCCTCTAATTCACTCAACTGGATTTCGAGTTCGCTTTTCAGTAATTGGACCGTTCTGTTGGTCGAAATTTTCAACATTGCAGAGACCCCAATGAACAGCGGTTTGTTGTCTTCAATCACACAACCTAATGGTGCCACCGAAGTTTCACAGGCCGTAAAGGCAAACAATGCATCAATGGTTTTATCAGGCGAAACACCCGGAAAAAGATGAATTAATATTTCGACCTCAGCAGCAGTATTATCCTCAATTTTCTTGATTTTGATTTTCCCTTTTTCATTGGCTTTCAAAATACTGTCAATCAAAGTCGTCGTATTGGTTGAAAACGGAATTTGGCTAATTACCAAAGTATTTTTATCTAGCTGACTAATTCTGGCCCGCACACGGATGCGTCCACCACGCAATCCATCGTTATAATTGGACACATCTGCAATTCCCTGTGTCAAGAAATCAGGATATAAAGTAAACGGTTTTCCTTTTAATATTTTTATCGATGAATCGATTAATTCATTAAAATTATGAGGCAATACTTTCGTAGAAAGACCTACTGCGATTCCCTCGGCTCCGGAAGCTAATAATAAGGGGAATTTAACTGGCAAGTTATTGGGTTCTGCCCGTCTTCCGTCATAGGACACACCCCAATCGGTAATTTTTGGAGAATATAACACTTCTAAAGCAAATTTAGACAAACGTGCTTCAATATAACGAGAAGCCGCAGCTCCATCTCCTGTAAGAATATTTCCCCAATTTCCTTGACAGTCAATCAGTAATTCTCTTTGCCCTATTTGTACCATAGCATCACCAATACTCTGATCTCCGTGAGGGTGATATTGCATGGTGTGCCCAACAACATTGGCTACTTTATTGTAACGACCGTCATCCAGCTCCTTCAAAGAGTGCATGATACGGCGTTGCACCGGTTTAAAACCATCTTCAATTGCGGGAACAGCGCGTTCCAGAATTACATAAGAGGCATAATCCAGAAACCAGTCTTTGTACATTCCCGTAACTTTGGTAATGGTATCGTTGCCGTCTTCTGGATTATCGTAAAAATGCTTGCCTCCTGTAGAAATTATATCTTCAAAAGCATCTTCTCCAACTGTATTTTCGTCTTCCTGACCTTCTGGTAATATGTTGTCGTCTTCTTCGTCTTTCATTTATTTTTTGTAAAATACTGTGCCAACTCTATTAATATGTGCTTTTAAACTTGGAGAATGTAGCAATTTAAAAATTGAAATATCAAATCGATAAGGTGTATTTAAATCATCAATTTCTGAACTTACTTTTCCGATTAATTCATAGTTTAAACTATTTCCAAACATTGATAAATCTATATCAGAACCCACTTCTATAATTGTCTTTTGCTCTTAAACCATAAATAATTACAAATATACTTAAACTAACCCACCTTAAACAATTCTTTCAACTCCCTATTACTTAAATTTCCTATCCAATTCTCTCCAGTGGAAACCGTCATTTCGGCAAGTGCTTTTTTAGCCTGAATCATATCGTTTATTTTTTCTTCAAAGGTGTTTTTGGTTATAAAACGATGTACCATCACATTAGATTTTTGTCCAATTCTGTACGCTCTGTCCGTGGCTTGGGCCTCTACGGCGGGATTCCACCAAAGGTCAAAATGGATGACGTGGTTGGCGGCTGTAAGATTTAGACCTGTTCCTGCGGCTTTGAGTGAAAGGATAAAGACTTTGTCGGCACGGTTGTTTTGAAAACCATCGACCATTTCCTTTCTTTGTTTCAAGGTGCAACCTCCGTGGTAAAACAAGGGTTCTTCTTTGTATCTTTCGGTTATAAAATACTTTAATAATTTACCCATTTCAGTATATTGGGAAAAAATCAATACTTTTTCGCCGCTTTCGATAATGCTGTCGAGTTTGTCAAACAATAGATCCATTTTGCCGCTCAAAGAGGCATCGAGGATGTTGTTTTTCAGGAATTGCGTGGGATGATTGCATATTTGTTTCAATGCCATAATCATTTGCAATACTAATCCTTGGCGAACAAACATGGCTTTGCTGTCTGAAAGTTCCATTTCTTCGATGTCATTCATCGCTTTTTCGAGGGTGGCTTCATACAAAGTGGCTTGTTCTTTGGCTAAAGCCGAATAGCAATCCATCTCAATTTTATCGGGCAAATCGGAAATAATGGTTTTGTCGGATTTTAATCTTCGCATCATAAACGGTGCGGTTACTTTTTTTAGTTGCTCGGCTACCTCGGCATCATTATTAATCTCGATGGGAATGCCGTAGGTTTGGCTAAATTCTTTACTATTTCCCATTAAACCTCGATTACTGAAATCCATAATGCTCCATAATTCGCTCAAACGGTTCTCGACAGGTGTTCCGCTCATTGCTATAAAATGATTGGCTCCAATGGTTTTCAGTGCCTTTGATTGTTCGGTATTGCTATTTTTTATGTTTTGGGCTTCATCAATTACCAGCGAATGCCATTTTTTCTTTTTCAGTTCTTTTGCATCGCTACGCACGATTCCGTAGGAGGAAATCAATACATCAAAATCGTCTGTTGCTTCAAACTTTCGATTTGATCCGTGGTAAATTTTAGTTTTTAAGGTTGGAGCAAATTTAGCTATTTCGGTTTCCCAATTCGTCAAAAGTCCCGTTGGAGCTACGACCAAAGCTTTTTCTTTTTCGAGCAATCCCTCTTCTTTATATTTCAATAAAGTGGTAATGACTTGCAGGGTTTTCCCCAATCCCATATCATCGGCAAGGACGGATCCAAAACCAATTTGCGCATTGCGATACATCCATGAAAACCCGCGATGTTGGTAGGGACGCAAGGTGGCGTTGATACCTTTTGGTAATTCGATTTTGGAAAAATTAGTCAGTTCAGCAATCAAATCTCGGACCTCATCTGTCAAACCAATGGCAGCTCCTTGGTATTCACCACTCAAAACTGCACGCAACATTTCGAAAGCCGAAAGTTCCTTGGTGGAGGTGAAATGTTTGTGAATTTTTTCTAAATCTTGCTGATTTACATAAATATAATTGGCTTTGTACTTGATTAACCCATCTGATTTTGTCATCAATTTCTTGAATTCAGTTTCGTCCATCAGAGTGTCACCAATAGCAATTTGCCAATCGAAATCGAATAATTGTGCCAAATTCAGGAATGATTTTCCTTCGGGTCTTTTCTTTATTTTGACACTCGATTTGGGTTTCAAAATTTCTCGCAATGCTTTTGGCAACATAATATCAATGTCCAAAAGCTGAATTGCCGGAATCATACTCATCAAGAAAGGCGTAAAAGTAGCGTTGTTCATCACAATTTCTCGTTCTCCTTGGGTATTGATATAATGATCTAATCCGTCTATAAAAGAACTCAACTGAGTAAGACTTTGCAAGATTTCGTAGCGATGTTCGTTGAATTTATCGTTAGTTAAAATATCCTTTAAACTAAAAATTTTCTCCTTTGTATCGTGAATATTGATAACCAATTTGAAGTTTTCATTGGGCAGTTCTTGCACCACAATTTGGGGTTTATAATTACCTTGGGTAATGTAATATTTTTGTAACCAAGCTAAAATACCGCCACTCAGCGCCTCTTCGCCAGGATTTTTGAACGCATACGTTGTATTTCTAAAAAACAAATTCAAAAATAAATCTGGATTGGATGCCTCTTCCATAACATGAATAATCTCCGTAATGAATAACGACAGCAAGTTGAAAGCTTGATTGTTATTAATCGCTTTTTGTCCTTTTTTTTCTTCCCAAAGAAAAATCGCGGGTGGTAAAATTTCTTCTAGTTTTTCAACTAAACTCCGCACATCCTTACTTAACATGGCAGGTAACCAGCGAATGGCAAATTCCTTGTTTTGCAATTGTACAATTTGAGGAATTACGGCTCCATTGGCCAATAAATGAACGGCAAACTGCAAAACCGTATGCAAGGAAGCTGTTGACGGTTGGTAATCTAATGTTTTAGACGAATTAATTTGAGCAATTTGCTGCAAAAATCCAAGAAACGAAAACTGGGTTTCGTTTACAAAAACCTTGGATTGATAGGTTTCGTCTATCGTGATTTTGTTGTGGCTATGGTGATTTATTTGTTGTTCCTGAAGGCTTACTTTTAGGAATAGATTTTCAAGTGAAATTTTTCCTTGTACCACTTTTTGGGCGTTCCTTACCGTTTTGCCTATTTTGGTACTGTATTTTTCCTTGAAATTGCCGGAACCTTGATAGAAAACGGGAAAATCTGATAGTAAAGCCGTTAGTGGTTCGTGTATGGGCGATAGTTTAGAAAATGAAAGCTTTTTGTATGCGTTTTCTGGTTTATATTCAGGCGTATTTTTACTTTTGGTATCAAAATACAAATCGGTAATTTTCGGAATTTCAGATGTTGTGATATTTACAAAAATGCCTAATTTATTGAGTTCTTCTATCAAATTCACTTGGTGCAACTCAAACACTAAAAACGGATTGTTATCAATCTCTGCACTCACTTTATAGACTACAGCAGCCAAGTGTTTGCAAGGCACCGCCCAATCCGGGCACGAGCATTGCATCTTGAAATCAGTCCATTGTTTTGGAAAAACTTTCAGTCCTAAATTTTCGGCTATGGTCAATACCTCAGGGTCGAGCTCTCTGTTTAAAAGTTTGGATATTATTGTTGGTTTTTTGGATAGTTGACTAATAAAATTCCCTAATTCTGGTTCAAAAAACGGAGGTAAGGTAATGTCTACATTATATGGTTTGGGTCTGGAGCCAGTTACTTTGGCTTCGATTCTATTGCCTTTGATATTGATTTTTGTCACGGAACCCTTGTTGGCATAACTTTTACCTCTTGGCAATCGGTTGTCATAATCAATGTTCGATAATGTGTTCAGCCATTGCAGGCCCCACCAGGTTTTTCCGTAGCTATTAGACATGTTTTATTTTTAATTTACACTTAATATTTTAAAAAAATATTTTTCTGTTAGTAGCTCTTCTTTATTATAATTAACTTCCTTTGTCTGCAATGTTTTTTTGAGTAATTCCAGATTGGCGGCATCGTTTAACTCTGGCTCAGAAGCAAAATTATTCTGCGGACTCTTTTTCTAATTAAACTAAAAGGAAAAAAAAGCAAGAACGGCAGTTAATTATAATAAAAAGAACTCCGATTAAAACGAATATTTTTCTTTACAAATATGCTCTTCTTTTGTGACACTATTTCCATTTTTATCTAACTCTTTTTTTACAACTGTTTCACATTCCTTGTGATCATTGCTCTTTATAATAAAAAAAGTAGCTAAAAAACTGATCATAAACAGTAAGGCAATAAGAATAAGTATTCTTTTTGTAGGCATTTTATAATTATTTAAATTTTCTCAATCACATCTAATTCCACCTTCAAATTCTTGATGATAAATTCCTGTCTGTCGGGAGTATTCTTGCCCATATAGAACGACAATAATTGCTCAATCGAAGTGTTTTTATCCATCATAATGGGTTCTAAACGAATGCTTTCGCCAATGAAATTTTTGAACTCATCCGGTGAAATTTCACCCAATCCCTTGAATCGTGTGATTTCTGGTTTTGGTTTTAATTTTTCAATAGCATTTCTTCGTTCCTCATCAGAATAGCAGTAAATTGTTTCTTTTTTGTTTCTAACCCTGAAAAGTGGCGTTTGCAAAATGTATAAATGTCCTTCTTTTATCAATTCAGGAAAAAACTGCAGGAAAAAAGTAATCAATAACAAGCGAATATGCATACCATCAACATCGGCATCAGTAGCAATTACGATGTTGTTATACCGCAATTTTTCTAAGCCATCTTCAATATCTAGTGCCGCTTGCAGCAAATTGAACTCTTCATTTTCATATACAATTTTTTTACTCATTCCATAGGAATTCAAAGGCTTACCACGCAAACTAAAAACGGCTTGCGTATTTACATTGCGCGATTTAGTAATGGATCCGGAAGCTGAATCTCCCTCGGTAATAAAAAGAGTGCTTTCCAGATTTTTAGGGTTTTTAGTATCTGGGAGATGCGCCCTGCAATCTCTTAATTTCTTATTGTGCAGATTTGCTTTTTTGGCACGATCTGTCGCTAATTTTCGTATTCCGGACAATTCTTTGCGTTCTCTTTCGGCTTGAATAATCTTTCGTAATAATGCGTCTGCGGTTGGTGGATGCTTGTGTAAATAATTATCTAATTTGGTTTTTACAAAATCGTTTACAAAAGTACGCACGGAAGGCATTCCCGGTTCGGATCCCATGTCAGTTGAACCCAATTTAGTTTTGGTTTGCGACTCAAAAACCGGCTCCATTACTTTGATGCTGATCGCTGTAACGATTGATTTTCGAACATCAGAAGCTTCAAAACTCTTGTTGTAAAATTCCCTGATGGTTTTCACGATAGCTTCCCTGTAGGCTGCTAAATGTGTTCCGCCTTGAGTCGTGTTTTGTCCGTTTACAAACGAATGGTATTCTTCGCTGTATTGGGTTTTGCTGTGCGTCAAAGCAATTTCGATGTCCTCACCTTTCAAGTGAATGATAGGATATTCTAAATCCTCAGTATGAATAGTTTCTTCTAATAAATCTTTCAGACCATTTTCTGAAAAATATTTTTCACCATTAAATAGGATCGTCAAACCATTGTTTAAGTAACAATAATTTTTAAGCATTTTGATTACATATTCATACCGATATTTGTAATTTTTGAAAATTGCTTCATCTGGAATAAAAGTAACTTTAGTTCCTTTTCGCTTAGTTGTTTCGATAATATCTTCTTCGAGAACAAGGTTTCCTGCAGAGAATTCTGCTGCTTTTTGTTTTTCATCCCTAACGGATTCTACTCTAAAATAATTGGACAACGCATTGACTGCTTTTGTCCCTACTCCGTTCAGACCAACTGATTTCTTAAAAGCAAGCGAATCATATTTTCCGCCGGTATTCATTTTGGAAACTACATCAATCACTTTTCCCAAAGGAATTCCACGTCCATAATCCCTGACGGTAACGGTTTTATCTTTAATAGTGACCTCAATTGTTTTTCCGGCACCCATAACAAATTCATCGATACAGTTGTCGAGTACTTCTTTTAGCAGAATATAAATTCCGTCATCTGAGGAGGAGCCGTCGCCTAATTTTCCGATGTACATTCCGGGTCGCATGCGAATATGCTCTTTCCAGTCGAGTGACCGAATGTTGTCTTCGGTATATTGATTTTGATCGGACATTGTAGGTTTTGTGGATTTGGTGCTAATGTAATGTAATTCGATAAAGTTTAAAACAGGAAGCCATCAAAGTTATTAAGAATGATATTGACACTCCTCTATTTAAAAATTTTTAATGATTTCTTTCAATTGATTATCAAATTCAGGATTGGAAATTATTCCTTTTTCTACATCAAAATTAATATCAAAACTAGGTAATGAAAACGTGGCTTTAATGTTTCCACCATAAAATGGGAAAGCGTTATTCGCAATTCCTAAAACGCTAGCGCCACCTTTGCCTCCAGGAGAAGTTGCCATCAATAACATAGGTTTTTCCTGAAAAACCTTCGCATTTATTCTGGTACACCAGTCAAAAATATTCTTGAAAGCAACAGAATAATTCCCGTTATTTTCTGCCAAGGAAACCACTAGAAGATCAGCAGTGGCAATTTTAGCCAGAAATGATTTTGCTAATTCATGTTGACCAATTTCTTTTTCTATATCGACGGTAAATATCGGCATTTGGAAATCATTTAAATCCAGTACCTCAATTACTGCATTTTCAAAAAGATTCGCTGCGTAAGTCGCTAATCTTTTATTGATCGAGTTTTTGCTGGGGCTTGCGCCAAAAGCGATTATTTTCATGATACTTTATTTTGACTAAAAGTACTAAAAATTGGCTCTCTTACAAAATAATTGGACACAGATTGACCTATTTTGAAAACAAAGATGAAATTATGAAATTTGATATTAGCAAAATCGATTTTACCCCAGATTGCAACGGAAAGCATTTTGCCAATCAGTCTCTTTTTTTGTCTTAGAAAAAAGAGATTGATGGGAAAATAGTACTTCACTAAACTTTTATTTTAATTGGAGTTCAGTGAACTTCGTTTGAAGTGGAAAGCTGGATTGAGTACAAAAAAGTCGAAAGCTATTACTAACTTTCGACTTTATGACTTTCGACATTATGACTTATTTACACGTTGAATCTAAAATGCATCACATCTCCATCTTTTACGATGTATTCTTTTCCTTCTACCTTGAATTTCCCGGCTTCCTTACATTTTGCTTCGGAACCGTAATGAACAAAATCTTCGTATGCAATCACTTCGGCGCGGATAAATCCTTTTTCGAAATCAGTGTGAATTACTCCTGCAGCTTGTGGCGCAGTTGCCCCAACATCTATAGTCCAAGCACGAACTTCTTTGACACCTGCTGTAAAGTAAGTTTGTTGCTTCAATAATTTATAAGCTGCACGTATCAAGACTGAGGCTCCTGGCTCAGTCAAACCCATATCTTCCAGAAAAACCTGACGCTCTTCATAGCTTTCTAATTCGGTAATATCAGCTTCAGCACCAACCGAAAGAATAATTACTTCCGCATCTTCATCTTTGACCAATTCTCGAACCTGATCGACGTATTTGTTTCCATTTACTGCTGAGTTTTCATCAACATTACAGACGTATAAAACTGGTTTTGCTGTAATTAACTGAAACGCTTCCATCAAAACCTCTTCATCATTGTTTTGAGGAATTACTATTCGTGCTGATTTTGCCTGAAGCAATGTTTCTCTGATTCGGTCTAAAAGAGCTTTTTCGGTTTGTGCTTCTTTATTTCCTGTTTTAGCGGCACGATTTACTTTTTCTAAGCGTTTTTCAACATTCTCCAAATCCTTCAATTGCAGCTCGATGTCTATGGTTTCTTTGTCGCGGATAGGATTTACATTTCCGTCAACGTGAACAATGTTATCGTTATCAAAACAACGCAAAACGTGAATGATCGCATTACATTCTCTAATGTTTCCAAGGAATTGATTTCCTAAACCTTCCCCTTTACTAGCTCCTTTTACTAATCCTGCAATATCAACGATATCGACTGTTGCCATTTGCACGCGTTCTGGTTTTACTAATTCTTCCAGTTTTTCCATTCTGGAATCCGGAACATTTACAACACCTATATTGGGTTCGATGGTACAAAAAGGAAAGTTAGCACTTTGCGCTTTTGCATTGGATAAACAATTGAATAATGTTGATTTTCCAACATTTGGTAATCCTACAATTCCTGCTTTCATATGTAGATAATATTTATTTTTAATGGAATAGTGTGTCGTCACTTTTGCTGTTTTTTGAACAGATTTCATGACGACTTCATGATACTTTTTTTTGAATAACACGCTAAACTTAAAATTCAGCAGCTGCCATTAAAAGTGTGCAAAGATAAGATTTTAAAAATGTTTAAATAAGTAAAATTTCAGATTAAACGGGTCTGAATTTTTTTTTATAAAAAAATAAAATATTTACTAATATTTTGTTAAAAAAATTTATATTGCGGACGATTTTAAACCAAACCAAAAACTTAATTCAAAGTATTATGAAAAAATTCGTATTGTTATTATTTCTACTCAACATCTCGGTGCTTTTTGCACAAAAAGAAGTCTCGGGTATCGTCAAAGATGACACAGGCAATGGCTTGCCGGGTGTGAATATTATTGAAAAAGGGACTCAAAATGGAGTTTCTACTGATATGGATGGAGCCTACAAGATAAAAGTTAAAGAAGGAGCTACTCTAGTTTTTAGTTATGTAGGTTTTGCCAAATTAGAAAAAGTGGTTACTAGTGCTGTACTGAATGCTGTCTTATCAGAAGAAGGCGGACAAAATTTAGATGAAGTTGTAGTTACTGGGACCAGAACGGCGCCAAGAAGTAATACCACATCAGCGCTGCCCATTGATGTCATTTCTGCAAAGGATTTAGCCTCAACCGGACAAGCGACTTTTGACAAAGCATTGCAGTACAAAATTCCATCGTTCAACACGGTTCAAACACCTGTAAACGATGCGACTTCATTACTGGATCCGTATGAAATCAGAAACATGGGACCTAGCAGAACCTTGATCCTTATCAACGGGAAGCGTAAAAACATGAGTTCTTTGCTGTATACGCAAACCTCTCCAGGACGTGGTGAGACGGGTGCAGACATTTCTGCAATTCCTACAGATGCTATCGAAAGAGTAGAAATACTTCGTGATGGAGCATCAGCACAATACGGATCAGATGCGATTGCCGGAGTTATGAATATTATATTGAAAAAGAATACTAATTACGGATCTGTAACATTAAGAAGTGGCGTTACTTCTGAAGGCGACGGCGAAATGTTAGGTGTAAGTTTAAATAATGGATCTACTGTAGGCGATAGAGGATTTGTCAATTATACAGTAGATTTTTCTAAAGTGAACCTGGCCAACAGACCTGGGAAAGTTGACGCAGCTGCTGAAGCTAATGGAAATACAGGTTTTGGAGCACCTTTAGCTGATGTCCAAGCTTTTCTTGCTAAATATCCGGATGCTGGTAATGTGAATGGTTCTCCAGAAACTGCTGCTGCAAAATTCTTAGTAAATGGTGGTATTAATTATACTGAAAATACGCAGTTATATTATAATGCCGCTTATGTTTATAAGAAAGTAAACTCATTTGCTAACTACAGAACTCCATATTGGAGAACACTAGAGGAGTTTCCTTATCTATTAGATTTATTTGGAGACGGAACAAACCCAAGTTCTTATGTAGGTTATGTTCCTACTTTTACCGGGGATTTAAATGACTACAATGCTACAATAGGGTATAAATCTACTAAAAATGAATGGAATACAGATGCTAGTATTACAACAGGCGGTAACAAACAAAGCTATACGGTTAGTAATTCTCACAATAGGTCAGACTTTGATGGAGATCCAGCAACATATGATTTTGTTTACGGTGGTTTAAGCCCAATTTCATTCAGACCAGGAGGAACATCATTCAATCATATCGTTGGAAACTTAGACATTTCTAAAGTGGTATCTGATAAAATCAGCATTGGTTTTGGATCTGAATTCAGAACAGAGAATTTTGAAATTATAGCTGGTGATGAAGCTTCTTATGTTGGTCTTGGAGCAGATTCATTCCAAGGAAATACTCCTGAGAATTCAGGAAAATTTAATCGGTACAATTTAGGTGGCTATTTTGATGTTGCGTATGATGTAACCGAAGATTTCTTGGTTAACGGAACTGTACGTTATGAAGATTATAGTGATTTTGGTGGAGCAACCGTTTGGAAAGTAAGTTCAAGATATAAATTCCTAGATGACAAAATCACTTTACGAGGTTCGCTTTCAACTGGTTTTAGAGCGCCATCATTACACCAAATTTACACTCAAAAATCACAATCCTCTTTCGAAGCTGGTGGAGCCATTGTAGTTACAGGTTTGATAAACAATGTTTCATCTGCAGCTAGACAAAATGGAATACCTAAATTAGATGCTGAAAAATCGAACAACTTAACTTTAGGTTTTGGATTAAAACCGTCTAAAGATTTCACCTTTACGCTAGACTACTATAATATTAAAGTTAAAGACAGAGTATTACTAAGTAATGAAATTGCATTTGAAGTTGATACAAATGGCGATCCTACTAACAGACAAAGCTTCTTTGTCAACGGTATGGATACTAAAACTTCTGGAGTGGATGTTGTTGCCAGCTATAGAAACATTTTATTAGGAACAGGAAAATTAGCACTTAATTTCTCTGGAAATTACACCTTCGAAAATGAAAGAGACGGAGCGGTAAAAGATCCTCAAAGTGTTAAAAACTTATCTGGCCCTTTAGCAAATCAAACTATTATTGACGCTACTCAGGAAGCATTACTTTTTACATCAAGACCAAAATTTAAGTATATTTTTGGTGGAGATTACGAAATTGGTAAATTTGGGTTCTCATTAAACAATACTGTTTTTGGACCTACAAAATTCAAAAACGCAGGTATGAGCGATGATTTAAGAATCGAATTTTTAACTAAAGTAGTTACTGACTTAGGCGTTACGTTTTCTGCAACAGAGAAATTAACAGTATCTCTAAATGTAAATAATTTATTAAACGTTCTACCAGAATGGCAATTCAAAGCGGAGAATGCAGCTGGAACGGCTTTAATAAATAATGCAGTAGGCATCAAAGAACAGTCTGACTTGATTACTTTCAACCAACGTTACTCTCAAATGACGTATGATGGATATCACTTTAGCCAATTAGGAACAATGTTTAATTTATCATTAAACTATAAATTCTAATTTAAGTATTTAATTAATTATAAAGGGCTGTCAATCGACAGCCCTTTTTGGCACTAATAATTAATAGAACAAAGGATTATTTTTGTTTTATTAAATTGATTTTTAGGTATTTAATTCGCGTTTATGTAGTTGCACTATAGCTCAAAAAAATCAATTTTGGGGCCTTTCATCAAGTGCAAAATATTTTTTTGTCTGCTCCTTAAAAAGAGGTAGTTCCACAGGGTTTTCTAGTTCGTGTAGTGCATGATGGGGGAAGATGAAAGTGATCGCAATATTACTATTTTTAATCAACTATATTACGAAGGACTCCGTCCATCCCGACACGGCAGATGCGGCCAAAATATTTATACATCTTGCCCTATATGAAGTCCGTATTGGTATATTTATAAAAAAAAGCAGCTGAATAAGCCTCTTTTTAACTCACTTTCTTGAGAGTGAAATAGCTTTTTGGAAATTGTAGGTTTTCCCTTTTTGAAATATAAACAAAAGAGGCTGGCTCATTTTTATTTTGAGCCAGCCTCTTTTTTTAAAAGTATTATAATATCTTATTTGGGCATAACCACTGTATCAATCGCGTGGATTACCCCGTTTGAAGCCACTACATCAGCAAGAACTACTGTAGAAGTTCCTCCATTTGCATCTGTTAGGATTACTTTTCCATCTTTAAGGCTTAAAACAATCGTACCACCTTGAACAGTAGTTACTGTATATTTTCCGTTATTTTTGTTTATGGCCTCAATCACTGCGGCAGCTTCAAATTTTCCTGCTACAACATGATAGGTTAATACAGCTTTAAGTTTATCTAAACTTTCTGGTTTCAATAAACCATCTACAGTTCCCGCAGGTAGTTTTGCAAATGCTTCATTGGTAGGTGCAAATACAGTAAACGGACCTTCGCCGCTTAATGTTTCAACTAATCCTGCTGCTTTTACGGCAGTAACAAGTGTTGTGAAATCTGCATTGCCCGCAGCTACACCTACTATATTTGGTGTTTCAACTACGGCTGTTGTGTCCATTGCTACGGCAGTAGAATCTGTCATTTCAGCTGATTCTGCTTTCTTTTTTTCTCCACAAGAAGTTGTAATTACTCCTAATAATACAAATGCGGTAATTGTTTTTACTAATTTCATAATTAATTTTTTAAGTTTAAAATTATTTGTTATATCAAATGTACATATTAAAATTCATTGTTTAACTTTTTTAACAATTAATTAAACAAAATTAAATTTATAGACGCAGTGTTAATACTGATTGTGGAATTAATGTAATTCTATAAAAGCAATTGTTTTCTAAGTATATCAGCATTAGAGGAATAATTTTCAATTTTGTTTTGTATTTATTGTGATTTCTTATAATCCCACGCATTTGTACTTACGATTCATAAAAATGGCTTAAATCTACCTTTTTTTTCATGAGACGATGACTTTTATTTATTGCGTTAGTATAAGAATATTTCTTGACAAAACATGAAAAAGGCTTTTTTTAGCTAAACGGCTATAAAAAAACGGTGCTTAAAGGAACTGTAAACACCGTTTGATTTTATATAATAGAAGTTGTTTATCGAATTGCGTTTACATATTCTTTTATTTTACCAGTACCATTTTCAGTTAAATGCTGAATGAAAGCACTTCCTATAATTGCTCCTTTAGCAAATTGAGTTGCTTGGTTAAAGGTTTCCTTGTTGTTGATTCCAAAACCTATTACTTGAGGGTTTTTAAGATTCATATCGGCAATACGTTTGAAATAGGCTTCTTGAACGCCTCCAAAACCGGATTGTGATCCCGTAACGCTCGCTGAACTTACCATGTAAATAAATCCATCAGAAACACTGTCAATAAAGTTAATGCGCTCTTCGGATGTTTGTGGCGTAATTAGGAAAATATTTTTAATTCCGTATTTTTCGAAAGTAGTTTTATATTCATCTGCATATACGTCAACGGGAAGATCGGGAATGATTAATCCGTCAATACCAATCTCCGCACATTTTTGACAAAAATTTTCTATTCCGTATTGTAATATTGGGTTGAAATACCCCATAATCACTAAAGGAATGGATACTGTTTTACGAACGTCCTTGAGTTGGTCAAACAGCACTTGGGTAGTTATCCCGTTGTGCAACGCTTGTGTAGAACTGGCTTGTATTGTCGGACCATCAGCAAGCGGATCACTGAACGGCAGTCCAATTTCAATCATATCCACGCCATTTTTCTCTAAATCCTGAATGATTTGTACCGTGTCGTTAAGGTTTGGATATCCTGCGGAGAAATAGATGGAAAGGATCTTCTTAGTCTCTTGTAATTTTTGATTTATTCGATTCATTTTTGTGTTTTTTTATTCTATTTTTAGGATCTTTTTTACTTTAGAGTTTTAATTGGAATGTTTAAACAGCAGCACTGTATGCCCATGCTTTTTGGTCGGATTGCAAGTGCACTTCAATGCGTTTATAATGCAATCCTTCGTAAAGATCGGATTGATGGAGTTCCTTTGTGGTGACGGTGTATACCATTCCGTTAATGGTGTCTTCCGGTTTTTCTGTTTGCGTAATGATGGGATAGCGCACTAATCCAAATTCTTCTTCAATTTGGATTTCTTTTACGATGTAACCAATTAGTGTTTGTGGTGTTCCCTCAAGAATACGTCCAAAAAGATCTTTTTGTATGTCCTCATTTTGTAAGCTGCCGTAAGTGAATATTTTTTCCATAATTTCTGTTTTGAAAATGTGAATTGAACGTCATTTTATGTTGTTTCGTTAGCGTTAAGGTTTACTTCATTATACTCTTATCTCTTATTGGAGTTCAGTGAACTTCGTTTGCGGTGAAAATACTTTTTTATCTCGTTTTTTAACGAGATAAAACAGATTGCAACGAAAATCCTGACCTTGCTGTAACGTCAGAAGAAGCGAGGGAACGGCCCGAAAGAAATTCGGAATAAACCCTGAAGAATATCAGGATAAACCCAGTTATAATTTAAAATAATCAATATAAGTATTCAAATCTTTATCGCCACGACCGGAAAGATTGATAACTACCACATCTTCCGGTTTGAATTTCATTTCGTCAAGAACAGCAAAGGCATGCGCACTTTCGATAGCAGGAATAAGCCCTTCCATTTGAGATAATTTGATTCCCCATTGCATGGCTTGATCATCCGTAATTGAGATGAATTGTGCTCTTCCGGTGGTGAATAAATTGGCGTGCATAGGTCCAACACCCGGATAATCCAGTCCTGCTGAAATGGAATATGGTTCAGTGATTTGGCCATCGGTAGTTTGCATCAGTAAGGTTTTACTGCCGTGAATAACACCTATTTTTCCTAGGGCAGATGTTGCGGCACTTTCGCCTGAATCGACACCTAAACCGGCGGCTTCAACAGCAATTATGTTCACGTCTTCGTTATCCAGAAAATGATAGTAGGTTCCAGCAGCGTTGCTACCACCACCCACGCAAGCAATTAGATAATCTGGATTTTCACGACCTTCTTTTTCCAGTAATTGTTCCTTGATTTCCTTAGAAACGACACTTTGAAAACGAGCTACCATATCCGGATAAGGGTGTGGTCCTACGACTGATCCAATGATATAATAGGTATCTACAGGGTTGTTAATCCAGTCGCGAATGGCTTCGTTAGTGGCATCTTTCAGTGTTCTTGAGCCAGACAGCGCAGGACGAACCTCTGCTCCTAGCATTTTCATACGAGCTACATTTGGCGCTTGACGTTTAATATCAACTTCACCCATATACACGATGCATTCCATTCCCATTAAGGCACAAACGGTTGCTGTGGCTACACCATGCTGACCAGCACCGGTTTCGGCAATGATTCTTTTTTTTCCTAGGCGTTTGGCTAACAAAATTTGCCCAATAGTATTGTTTATCTTGTGTGCCCCAGTGTGGCATAAATCTTCTCTTTTTAGGTAGATTTTAGTATTGTACTGCTCTGATAAGCGTTTAGCATAATAAAGTGGCGTAGGACGTCCCACATATTCTTTTAGCAAAGCATTAAATTCAGCTTGAAATTCTGGTTCAGCTGTAATTTTTAAATAATTTTGGCGTAATTCTTCTACATTTGGATATAGCATTTCGGGAATGTAAGCGCCCCCAAATTCACCGTAGTAGCCTTTTTCATTGACATTGTATGACATAATTTTTATTTTTTTATTTTGTTATCTGTAGAGACGGACAGCAGCGCGTCTCTGCATAATTGTATGTTTTTTAATCCGGGTTCTATTTCAAATTTACTATTTACATCAATAGCATAAAGAGGTAAATTAGTTTTCAACATTTCATTCACCGCATCCATTTCATCAATTCCGATTCCCCCACTCAGGAAGAACGGTTTGTTTGACGGATACTTTTCTAATACTTTCCAATCAAATGTGGTTCCGTTTCCGCCGGGTAATTTTCCTTTGGTATCAAAAAGAAAATAATCACAAACGCTTTCAAACGGTTTTAGCACCTCAAAATCAAAAGAATCATCAACAGAGAATACTTTTATAATAACTATTTTACGATCTGTTTTATTTTTTAATTCCTGGCAAAAGGCAACGGATTCGTGACCGTGCAATTGAATGGCCTGCAAATCGTGTTTTTTAGCTTTCGCCAAAATAATTTCGACGGTTTCATTTACAAAAACCCCAACTTTCCTGATCGACTTTGGTACATCAGGAATCACATCATCAAAATACCGAGCTGATTTCTCCCAGAATATAAACCCCATATAATCGGGTAGGAGCGATCCTACTTCCTGTATGTTATCGGAATATTTCATGCCGCAAATCTTAATCCCCACCACAGCCCTCCCAGAAGGGGAGCGAGCCGAAGTATCTTGATTGTCAGTGTGTTTTTTCATTTTATGGTATTTTTTTAAACTTTACCCAATCCTGTTAGAATTTTAAATCCTAACAGGGTTGTTTTTATAGTTGGCTGATAAATTCGGTTGCAGCTTTACCTGCGTTATCAGTTTTCATAAAGTTTTCTCCAATTAGGAATCCTTTATATCCAAATGGTTTTAATTCATTAATCGCTTCAATTGATGAAATCCCACTTTCGGAAATTTTTATAAAATCATCTGGGATTTGCGCTGCTAATTGCTTGCTGAAATCCAAATTCACTTCAAAGGTTTTTAGGTTTCTATTGTTTACACCAATCATATCTAATGTAGGCATAATTGATTTTTCTAGTTCCTCTTGATTGTGTACCTCCAGTAAAACTTCTAGTCCTAAACTTTTGGCAAATTCAGACAAGGATTTGATTTCTTCTCTGGTTAAAATTGCTGCGATAAGTAGAATTAAATCAGCTCCGTAGGCTTTGGCTTCCAATATTTGATAGTCATCAACAATGAATTCTTTTCGCAATAATGGTATATTTACTGTGGCTCTTGCCAAAAGCAAATCGTCTAACGAACCACCAAAATATTTTCCATCAGTCAATACTGAAATCCCGCAAGCCCCTGCATTTTCATATCCTCTGGTTACTTCTTCAACCGTAAAACTATAATTTATTTCAGCTTTGGAGGGCGAACGGCGTTTGTGTTCTGCAATAATTCCGGATGTGCTTTTTTGTAAATTAGTACTCAAAGAGATCGTCTTTTTTTCAAAAAAAACAGATGCTTCCAATTGTGAAACTGGTATGATAGATTTCTTGAGAATGACTTCTCTTTTTTTGTCAACTATGATTTTATCTAAAATATTCATTTATTTTTTTGTTTAAAGTTTTATTTGTTCAAGGTTTAAAGTTGTTGGAAATGCAAACAACTTTAAACCTTGAACTTCAAACTATTTTTATTTACTTAAATCTTTCAATTTCTTCAAAGCTACAAGTCCTTTACCGGATAATAAACTTTCTTTCGCTATTTGAAATCCTTCTAAAGGAGAACATTTTGTAACAGTCGCAATTGCCATGGCCGCATTGGCACAAATCACATTATTTTGTGCTTCTGTTCCTTTACCGGAAATGATATCAGTAAACATTTGAGCAGATTGCTCTATAGTTTTCCCTCCTTCGATTTCGCTTTGCAGCAAAAGGTGAACACCAAAATCTTCCGGATTTATCATGCCTTCCATGGAGCTGGTAATCGTTTTTGTAGGTCCCGTCAAGGACACTTCATCATAGCCGTCAAGCGAATGCAGGATGGTAAAGTTCACATCAGTATTTTGATATAAATACGCATACATTCTGGCCATTTCTAAATTGAAAACACCAACCAATTGATTTTTTGGGAACGATGGATTTACCATTGGTCCCAACATATTGAAAAAAGTTTTCACCCCTAATTCTTTTCGAATAGGTCCCACATTTTTCATCGCTGGATGAAATAATGGAGCATGTAGAATACAAATTCCCGCTTTATCAATACTTTTTTCTAAGAAATCAGAATCGTTACTAAACTTAATGCCTAATTTCTCCATTACGTTACTAGAACCTGAAATGGAAGAAACACCATAATTCCCATGTTTTGCCACTTTAATTCCTGCACCCGCTGCCACAAAAGAAGCCAAGGTTGAAATATTAAAAGTGTCTTTTCCGTCACCACCTGTACCGCATAAATCGATGGTATCATATGCGGATAAATCCACACGAATGCACAGTTCTAACAACGCTTCACGAAAACCGGCTAGTTCTTCAATGCTGATGCTTCGCATCATATACACGGTTAGGAAAGCAGCTATCTGACTCGAGTTATAGCTCCCGTTGGAAATATTAACCAGTACGTTTTTTGCTTCTTCTTGAGAAAGGATTTCGTGATTGATTAATCTGTTTAATATATTTTTCATTTTTATATATGTCTTAAAGTTGAAAGTCTTAAAGCCTTAAAGTCTTTCAACTTTATGACATTTGACTTTATGACTAATTTTTAACCCAGTTCTCCAACATCTTTTTTCCATTTGGAGTCAACACACTCTCGGGATGAAATTGTACACCACGTACATCGTATGTTTTGTGGCGCAATGACATTACTTGCCCGTTTTCATCAAAGGAAGTTGCCTCTAGAACATCCGGTAAATTGGCATTAACTACCCAGGAATGATACCGTCCTACTTCAAATTCGTTTCCTAATCCTTCAAATAAAATGTCATCATCTACTACTGTTTTCACCTTGGTAGCCACACCGTGATATACTTTGTCTAAATTGGAAAGCGTTCCTCCGTAAACTTCTCCGATAGCTTGTTGGCCTAAACATACCCCGAAAATACTTTTTGTAGGGCCATATTTTTGAATCACTGCTTTGAGTAACCCCGCTTCATCCGGAATTCCGGGTCCCGGCGAAAGAAGAATTTTATCGAAAACGGCAATTTCATCAATGTCAAATTCATCGTTTCTATAAACGGTTACTTCGCAATCTAAATCTTCCAGATAATGCACTAAATTGTAAGTGAAACTATCGTAATTGTCTATAACTAGTATTTTTTTCATTTTCCTCCCCCAACCCCTCCGAAGGAGGGGAGTACCTATTGGGGTAAATAGGTTTTTTAATTGTTATTTTTATTTACAACTTCATAAGTTGCTAATTTTTTTACATTTGGCTCCCTTCCCGTCAGGGAGGGTTGGGAAGGGGATTTATATTGTCTCCGCTAAATCCAAAGCGGCATTTAAGGCCCTCAATTTATTATATACTTCCTGCATTTCGCTTTCTTCATCTGAACTGGCTACAATTCCGGCGCCGGCTTGAGAATGCAATTGATGGTTTTTACTAAGGAAAGTCCGAATCATAATCGCATGATTAAAATTACCTTCAAAATCCATAAAACCTATAGCACCACCATAAAAATTACGATTTGTTTTTTCATACTCCTCAATCAGTTGCATGGCTCTGTGTTTGGGAGCGCCACTCAATGTTCCAGCTGGAAAAGTATCGGCTACAACCTGCATTGTAGAAGCTTTTTCATGTAAATGTCCGGTTACTTTTGAAACTAAGTGAATGACATGTGAGAAAAACTGCACCTCCCTGTATTTCTCTACATTCACATTATGACCGTTGCGGCTCAAATCATTTCGGGCTAAATCCACCAACATTACATGTTCACTATTTTCTTTTTTATCAATGGATAGCTCTTTGGCAAGAATGGCATCTTTTTCATCATCGCCTGTTCTTTTAAAAGTTCCTGCAATAGGATGAATTTCAGCTTTGCGGTCTTTGACAATAATTTGGGCTTCGGGCGAAGAACCAAATATTTTGAAATCACCGTAATCAAAAAAGAATAAATAAGGCGAAGGATTAATGCTTCTCAATGCTCTATATACATTGAATTCATCGCCCTTGAACCCTTGTGTAAACCGTCTTGACAAAACCAATTGGAACACATCACCTCTAAAGCAATGTTTTTTGGCTAAAGCCACATTATGTTTGAATTCTTCGTCGGTTAAATTTGAAAATCCGTCTCCTTGTTTCGAAAATTTATAAGAAGCAATATTTCGGGATTGTAATAATTGTTCAATTTCTGAAATGTTGTTTTTACCATCTAAACTATGACAAAAAATATAGGCCTCATTCTTGAAATGATTAATAGCAATTATGTTTTGGTACACGGCATAATACACATCAGGAATGGTATTGCTATTTTCTTTTTTGGCAATAGACACTTTTTCAAAGTAACGAACAGCATCGTACGAAATATATCCAAAAAGTCCATTATTGATGAATTTAAAATCGTTTTTCTCGGATTTGAATTGACCCGAAAATTCTTGAATTACTTGCGGGATATTGGTGTTGGCATCAATTTCAATTTTCTCAAAACTCCCATCAGGAAATGTTTTGTAGATGATTTCATTTTCTATTTTTATGGAAGCAATCGGATTACAACAAATATAGGAGAAACTGTTGTCATTACCATGATAGTCGCTACTTTCCAGTAGTAAACTATTTGGAAATTTATCACGAATTTTGAGATATACGCTGACAGGAGTTATCGTATCTGCCAGGATTTGTTTGTATTTGGTATTTAATATCAAAGTTTTCATTGTGTTTTTGTTATTTGATAGCAACAGGATGCATCCTATGTGTGTTCTAATTTATAATTTGAAACAAAAAAAAGGCCTGTCGTGATGACAAGCCTTTTATATTTATAGTTTTAATAATACTATAGGAGCTTAGTTCACGACGACTGACGTAAATTGTTCCACCACCAAGTATTGTTTAAAATTGTTTTCATGTTTTCTTTATTGCTACAAATATAGAAATGAAATTTGATTTTTCAAAAATATTAGACGTGAAATAAGTTGAAAAGTATAGTTTTTTTGTTAAATAAATTTTCAGGCTAGAATTATTAAAATAAAACCCCGACAATTGCTTGTTGGGGTTAGAAAACGAATGTACTTAAATTTAGAATTTCAAAGCAACAGCTAAAGCAAAATCGTCTGAAATTGCTTTATCTCCTAGGTTGTCAAAGAAACTTCCAGAACCGTATTTGATGTCATATTTTGTTCTGTCAATTTTTACAGTACTTGAAGCTGTATTTGCAGTTGTAGTTAAATCAAAAGTAACTGGTTTCGTAATTCCTTTAATTGTTAAATCTCCAGTTACAGTGTACACATTGGGTGCTTTGGTAACTAATTTTTTGAATACTAAGGTTGCTGTTGCAAATTTTTCAATTCCAAAAAAATCTTCTGATTTCAAGTGGCCTTCTAATTTTTCTTTGCCTTGACCTGCTTTTAAGTCTGTTGCCACAAGTGAGGTCATGTCTACGTTGAAGGTACCGCCAACTAATTTTGTTCCTTTAAAAACTAATGCGCCATCTTTCAGATTGACTGTTCCTTCATGTTGTCCCGTTACTTTTTTTCCTGTCCAGTTGATGGTGCTTTTTGCAGCATCAACTTTTTTAGTTTGCGCTGATACTGATACCGTAGATAAAACCACTACTAATGCTAATGCGATTGATTTGAAATTTTTCATGTGTTTGAATATTTAATTTTGAATTTGATTAATAATTATAATGTGATAAATAATTCTTCGTTTGATTTTCTAACTTTTTTGTTGTGTTGTGTTGCATCATCCTCGTGTCTATAGCCAATAGTTGCTATTAAAGTGGCATTTAAACCTAATTTGTCCAAACCTAGTATTTCATTGACCTCGGCAGGAACAAAACCTTCCATGGGTGTGGCATCAATTTTAAGTTCAGCAGCGGCATTCAATAAATTTCCTAAAGCCAAATACGTTTGTTTTGCCGTCCAGATATTTCGCATTTCTTCAGGAAGAGAGGTGATGTTTTTAATCACCAAATCTTGATACCCCTTCATACTTTCTAGAGGAATTTGTCTAATTTCACTAGTATTTTTAAAATAATTATCGATTCCGGTTGTGCCAAAGTTAATTTCATTAGCAAAGATAATTAAGTGTGATGCCTCTATAATTTGCGATTGTCCCCAAGCTGATGGTCTAATTTTAGCTCTTAGTTCAGGATTTTCAACAATTATAACTTTATAAGGTTGCAATCCGTAGGAAGAAGAACTTAAACGGATTGCTTCTTTTAGAATATTTAAATCTGCATTGGATATTTTCTTGGTGGCGTCAAACTTTTTGGTGGCGTATCTCCAATTTTGGTGGTCTAAAAAGGTGTTCATATTATATGTGCTATTTATTGGTTTCTGTATTTTTCTAATAATTGATTTAATTGAATGATTTCCTCTGCACTCAAATTTTTTGAAAAAAACGCTTCGTGTGCGATTACTTTAGGATCTAATACTGCTAAAACATCCAATCCTTTTTGTGTAATCAGAACTTCTATCTTACGTCTGTTTTCAGGACACACTTTTCGAGTGACAAACGCTTTCAATAGTAGTTTGTCAACTAATCGAGTGGTGTTACTGGTCTTGGCTAACATTCGCTCCTGAATGGCCCACATATTGGCAGGATTTCCTTTTTGGCCTCTTAATATTCGAAGTACATTGTATTGTTCTCCTGATATTTCGTGAGGTTTTAATAATTCATTAAATTTTTCTGCAATTACATTTTGTGTGTACAACACATTAAGGATAATTTTTTTTGAATTATCTATTGGTATAGTTGTTTTTAAAATTTCTTCAATTTTCATATTTGTATATATGTAATTTGTTGGTACAAATGTAACACTTTTTATAGTTGTATATACAAGTGTTGGGTTTTTTTGTTAATTATTTTTTAAGTGCTATCCAAGATACTGGCTTGTGCAAATAAAAATATAGCCTATACACGAGGCGCACCCGGCGCATAATATGCCAATTTGTAAATAATAATATTTTCATTTTTGCTGTCTAAAAAAGGAATCTGAATTTAGTTCTTTATTTTTTTGATCGTGTACTTTTCGTCATAAGCAGTCACTTCGTGTAATGTTTCGGTTGTAATTTCATTTTTACTCACAAGTAGCACATGGGCAAAATTACTGCTGATACTTACATTTAAAACACTGTTAATTGCCAGTAGTTTTTCTATAAGTTTTTCCATACAGTCGCTATCTGTAATGCCTTCCAGCTCATATAAATTCACAACAACCTGACTGTTTTTTTTAATTCGATAAACAACTCTGAATTTGCTCTTGGTGCAATTGAATCTTTAGATACCTCTATTTTCAAAAAGTCAAAAGCACCTTTGAAAATCAGCTCATATTCTTCTTTGCTTCCGCCAAAAGGAGGTCCGGATTCAAACGTTCTATTGAATAATAATCCCGCCAGAATTCCTTCTTCAGCTAAGAGTTGATGCATTTTCCAAACGTATTTCTGGCGCATTGTTGGAGGCAAAGCGCAGAAAAAAGTTTGCTCAATAATCAAATCATAGTTTCCCTGATGTGTAAAGAAATCGCCTAAAACAATCTTAATAGAAGGGTTGTTTTTAAATTTTTCTTTTAAAGCTCTAACAGGTGTTGGAGCAATATCAATAATGGTAACATTTGTAAATCCATGCTCCAGAAGATATTCCGCTTCGTAGCTGTTGCCACAACCGGGAATCAAAACACGACTGTTTTTAGTAGTTATAGTATTGATATACCTTTGTATGGGCGGAGATACTTGGCCTAAATCCCAACCGGTTGTTTTGGTTTTGTATTGTGCTTCCCAATAGCCTTGGTCCAGCGGTTCGTTGTTAGAAATGACACAACATTTTAGATGCTCCATAATTTTATTTTTTTGAAATAGCCATTACTTTGAAACAGCCGTTGTCATTGAAATTATTTTTATTTCAAAATTTTGCTTTGGCAAACGAAATCCGTTTTAGGAGCAGTCGTTTTTGCAATAGCATTAAAACCGCCTTCAATTTCAGTAAAATTTCTAAAACCCCGCGCTTCCAGTATTGAAGCCGCAATCATACTGCGGTATCCACCGGCACAATGCAGGTAAAAATGGGCTTTAGGATTTACGTCTTTGATCCATTCATTAATAGCTGCTAATGGCTTGCTGTAGGACTCCTCAACATGTTCTGCGGAGTATTCACTTTCTTTCCGAATGTCGATTACTTTGCTTTGGCCAATTTTTACTTCCTTGGCAAATTGTTCTGCAGTAATTCTATGTACGGTATCCATTTCTTTTCCTGCTTTTGCCCAGGTATCAAAACCACCAGCCAGATGCCCCATTAAGTTGTCAAAACCCACACGGCTCAAGCGCGTAACGGTTTCTTCCTCTTGTCCCGGTTCACAAACAATCAGGATGGGTTGTTGCACATTGGCAATTAAAGTGCCTACCCAAGGAGCAAAATCACCATCAATCCCAATATTTATGGATTGCGGAATAAATCCTTTGGCAAATTCTCCGTTAGTACGGGTGTCTAATAATAAAGCTCCGGTTTCTTCAGCGGCTACTTCAAATTCAGAAGGGGAAAGCGCACGCATTCCCAGATTCAAAACGTTTTCAAAACTTTCATATCCTTTTTTGTTCATTGCCACATTCATACCAAAATAAGCTGGAGGAGGCAATAAACCTTCGGTGACTTCATGAACAAATTCAGCTTCCGTCATGTTCGCACGCAATGCATAATTGGTCGCTTTTTGGTCGCCAATGGTCGAAACGGTTTCCTTGCTCATGTTTTTTCCACAGGCACTTCCTGCACCGTGAGCAGGATATACGATGACGTCGTCTGCCAAGGTCATAATCTTTGTTCGTAAAGAATGAAATAAAGTTGTGGCCAGCTGTTCCTGGGTCATGTGTGCCGCTTTTTGGGCTAAATCCGGTCTTCCCACATCACCAATGAACAAGGTGTCACCGGAGAAAATGGCATGGTTTTTTCCGTTTTCGTTTATCAATAAAAAAGTGGTGCTTTCCATGGTATGTCCCGGCGTGTGTAGTACTTTTATTTTGATGTTTCCAATGCTGAATTCCTGTCCGTCATTTGCAGAAATGCATTCAAATTCACATGTTGCATTTGGGCCATAAACGATAGGAGCACCAGTTTGACGGCTTAAATCTATGTGACCGGAAACAAAATCAGCGTGGAAATGAGTTTCAAAAATGTATTTTAATTGCACACCATCTCGTTCTAATCGATCCAGATAGGGCTGGGTTTCCCGTAACGGGTCAATAATGGCTGCTTCCCCATTTGAAGTAATATAATACGCACCTTGTGCTAAACATCCGGTATATATTTGTTCGATTTGCATGATTGCGTTTTTTTAATTTATGGTATAAATGTACTTTTGTTTTTTAGGATAAACGGTAACAATTGCTACATTCTGTTTTTTTAATTCAGGAGAAATTCTTTGATAATAATATACATTCCCATAGCTAACAAAAACCAACCAAAAGCCGGTTTTAGTTTTGCGCCATCGATTTTTTTAGATAAATAGGTGCCAATGAATAGTCCCAGGATGGCAATTGCCGAAATGGTAAAAAGCAGTCTGAAATTGATGCTGATACCGTTTAACACATCGCCGCCAAAACCAATTAACGAAGTAATAAAGATAATCAACAAAGAGGTGCCAATAGCTTGTTTCATGGGTAAATTTGCGAAGAAAAGCAAGGCCGGAATGATCAAAAAACCACCACCAGCGCCTAAAAAACCAGTAAGGAAACCTACTAATAGTCCAATGAGGGCTATCTTACCGAAATTGTCTTTTTGAAGAGTTTTTTTTGGTGTTGCCTTTTTGATCATCGATACGGACGTGGCAATCATAAGGCACGCAAACACAATCAGAATCAAAAGATTTTTTGATACTTCAAAATGGTGGAGTGTGAAAATAATGGCCGGAATTTTTGGCAACACAATTTCTCGTACAAAAAGTAAAGAGAGAAGAGAAGGAATCGCAAAGGCTAACGCTGGTTTTATTTTTAAATTACCGAGTTTGTACTGGCTGTAGCTCCCAATCATAGCTGTTATTCCGACTATAAATAACGAATAACTGGTGGCTAGTTCAGGATTGATATTAAAGAGATATACCAGTATGGGAACGGCAAGTATGGATCCGCCACCGCCAATTAAACCCAAAGAAAGACCAATAATAACTGAAGCAAAATAGCCTAAATATTCCATCGTAACATTTTTTTGAAGCTCTGATTTTTAAAAATAGTTGCACAAAAACACCGCTTCAGGGCGTAAATTTTATTTTAACAGTTCAATGTTATTGCGGTGTAAGGCCACAATGCCGCGTTGTTCCATTTTTTTTAACAAACGCGATATTACTTCTCTTGAGGTATTAAGCTCTGATGCGATTTCCTGATGGGAGAGTTTCAATTCTTTACAACCACAAACATCGGCATGGCGTTTTAGATAAAATTCCAATCGCTCATCCATCGCACGGAAAGCAATGCTGTCAACGACTTCGAGAACCTCCTCAAAACGACTTCTGTACGTGTCAATTACAAATTCATACCAGCTGCGGTGTTGCATCATCCACTTGTCCATCAAGGGTAAGGGCACTAAGATTAATTCAACATCTTCAACGACTTTAGCCATGATTTGGCTTTTTTCATTTTTGGTGGCACATATCATGGAAATGGCACAAGCCTGACCGGGTTGTAAATAATACATAAAAAACTCTCCTCCATTTTCATCTTCTCGATAGACCTTAATTTTCCCATTGATTACCAATACAGTGTTTTTTATGTACTGTCCGGTACGCATGATGATATCACCAGTTTTGAAAGATTGGATCGCAGCATTTGCATCCACATCTTTGACTAGTTCAGTAGAAAATAAGGGAAATATTTTTTTTATGGAATCGAGCATTTTTTATTTTTTTCTATATTCTGCCGTGTAAAAGTAGTATAAAAAACTCAAAAAAAAGGCTGTTTTTCAGACTATAACAGTGTCCAAGCCTCTGATTTATGGCTTGTTGTCTATGGATTTAATAGACTATTTCTAATAAGAGTTCAAGCGTTAGTTTTAGTTTATTGATGTTTAATGTTTTGCGAAAATGATTTTTTAATAAAAACATCTAATTAACAATTGTTACGTTTATTGTTTGGTAAAAACGTTGTATTTTTACAAAAAACATCATTATGAATTTAACACAAGAAGATTGGGTTTCTCAATTTGAAGCTGATGAAAATGCAGTAATTCTCGACGTGAGAACCGAAGATGAATTTAGCGAAGGCTATATTGCCAATGCCATCAATATTGATATTCACAGCGGCCAAGATTTTGTAACTGAAATAGAAGCTTTGGACAAAAATAAAAAGTATTATGTGTATTGTCGCTCCGGAATGCGAAGTGCAAAAGCATGCGAAATAATGAATCAGCTTGGTTTTGAAAATGCCTACAATTTAATGGGCGGAATTATTGAATGGGATGGAGAAGTAGTAGCTCCATAAAGCACAAAGAGGGTAATGCACCTTTTGAATATTTAAATTATAGATTTCACCACTTTTTGTGTGGGTTTAATTAGAAATCACACTACTTAGGGAATCTTTTTTTTACCATTAATACATTAAATAGCAGTAAGTTTAATTAACATAATGCTTCAATACAGGTGTCATTAAGTCTTTATTTTGTAGAACAGTATAGCAAGTAACACATACCCATATCGTGGCGGGATCAAATTATAAATATAATATCTATCTTTATGAATGTAATACCAGAAGAATTTAAAATTAGCACTTTATTAAATCAAGATACGTACTTAATTGATGGAGAATTAAAAAAATGGACCGGCCAGACAACTCCTGTTTTTTCAACAATTTCATCCACGGAAGAATATGGTCCAACTATTTTAGGCTCTATTCCATTTATGGGGGAAACGGAAGCGCTAGAGGCGGTAAATGCAGCCAATGCAGCGTACAATAACGGTCAAGGATTATGGCCTACGATGAAAGTGGCGGATCGGATAAAGTGTATGGAAAACTTTGTTACTCAAATGAAAACGACCCGTACAGACGTAGTTAAACTATTGATGTGGGAAATAGGAAAATCATTGGGTGATTCTGAAAAAGAATTTGACAGAACTGTAGAATATATATATGACACTATTGACAGTTTAAAAGAATTGAACAGCCGTAGTGCTCATTTTTCTAAAGTTCAGGGAGTAAACGCGATGGTTCGTAGAGGACCACTTGGAGTTGTTTTATGCCTTGGGCCTTATAATTATCCGTTGAATGAGACTTTTTCGTTGCTCATTCCAGCATTGATCATGGGGAACCCAGTAATTTTTAAACCGGCAAAACATGGTGTGCTGTTGATCTCCCCTTTATTAGAAGCTTTTAGAAGCAGTTTTCCAAAAGGAGCCATCAATATTGTATACGGTCGCGGACGTGAAGTGGCTTCTCCAATAATGAAATCCGGTAAAGTAGCTATTTTGGCTTTGATAGGAAACAGTACATCAGCGATTGCATTACAAGACCAGCATCCTAATAAAAACAGATTGCGTTTGATCCTAGGCTTAGAGGCGAAAAACCCTGCTATAGTTCTTCCGGATGCTGATTTAGACTTGGCCATCCAAGAGTGTATTGGTGGTTCTTTATCGTTTAATGGACAGCGTTGTACGGCTTTGAAAGTTTTGTATGTGCATGAGTCTATTGTTGAGGAGTTCAATACGCGTTTTGCTGCCAAAGTGGATGCCTTAGTTTTTGGAAATCCGTGGGAGGCCTCCGTGTTTCTGACGCCTTTACCAGAAAAAGAAAAACCAGCCTACATTCAGGAATTGATTGATGATGCTACTAGTAAAGGAGCTATTATAATTAATGAAAAGGGAGGACAGCATTATTCTAATTACATCTTTCCGGCTGTTTTATTTCCAGTAAATAAAGAAATGCGTGTGTATAACGAAGAGCAATTTGGTCCTGTGGTGCCTATTATTTCTTTCAAAGACATTCAGGAACCTTTGAATGATATGGCCGAATCGAATTATGGGCAACAAGTAAGTTTATTTGGAAAAGATATTAAAACTATTGCGCCACTTATTGATGCTTTGGTGAATTTAGTGTGCAGAGTAAACCTGAATAGTTCTTGCCAAAGAGGTCCGGATGTTTTACCGTTTACAGGACGAAAAGATTCAGCAGTAGGAACACTGAGTATTCATGATGCGTTGCGCTCGTTCTCAATTAGAACCTTTGTAGCCTCTAAAGACAATGCCTATAACAATGCTATTTTACAGGAATTATTGAGCAGTAAAGAATCTAATTTTATTAATACCGATTATATTTTATAATCTTTTATAATCAAAAAAAGCCGGCTCATTTTTTCGAGCCGGCTTTTTTTTGGCCTTAGCATTCCTCTTTGAAATATATTTTAGGATTTTAAACGACATATTTCAAAAACATCACCTGCTAATAGCGCCATAAAATAGTAGGGTTTATAGAATTAATACCTGATGGACAAATCCTTATTTAGGTGAAATTATCTAAAAAGCTTAAAAAGAAACTTTATCTTTATACTTTTTACGAAGTGCAATTATTAACTAAATATATACTTACATGAAAAATCTAATCCTTTTTTGTTTACTATTAGCTTGCTTTGGGTTCGAAAGTTGTAAAAAAAATCAAAATCTGAACGCTACAGATGCTGTGCAAGCCCAAGCTGAAAAGCCAATAAACGTTCAGTGTTATAAAGCTTTGTTCGAAAATGACACCATTGATTTAGAAATTAGCACTCTGCAAAACGGAAAAATTACAGGAAACATGGTGATGAAGATTTTTAACATGCCCAAAAAAACTGGAAAAATCAACGGCGAATTCCGAGGCGATACATTATTTGCTGACTACTCGTTTATTCAAGGAACTTATGATAAAATAACGTATAAAAATCCATTGGCAATGTTAAAGAATGGGAACGAACTCATTTTAGGTAATGGAAAAATTGAAACTTATTTAGGAGCTTCTTATTTTGTGAAAGGCGTACCTATAGATTTTGATAACGTGAAATATAAATTTACAAGTGTTGATTGTGTTGGTGTAAAATAATTAATTCAACAGCATAAAAAATATTTCTCAAAACATCAAAAGTGCAATTTCTGCCAACAAGATTCAAATATTTTGTCGGATTCAATTTGATTAACAGTAAGTAACAATCAGTGTGTAATGGGATATTTTAAAATTAGATAAAATGAAGTAACAAATTGATTTTAAGATACTATTATTAAGCATTCCCTTTGAATAATCTTTAATTTTAGTTCTTTTTTTGTGAACCACTTATTATTCTAGAAATCAATCCTTGTTGGTTCGTAAATTCAGAAAAGAAAATAGTCGCCAAGTGAATTACAATAAAGGTCAATAAATAATAAATGGAAAGGTCATGTATATCTTCCATTGATTTCTTACTATTTTCTGGACCCAAAACGATGATTAAACCGGTGATTAGGGAAATTGCCACACAAGCATAAAAAACTAAATACGTCCAACACTGGATTTTTTCTTTAAATACTAATCCTTTAGTAAAGGGATTGGAGAATTTCATGTGTCCAAAAAAGGGAAGCGCCAATCTGATACTGTACAGCCCCACTAACGCATAACCAATATAAACGTGCCAATCCCACATGGGTTTTCTTATTTTTTTAGCAAGCAAAATAAGCTGATCCTGGGATAAGGATTGATTTGTGGTTGAAAGATAGTCTTGCATGATCAGTGCAACATTATTTTTGTTCATCCAGGTCATCCTAAGAAATATGGTAATAAGCATTAACGTCATACAAAAGGCTATTGACCAGTGCATGATTCGGTAAATGGCGGAGTAATTTCTGGATTTCATGATTTATCAGAATTGGGTTGTTATGGTTTAAGAGTCAGTTTTGATCGCAATACAATTTTAGAAAGAATGTGGGTTTAATTAATTTAAAGTACGCAGATTATAATGAAAGGCAATGAAGAATGTTCTTAGAAAAATAGCAACGATACGCTTCTATTTTACAGGCCAATATATCGTTCTTTCTTTAAAGTGTGGCAGAATGATCACTTTTAGGAAAAACACTCAAGGCTTCAAGCGCAATTTTTGGAGTAGGAGAGGCTAGTTTGCGAAGTTTGAGATCCATCCAAGCGCCATCAACTGTTATAGTTGCACATAATTTGTTGTCCTCATTTATAAACTCATGAACAATAGACCAACGGGAAGCATCCGCATTTACTTTTGAAGTTTTGGTGTGCATAAAAATGTTGTCAGAAAGCTTTATTTCTTTTCTAAAAACACATTCTTCCCTAAAAAGAATAGGGCCAAAGCCTTGTGACTGCATCACCTTAATGGTCAAACCAAGACTTTCCAGAATTTCGATACGATGCTGTGCGCCAAAGTCATAATAAGCACTGTGCCGAACGTGAAAATTAGGATCAAGATCTGACCAACGAAAGGATAATTCTTTTTTAAATGAAGCCATTGTTTTTTTTTAGAGATGTTTCCAAGATTTGATATCAAGGAAGCACTGGGTTTTTTTTGAAATTCAAAAGTACGACAAAAAGCAAGTGGAAAGCTAATGAAATTATAAATCCGATCCATTTATTGTGGTATGTTTTTAGCACTATTAGAAATATTGAATAGTGAAGCCCAATTAAAAAAAATCCTATTAAATAAAAAAGCCCTTCAGAAAATCCAAAGGGCTGATGCTTGCTGCGTAATTTATTTTTTTGATTCTTCAACAGAAACTTTTCTAAACTCTTTTAGTAGTTTTTCCAGTTCCAAAGTTGATTTGCGAGCTCTTGGTCCGGCAGCTTTGACACCTTTCTCCGTTAGTGACTCAGATTCTGTTTTGAATGTTTCGAATTCAGCGTTGATTTTTGCAACTAAATCTTTCATAATAGTACTGTATTAAATTAGGGCGCAAAAATAGAATTTTGATTTTTAGATTGGGATGTTTTGAGGTTTAAATTAACATTAGGGAACCATTATTTTATTATCTGGGTCAGAAACATTCATTTTTTATAAATTAATGAATGAAATTATGCGCTCTTTCTTTAATTATGCAATAAATAAGAAGTGAGATCTCAGTATTCCTGTGATCAAGAATGACGACTTTAGGAAGAATGACAACTTCTCTGTGGTGTCATATTGTCAGATTTTTTTACGCCAATTTTAACATAAACTGACAATTCATTAGCCCCTTTTGTATTGGCACAAAGATTGACTTATCGACTCCGAGTCATTAAAACAAGTATACAATAAAATTAAATATAGTAAAAATGGGTAAAATAATCGGAATTGATTTAGGTACGACAAACTCTTGTGTTTCTGTAATGGAAGGTAATGAAGCTGTTGTTATTCCTAATGCAGAAGGAAAAAGAACAACACCATCGATCATCGCTTTTGTTGAAGGTGGAGAGATTAAAGTAGGAGATCCTGCTAAAAGACAAGCGGTAACTAATCCAACTAAGACTATTGCTTCTATCAAACGTTTCATGGGACATTCTTTCGGCGAAATTACAGCTGAAGCAAAAAGAGTTTCTTACAAAGTAGTAAAAGGAGACAACAATACACCACGTGTGGATATTGATGGCCGTTTATACTCTGCACAAGAATTGTCAGCAATGACACTTCAAAAAATGAAAAAAACAGCAGAAGACTATTTAGGTCAAACTGTTACCGAAGCAGTTATTACTGTTCCTGCTTATTTTAATGATGCACAACGTCAAGCTACGAAAGAAGCGGGTGAAATTGCAGGTCTTAAAGTAATGCGTATCATCAACGAACCTACAGCTGCAGCTCTTGCTTACGGTTTGGATAAAAAAGGTAAAGATCAAAAAATTGCCGTTTACGATTTAGGTGGTGGTACTTTTGATATTTCTGTTCTTGAATTAGGAGACGGAGTTTTTGAAGTATTGTCTACAAATGGTGATACTCACCTTGGTGGAGATGATTTTGACCACGAAATTATTGACTGGTTAGCTGCTGATTTCTTAACGGAAGAAGGGATTGACTTACGTCTTGACCCAATGTCATTGCAACGTTTGAAAGAAGCTGCTGAGAAAGCAAAAATTGAATTGTCTTCTTCTGCGGAAACTGAAATCAACTTGCCTTACGTAACCGCTACAGCTTCAGGACCAAAACACTTAGTAAAAAAATTGACAAGAGCTAAATTTGAGCAATTGACTGATTCATTAGTAAAACGTTCTATGGCACCAGTGGCTAAAGCGCTTAAAGATGCAGGTTTATCTGTTTCTGATATTGACGAAGTTATTTTGGTTGGAGGTTCTACTCGTATGCCAAGAATTGCGGAAGAAGTGGAAAAATTCTTTGGTAAAAAAGCGTCTAAAGGAGTTAACCCTGATGAAGTTGTCGCCATTGGAGCAGCGATTCAAGGAGGAGTTCTTTCTGGAGATGTAAAAGATGTATTGTTACTTGATGTTACACCTTTGTCTTTAGGTATCGAAACTATGGGTGGTGTTATGACGACTCTTATTGAGTCTAATACAACTATCCCAACTAAAAAATCTCAAGTTTTCTCCACAGCGGCAGATTCTCAACCAACAGTTGAACTACACGTTCTTCAAGGAGCAAGAGCTATGGCTGCTGATAACAAAACAATTGGTCGTTTTAACTTAGACGGTATTCCACCAGCACCAAGAGGGGTTCCACAAATTGAAGTGACTTTTGACATTGATGCTAATGGTATCATCAAAGTTTCTGCAACGGACAAAGGAACAGGAAAATCTCACGATATTCGTATCGAAGCTTCTTCTGGATTAACATCTGAAGAAATCGAAAGAATGAAACAAGATGCTGAAGCTAATGCAGAATCTGACAAAATCGCTAGATCAAGAGCTGAAAAATTGAACGAAGCAGATGGAATGATTTTTCAAACTGAAACACAATTGAAAGAACTTGGTGCTAAATTATCTGATGATAATAAAGTAGCTGTAGAATATGCATTGACTGAATTGAGAATGGCGCACCAATCTCAAGATATTCCTGCAATTCAAACGGCTCTTGACAACATCAATGCAGCATGGAAAAAAGCAACTGAAGCAATGTATGCTGAAGGAGAACAAGGTCAAGCAGCATCTAAACCAGAAGGTGAAGCTGCTCAAGGCGACAATGTTGAAGACGTTGAATTTGAAGAAGTAAAATAATTATTTAGAGATGTGATTTATTGCATCTCTATTTTTTATAACTAAAACCGTTTACCACATTGGGTAAACGGTTTTTTTATGAAATTTTTTTTCAGTACAATTACTCTGATACGGTTATCTGTCCCTTAAACATTCGCGCTATTACTACAGCATGTGGAAACGTAATGGCAGCAAGAAAAGAGAAAAACAAAGCATTGAATAATTGTTCATCTCTAAATAGTAAGTAAATCACTGTAATCCCAATTATTGAAATCAACCAATATATCCCCGCAGCCTTGCAATATTCAATAAAATTTTTAATTGAAAAGGAGCCATTTAAATATTTTATTTGGTCTATTATTGACGGAATACTGTGCCATAAGACAAAGTAGATAGCAAAACCCCAGATTAAGCTCGACGCTTTAAATAGGATTGTAAATAACACCATAAAAAAAAGTTCGAGAAGCATTTTTTTTCTCAACGCTTGTGATTTCCAAAAAATATAAATACATAAAAAAAGAAAAAGAGGTAATGCATATTTAATCAACAGTAAAAAATAGGGGATGGGGATACTTACACTTGTAATTTTCAAAATAATATTTTGAACTTGAACGGTGTGAAAATTAAAGAGAAGCAGTAAAATAATAAATCCATAGAGGAATTGGAAAGTAAAAACCAATATTTTTGGAAAGTCTTCTTTTAATTTTTGCCATTGTTGCTCACCAAAATGATAAGAACTGACAATAATAAACAATAATAAAGCAAATAGCGGAATGGTATAAAATAAAAGTACCCCTGTTAACACTACCATAACATAATATCCTAAAATCTTAAACCATGAGTTCCTTCCTTTTATTGTGTTTATGTTTTTTATCAATAGCAAATCATTAGCGCCATGGAGAATTCCAAATGAAAATATCAATAAAAATCCCAAAATAATTTGGATCTGATGAGAAAAATAAGAATCCATCCATAATCCGAAAAAGCTTGCTACAATTGCAATATTGAAATAATTTTTCATAAGCTTAATTATTGTTTAAAGATATGTAAAAAATAATAGACAAAAATAATTTTTTTTGTTGAACAATACCTATATTTACATGAACAAAAAAATAACCTAATTTTTTAACTATGACAAATTTCATGTTTATTTCAGGACTAGTCGGAAAGTTATCGCCTACGGATTATGTAGGTTTTACTTTCTTCGTAGGTTGCATGGCTATGATGGCTGCATCTGCATTTTTCTTTTTATCGCTGAGCCAGTTTGATAAAAAATGGCGTACTTCAGTGTTGGTTTCAGGTTTGATTACTTTTATTGCTGCAGTACATTATTTCTACATGAGAGATTATTGGGCAAGTTTCGGTGAGTCGCCCACTTTTTTCCGTTATGTCGACTGGGTATTGACGGTGCCATTAATGTGTTTAGAGTTTTACCTGATACTAAAAGTAGCAGGTGCAAAACAGTCTTTATTATGGAAAATGATTATCTACTCTCTTGTCATGTTAGTTACAGGATATTGGGGAGAGGTCGTTGATCCTAGTAATGCAGCAGCTTGGGGAGCAGTTTCAGGAATAGCTTATTTCTTGATTGTTTATGAAATATGGATTGGTGAGGCCGCTAAATTGGCCAAAGCTGCCGGTGGAAACACACTTGATGCACACAAAATACTATGTTGGTTCGTGCTTGTAGGATGGGCAATTTACCCATTAGGTTACATGCTAGGAACTGATGGATGGTATACGGGTATTTTTGGTAAAGGAAGCGTTGATGCAGTTTACAACATCGCGGATGCTATCAACAAAATAGGGTTTGGATTAGTAATCTACACTCTTGCTTCAAAATCACAAACAAACTAACAAAAACCTATTTTTATTTGTTCACTAAAGCCGAGCTAGAAATAGCTCGGTTTTTTTATATTGATTAAATAAAAACCCGACCTGTTTTATAAACAGGTCGGGTTTGAATTATTATTCTGTCGTCGTTATGTCCGCAGAGACGGACTGCAGTGCGTCTCTGCATTGTGCGTCCTACGGTGTACTTAGCATTGAATTCCTATTCAAGAGGGCATTAAAAAAAGGTAAAATGTTGTTACACATTGTACCTTTTACCTTTATTATTTAGGATCTAAAGCTTCTGCTATTCTGGAAATTAAATCGAGAACATGATATTTGCTCATTCGATCTGACATTCTAGAGGTAGATAACTTCAATTCATTTTGTAAACTATTCAGTTGACCTCTTGCAATAGATGGTAAATCCGTTTGCGTCAGATTGACTTTTCTGGTGGTGAAACCATAAGTGACTCCTACCGGAACAGATCTAACGCTTGCCGTACCTGGTTTTAGTAATTCAATCATCTTGTCTACATACAATTTCTGGATGTTTCTGCGGTAGATGTCAATAGAATTTTTATTTTTCAGTTCAGAGAAAATTCCTTTGTTCAAATCGGTTATTAATTCATCTACAGAATAGTTGTCTTTACTCACCGAGGAGGTTTCTAAAAGACGAACCATTCTATCTCCAGCTAACAAACTGTTTAAGGTGGCATCCTGCATTCCTTTAATCGCTTCGACACCATTTTCTGGGTTAATTTTTGAAAGAATATCTTGATTCAACAACCATTTTGGCGTGGTGAATAACTGGGTATTCAAGAAAGCTACAGCATCTTTCTGTATGCTTTTTGGTACTACTTCAAATTGATTACCAGTCATGTCATACGTTTTTGGACTATCATATATTCCACCTACATTTTTCGTTACATGTCCCATATACCTTTTAAACTGACCGGTAAGTGCACCATAAAGTTCATCCAGTTCAGTATAACTTTCGCCATCTTCTTTAGACCATTCTAGTAAATTAGGTAAAATTCTTTTTAGATTTTTAATACCATATTCAGAGGCTCTCATGGCATTGTCACCAATATCTTCCGTTTGATATCTTGGATCATAAGGACTGGTTTCTGACCCAAACCATAAACGACGGTTTTTGTAGGCTTCCTTAGTCATTTCATTCAAAAAAGCTTTCTCTTCTGCTTCCGTTTTTGTATCTTGAAAGTAAGAGTATCCCCACTTAATAGCCCATTTGTCATAGTCTCCAATTCTAGGAAATAAACTGGTCACGCCATCTTCTGGTTGTGCAACATAATTAAAACGTGCATAATCCATTATAGATGAAGTATGTCCGTTTTGCTCTTGGTAGTCTTTATCTCTTAGTTTTTCAACAGGAGTGGCAGAGCTAGCTCCCATATTGTGGCGCAAGCCTAATGTATGTCCTACCTCATGTGAAGACACAAAACGAATGAGTTCTCCCATTAACTTATCATCAAATTTCTTAGCTCTAGCAGCCGGATCGACAGCAGCAGTCTGAATCAAATACCAGTTTCTCAAAAGGCTCATGATATTGTGGTACCAACCAATGTGACTCTCTAGAATCTCACCACTTCTAGGATCATGAACATTTGGTCCATACGCGTTTTGAATTTCAGCAGCGAAATATCTTAATACTGAAAAACGAGCATCCTCTAGGCTCATAGTAGGATCGTTCTCTGGCCAATATTCTCCACGAATAGCGTTTTTCCAACCTGCATTTTCAAAAGCAATCTGCCAATCATCAATTCCTTGTTTGATGAATTTTTTCCATTTATCGGGTGTAGCTGGGTCAATATAATATACAATTGGTTTCAAAGGCTCTATCAATTCACCATTTTTTTGTTTTTGAGCATCTTCGGCAGATTTAGGCTCTAAACGCCATCTGACAGCAAATACTTTGGTGTCGGACTTTTGGGATTCTTCTTCAAAAACACCGTATTGATTTGCGAAATATCCCACACGCGCATCAAATTCTCTTTTGCGCATAGGAGTTTTTGGCAATAAAATCATAGACGTATTTATTTCTACAGTGAGTACACCAGCATCTAGAGCCGAAGGTAAATCAACTCCAATTTTTGGCGTTGGTGTTGTATTGATTTTCGGCGGTGTAGTTGTAAATGTTTTTACACTTCTTATTTCAGTATTTATAGGAAAACTACTTATTTTTGAAATAAATGATTTGTCTTTTTGAAATGTTTGAATGTTTAATAATTGTTTCTTAATTGGATCTAATGAAAAAGTTTGAACATCAGCATCAAATGTTGCAGATAAATCGAGAACATAGCCCGTTATTTTTCCAGAATCATCTTTTTTGTATGCAAGTACATCATAATTACCAATAATTGGATCTGAAGTGGAGTTTTTAACTGCTTTAGCCATTGGTTTGTCTTCATCTGGAGACATAATGACATAGGTAATTGATCTCAGCAGTATATTGTTGTTAAGTCCTTTTTCCCAACGAACGACTTGTCTGTTGATTTCTTCTCCGCCAAAAATTCCTCCCCCGGCCGGAGTCTTAGAATATCGGGTTATGGTCATTATTTCACTTCCTAATAGGGAATCAGGAATTTCAAAAAGATACTTATTGTCTATTTTATGAACATCAATTAATCCTTTTTGAGTAACGGCACTACTATCAACTACTTTTTTATAGGGTTTAGGCTCTTTTTTGGCATCAGCTGCTTTGGCGTCAACTGCTGTTACGGCATTTTTATCTGTTTTTTTCTTTTTCTTACTTTGGGCAAATGTTTCCTGGACGGAAAAAAATAGCAGACATACAATAATTAGGGTTAGTTTTTTTTTTAGCATTTAGTTAAATGTTTTAAAAAGGTTAAGGATTAGCTTTAATAAATAAGTAGGAATTTTTTCTTTTTTACAATTAAAATCCAAATCTATTGATATATTTTTAAAAACAGACCAATAATTTACAAAAAATCATATAATTAACATTTATTAAATAATAAGATTTTTTAATATCATAATATGATTTTTCTCATGAAAGGATGTGTTTTTTCGCCTTATCTTTGTTTTATAATAAATAGACCAAGAATATTTTTTTCCTTTTCAACAGCTGTAAAAGTAATGAAGAGGGATTTTTTTTAAAAGTTTTTGTAATATTATGATACAAATGACGCTGTATGAGAAAAATTAAATACAAGAAAGGCAGAAAACTACAACCCAACAATTTAGAATATACCGGGATTCATAAGGACAATAAATCGGAAATGCAATTGTTTGTTTTTGATGATTTAATGCTGACAGAGTATGAGGATTTTAAAGTTTCGGATTTTGATAAATATATTGATCTGCAAAAAAATAATTGGCTTAACCTACACGGTCTAAGTAATACTGAATATATAAAAGCTATTGGGAATTATTTCAAAATAGATACTTTCATTTTAGCTGATATTTTAAATACTACACGAAGAACTAAAGTTGAAGAATTATCAGATGTTTTGTTTTTTAACATAAAATCATTACTTCCGACAGGAAATTCAGACAATATAAGCGTAGAGCAAATTAGTTTTTTGATCAAAGATGGGGTCTTAATTTCCTTTCAGGAAAAGCGTAGTGACTTTTTTACGCATATTCGCGAACGCCTTAGGACGCATTCTGGCATTGTGAGAACCAAAAAAACTGATTATTTGTTGTACATTCTCTTAGATGCCATTATGGAAAATTTTTACATCACTTTAGAAAACGAAGAAGATAAAGTAGAGGAACTCATCAATCTTTCCAAACAAAGTGCTAACCCAATTATCTTAGAAAAAATCGAAAAACACAGGGATAATTTCAATTTTTTGAAGCGCTCCATAGTTCCGCTTAGAGATTCTTTGTACAACATAAAGAGCATCAAAGATGATAATGTATTTAATGCGATAGAAAAAGAGAATTTTAGCTTTTTTGCGCGATTGCATCAAAAAAGCCTAGAACTTTTAGAACAAATAGAATCGGATATGGGGTCATTAGAAAGTGCCTCTAATTTTTTTTTCTCGGCACAAACACATAAGATGAATGAGATTATGAAAACACTGACTATTGTTTCAGCAATCTTTATTCCGCTTACATTTATTGTAGGTGTGTATGGAATGAATTTTGAAAACTTACCGGAACTTAAATACCAATATGGCTATCATACCGTTATGGGGGCTATGTTTTTGATCGTAATAGGAATGATTATATATTTTAAAAGACGCCAGTGGTTTTAATATAAAAACGGTAGTGCAAAAAAATATTAAATAATAATAGGACCTCCAATTTGTTTTGGAATTAATACAAATATAGAAAAATGAGTAAAGCCATTTATGTAGCAACAACGGAACAAAATAGTGGGAAGTCAATTATAACTTTGGGCTTGATGAGTATATTGATTGGTAAAACTGCTAAAGTAGGTTATTTTAGGCCCATTGTTGAGGATTTTGAAGAAGGTGGATTTGACAATCACATTGAAACAGTCATGGGCCATTTTGGGTTGGATATAGAATTTGAGGATGCCTATGCCATTACAAAAAGCAAGTTAATCAAAAAGAAGAATAAGGGAAAAATAGGAGAGGTGCTGGACTTAATTATTGAAAAGTATAAAAAATTAGAAGAGCGTTTTGATTTTGTTCTAGTAGAAGGAACTGGTTTTAGTGGGGAAGGAACCGTTATTGAGTTAGACATGAATGTTCTGATTGCTAAAAATCTAGGTATCCCAACCATTATTGTAGGTTCCGGAGTAGGTAAAACATTAGAAGAACTAATAGACAGTCTTTATTTAGCCTATGATTCATTCAAGGTAAAGGATGTCGAGGTTTTAGCGGTAATAGCCAATAAAGTGCAACCTGAAAACATTGAGTTAGTGACCAATGGATTGAAAAAAAGTTTACCAGAAGGTCTTCTGGTAAATGCTATTCCATTGATTCCTAATTTGAATAATCCTACCGTTCAGGAGATTGTGAATAAGTTGGATGCCAAAGTCTTATTTGGTGCCGCCCATCTAAACAATCAAACCGGGAACTTTAGTGTAGGGGCGATGCAATTGTGTAATTATTTGTTGCATTTAAAAGAAAACAGTCTGGTGATAACTCCCGGAGACCGTGCAGATATTATTCTAGGGGCGCTGCAAGCCAATGAATCCATAAATTATCCCGCTATTTCAGGAATTGTTTTAACAGGTAATATTTTGCCAGAGATTAGTATTTTAAAATTAATAGAAGGTCTTGCCCCAGTTGTTCCAATTATTGCCGTTGAAGAAGGAACCTACTATATTACTAATAAAATTGGGGCTATCAAATCCCAAATTTATGCGGATAACAAACAGAAGATTGAAATCTCGATTACTACTTTTGCAAAATATGTGGACATAGATAATTTGGCTGAGAAGCTTATCACTTTTGAAGCCGAAGGCATGACACCAAAAATGTTTCAATATAATTTAGTCAAAAGAGCCAGAAAACATAGAAAACATATTGTGTTACCGGAAGGAAATGATGAAAGAATTATTAGGGCTGCTTCACGATTATTAGCAATGGATGTGGTCGATATTTCGATTATTGGCAACAAAAAAGAAGTAGAAAATAAAGTCGCGGAGTTGGGGCTGGACTTTGATTTTTCGAAAGTTAAAATTATTAATCCCATCGAGTCAGATCAGTATGATGATTATGTAAATACGTACTTTGAGTTGCGAAAAGCAAAAAATGTAACTCTAGGAATGGCCAAAGACTTAATGGAAGATGTTTCGTATTTTGGAACGATGATGGTGTACAAAGGACATGCGGACGGTATGGTTTCCGGTGCAGCACATACTACGCAGCACACTATTTTGCCTGCTTTGCAATTCATTAAAACAAAACCCAATTGTTCTGTAGTTTCATCGATATTTTTTATGTGCCTAGAGGATAGAGTTTCTGTTTTTGGGGATTGTGCCATTAATCCAAATCCTACAGCGGAGCAACTTGCCGAAATAGCCATCTCATCCGCTGATTCGAGTTTGGCTTTCGGAATTGAACCCAAAATTGCCATGCTTTCCTATTCTTCCGGCTTCTCCGGCAAAGGAAATGAGGTTGATAAAGTGCGAACGGCTACAGAAATTGTGAGAAAGAAACGTCCCGATTTAAAAATTGAAGGACCCATTCAATATGATGCTGCAGTTGACATGAGTGTGGGACAAAGCAAAATGCCAAACTCAGAAGTGGCAGGACAAGCGAGTGTTTTGATTTTTCCGGATTTAAATACAGGCAATAATACTTACAAGGCAGTACAAAGAGAGACTGGCGCGTTGGCAATTGGCCCCATGTTACAGGGTTTGAACAAGCCTGTTAATGATTTAAGCCGCGGTTGTACCGTTGATGATATTATAAATACCGTAGTGATTACAGCCATTCAAGCGCAAGGATTGTAAAAAAGGTAAAGGTTTAATCGTTTAATTGATTAACGGTTTAAAAGTAAAAAAACAGAAAATATATTTATAACTTAGTGCTACCTAGTCTCTCTTTTATATAGAGTCCCGAAACTTTGGGATGGGAGAAGAAAAACAATAAATAATGAAAATAGTAATTATAAACGCCGGAAGTTCCTCAATAAAATACCAATTAATCACAATACCGGAAAATGAAGTGATTTGTTCGGGAATGATTGACAGAATAGGACTGGAAACTTCGAATCTAACTTACGTAACCAAAGCGACTAAATTAGAAGAGACTTTAGCTATTGCTAACCATAAAATTGGGTTGGAAAAAATCGCTAAATTATTGATGGATGAAAAAGTTGGAGTGATTAAAAGTACGGATGAAATAGAAGCTGTCGGGCATCGTGTGGTGCATGGTGGAAGCGCTTTTTCGAATACGGTAATCATTACCAATGAGGTAAAAGATAAAATCAGACAGCTTTTTGATTTAGCACCCTTGCACAATCCTGCCAATTTAGAAGGGATAAATGTTGCCGAAGCAATTTTTAACTCGGCCCAACAAGTAGCTGTTTTTGATACTGCATTTCATCAAACTATTCCTGTTGTGGCACACAAATACGCGGTGCCCAATTATCTTTTGACAGAAAATAAAATTCGTGTGTATGGTTTTCACGGAACAAGCCACAAATATGTTTCAGAACAAGCGATTGGTTATTTACAGCAAAATTTTAAGAATAAAGGGACTAAAATCATAACAATACATTTAGGAAACGGTTGCAGTATGACTGCTATAAAAGACGGAAAAAGTATCGATCATACGTTAGGATTTGCTCCAATGAATGGTTTGATCATGGGAACTCGAAGTGGTGATATTGATCAATCAGTGATTTTTTACCTGGTAAATTCTTTGGGGTATTCGTTTGAAACCGTGAACGATATGTTACAAAAACAAAGCGGAATGCTTGGGCTTACGGGATACAGTGATTTAAGAGATATTGAAGCAAATGCAGAAGCGGGAAATGCAGATTGTCAGTTGGCACTGGCCATGAACGCCTACCGAATAAAAAAATATATTGGCTCTTACACGGCAGTTTTAAATGGATTGGATGCCATTGTTTTTACGGCGGGAATTGGAGAAAATTCTTCGTACATCAGAAAGTTAGTATGTACGGAGATGGAATATTTTGGAATTGAACTGGATCAAGGTAAAAATGAAGTTCGTTCAAAAAAAATTCGAGAAATCAATAAACCGGAATCAAAAACTAAAATATTGATCGTACCAACGAACGAGGAAATCGAAATTGCCAATCAGGTATTTGAATTATTAAAAAATTAAGAAAATTCTCTGTTCTAAAAAAAGCGTCTGTATTCAGACGTTTTTTTTATGCCTTTTATTTAAGAAATCTATCTATATTTGGAGATAAAAAATGCCGCGTTTTGAAAGTAAAAATTACAATAATAATCCTTTTATCTTTTATTTCATCCCAACTTTTTGCTCAGGAGCTACTTCCTTTTGTGGAAAATTATAACAAATCAGATTATAAAGGCGACAACCAGATTTGGAATGTAGCCCAGGGAAATGATGACGCAATGTACTTTGCTAATAATTATTATTTGTTGCGATATGATGGTGTAAAATGGGAGAAATACACACTGCCCAACAAAACGATTATCCGTTCGATACTTGTGGATGGCGACAGGATTTATTCGGGTTCTTATAAAGAATTTGGGTATTGGTACAGAAAAAATGGAAAAATGTTGTACGTCTCCCTTTCTGATAAAACGAAGGTTTTTGAAGATAGTGATAATGAAGAAATTTGGAAGATATTTAAGTTCAATGGAAAAATTCACTTTCAATCATTCAATGGGATTTTTTTGTTTGATGGAAAAGCAATCAAGAAGGAAAAGTTTTCTTTTTTGATTTCTTATTGTTTCGTAGTTGACGATCAGTTGCTCGTTGCTTCAGTAAAAAATGGAATCTATAAAATGAATAATTCCACTTTTGAAAAAATTCAAAGATGGTCCATATTAGAAAATAATGTGATTCATGCTGTAGAAAAGTTCCAAAACAAAACCTATATTTTTACAAAAAAAAATGGAGTTTACATTGATGAAAAAGGTGTTTTGAGTCCTTGGAAAAATCCTTTAAACGCTATTTTGAAAACGGCTAATATCAATGCAGCGGCGTTTATAAAAAATAATAAATTAGTTATTGGAACTGCCAGCAAAGGGTTGTATCTGTTTGATTTAAAAACCAATTCCTATAAAAACATTAATAGAAATAATGTATTGATGAACAACTCGATTTTGAGCATGGGGTTGGACAAAGAAAATGATTTATGGCTTGGCTTGGATAATGGAATTGCCCATGTTGAAGTCAATTCTCCCATCTCAATTTTTTATGATAATTCTGGGATTTTAGGTTCGGTGTATTCAGTTGCAAGTACTACCAAAGGCTATTTAATGGCTTCCAATCACGGGGTTTTTAAATATGAGGATAAGGAACTCTCTTTGATTCCAACTACACAAGGGCAAGCTTGGAACATCAGTAAAATAAACAATAAATTTCTTATAGGACATAATGAAGGTACTTTTGTTTACAAGGACGGAAGCATCTCTAAATTAAATACGGTAAATGGCGGTTGGAATTTAGTAAAAAGTGGCATCAACAATTCCTATTTGCAAGCTACTTACAGCGGTATTATTATTTACAACGACAAGAATGATTTAAATCAGAAAAAAGTTATAAAAGGTCTTTTGAAGCCTATAAAATATGTAGCTCAAAATCGAAAAAATGAAATATGGGCTGCAGATAATTATAGAGGCTTGTATTTGATCAAATACAATGATGCCTATGAAACACAGGTCGAAAACATTACCCAGCACAGTAAGATTGAGAATGATTTTGGCGTGAAAATATTTGAATTCCGAAATGAAATTCTTTTTCTGATAAATAAGTTTTGGTACACTTATAATTCAATCACGAACCAACTCGAGAAAAATAAATTATTTAATTCTAATTTCAAAAATATATCCAATATTGCCGCTATTGACGAAAATCAATTCATAGTACTTCAGAGTGGTCTTTTGTATCATATTTATGCCAATGCAAATAAATTTGTTTGGAATGTTATTCAGGAAAAATATTACTCAGGTAAGATTATCAATGACAATTTGAAAATTTTTAAAAACAACGAAAGTTATTTATTAAATCTTGACGATGGTTTTATTTCACTTCAGTTACAACAAGAAAAAAAACAAAATACGAATATAAAAATAGAAGCTTTTACTGAAGATAGTTTGATTGAGGATAAATCAAGTATAAAGTACAATTCAGAGTTGAAGATATATGTAATATCTGGAAAATTTGGAGCAGCAAAGCCAAATTTATTTTATAAAACCACTAACACGTCTCATTTTATACCCATCAAGCAAGGATTGATTGTTTTGAATAACCTTAGCAGTGGCGCTCATAGCGTTACTATTTACGGAAATGATGGGCTGAATTACACTACAATTTCTAATTTTCAATTCATTGTGGCTAAGCCTTGGTATTTTTCTTTTTGGATGATCTCGTTGTATCTTTTTGTGATAAGCACAATATTATACCTATATTATAAGTGGAATAAAATACGATATGTTCAAAAATTAAAGTTTCGTGATGAGGAGTTAAAACATCAAAATAAAATTTTGGAAATGGAATTAAAAGCCCAAAACAAGTTGAATATTCAAGAATATGAAAAGCACATTTTGGAACTCGAATTGCAAACAAAGTCATCTGAGGTTGCCGGTAAGTCTCTTTCCATAGCAAAACAAAGTGAAATGATAGAACGTATTCAAGGCATTTTAGACTCTGAATTGGACTTTAATAAACTAAAAAGTGACATCAAAAAAGTGATAAAAATAAATGCCTTGAATAAACATGAATGGGAGACTTTTGAGACCAACCTAAATCAGATTCACAATGAATTTATTGTCAAGCTAGCAAAGAAATATCCCAACCTTACCTCTAAGGATATTAAACTTTGTATTTACTTAAAAATGAATCTTTCTTCTAAAGAAATTGCTCCAATGATGAACATTTCATTTAGAGGAGTTGAGTTGCAACGGTATCGCCTTAGAAAAAAATTAACTCTTACTCAGGATGAAAACCTTTCTAAATTTTTGTTAAACATATAAATACCTTCTTTTTTTTATAGATACTGTAGTTAATGTGTTGTATTTTTTTGAAATTACAATACATCATTATTACATCATGGATATCTATTGCAATACCCGTTTTCTTTATTAACGACTTCCAATCATTGATTTGTTTTGCTATTTTTATTTTTTGATGTATTTATGTAGTAACTCTGTTCTGTTCACTATAACGTTGTAATTATCTACTTTAGCTTTAGCAATATATTAACAAATTAATACTATATGAGAAATTTTATTTTGGGCTTTTTAGCACTCATTCTACTTCCGGCATATATGTCTGGTCAAGTAATTAAAGGAAAGGTATCAGATAAAAATGGCATAGGAATTCCGGGCGCCATTATAGTGGCTGTTGATTCAAAAACGAATACAACTACTGACTTTGATGGGAATTTTGAAATTAGGGCAGCAGAAGGTGAAATTTTACAAATGTCGATGTTAGGTTTTGAATCAACGTCGTTAGCTGCGTCGTTAAACCGTATGGCTGTTGTTCTGCAAGAAGATCAAGACACTCAATTAGATGAAGTGGTTGTTATTGGGTACGGAACCCGTAAAATAATTGATAATACGTCCTCTATTACTTCATTGAAAGCGGAAGAAATTTCTAAAACTAAAGTCTTGAATGCTTCGCAAGCCATACAAGGTAAAGCTGCGGGAGTTCAAGTCATTTCTTCGGATGTACCGGGTAGTTCACCTACGGTAGTCATTAGAGGTTTAGGAACGGCAATTGGGGGGCGAACTCCTTTATTTGTTGTAGATGGGATGCCTACAGATAACATTAATAACATCAATACTAATGATATTACTTCTTATGAGATCTTGAAAGATGCTTCTTCTCTTGCTATTTATGGCACCAGAGCGGCCAATGGAGTTATCATTATTACCACCAAAAAAGGGAAAGGTGATAAAGTTTTAGTAGAATTTGAAACTTTTGTAGGTTTTAGACAGCCTTTGAAAAAAGTGAAAATGGCAGGAAGTAACAAGTTTTCGCATTATTCGAATTCCGCTTTGCAAACTACTACTTTCTCGCAAGATCAACCGGTAAATACAGATTGGTTTGATGCTATTACCAGAACAGGAATGTATACTCAAAATAACGTTTCGGTTTCCGGGTCAACAGAAAAGATCAAATATTTTTTCAGTATTGGAAACTATGAAGAAAAAGGTATTCTTAACGGATTAGATTATGGTCGTACCACCTTTAGAAATAATAATGAGTATAAGATTTCTGATAAGATAACCTTAAGTCAGAACTTTAGTTTTGGTTCGACTAATTCAACTCCCAAACCTTTGGGCGCTTTTACCACCGCTTATAAACAATCACCAATTGTTCCTGTTTTTTTTCCTGATGGTCAATATGGGGTTCCTCTAGTAGGCGCAAATGGTTTTGCAGGTACTTCTGGTAATTTATTTAACAATGTGGGCAATCCGGTAGCGCAATTGGACTTTTTTGATGAAGAGCAAAGGAGTTTGACTTTGCAGGGTGGTTTGAAATTAGATTATGAAATTTTAGAGTCTTTGAACTTTACTTCCCAATTTAATGGGGAATACTATTCTTGGAAAAATTATAACTTTTCTGATTCACGAGGAATCTGGATGGCGCGCAACCCAAATACAAGTGCTGCGGATTATGAAGCAGCTAATGAGGGAGTTCCTTTAAATTTATTGACAAAAGGGAGATCCCAATATTTCAATTGGAATTTAACGAATTACTTTACCTATAAGAAAGTTCTTGGGGAAATTCATGATGTGGAACTTACCGGAGGAATTGAAACTTCCATTAGAGGGTCTAGAGAAACATTGACTGTTACCAGAAAAAATGTAAATGCAGATGCTAATTATTGGGCTTTAAACGGAGTTGATTACTCCGCCGATATAATGAACTATACTGATGCAGTGTCTAATGAAAGTAAATTAGCTTCTTATTTTGGTCGTTTCCAATATAAATTAATGGATCGTTACTTAATTACGGGAACGCTAAGACGCGATGGTTCTTCTAATTTTGGGAAAAACTACCGTTGGGGAACCTTTCCTGCCTTTGGTTTAGGTTGGATTATCACCAACGAAGGTTTTATGGCGGATGTCAAAGGAGTTAATTTATTGAAATTAAGAGGTGGTTGGGGTAAACTGGGGAACCAAAACGTACCGCTTAACAATCAAGCGTTTTCTTCAGGATTGAGCTATCCTTTAGGAGGTTCCATATTGTTAAGTGAAGGAACTACGATTAATTCTCAGATTGATCCTAGCTTATCCTGGGAAATTACCGAGGAAGCTTCTGCAGGTATCGATTTTGAATTCTTGAATAGCAGATTAAAAGGTTCTTTTGATGTGTATGACAAAACCACAACAAATGTTATTTTATATACAAGACCTTATATTACCTCTGGAATAAGTAATGATTCTCCTGCACATGTGGGTGAAGTGTCAAACAAAGGATATGAAATTGCTTTGCGTTGGGATGATCAATTAGTTGATAATTTGAGTTATTGGGTTGGAGGTAATTTTTCAAATAACCAAAATGAACTTTCAGGGCTAAAAGATGTTAGGTTACCACAACGTCTTGGTGGAAGCTTAGGAAACGGACAAAACACAAAAGTATTAGACAATAGTTCTGTTGGTCAACCATTAGGTAGTTTCTTTATGTACGAATACGCGGGTTTTGATCCTACAAATGGAGCTATGTTGTATTACAATACAGCAGGCGAAAAAGTGAGTCAAGGAACCTTGAATGATGCAGATAAAAAATATGTAGGATCTGTTTTACCCACTTCAACGTATGGAGTTACTTTAGGACTGAACTATAAAAACTTTGACTTCTCCGTTGATGGGTACGGAACTTCAGGAGCTAAAGTGTACAATGGTAAAAAAGCACAACGTTTTGGAAACGAAAACATCGAAGAGTCTCTAGCTACTGATTTCTGGACCATAAACAATACAACAGCTTCTAATCCAGCAGCATTCAATCAAGTTCCGGTAGCTTCTACTTATTATTTAGAATCAGGTGACTTTTTTAGAATCAACAATATTACTTTAGGATATAAAATTCCGTTAAAAGGAGATTTTATAAACTCTTGCAGAATATATGTTAATGCGATCAATCCATTAATTACACAAAAATTCTCTGGTTTTTCACCTGAATTGAATGGAAATGGTGATCCTTATGGAAGTCAGGGAATCGAGCTAGATGCTTATCCTACTTTGAGATCATTTGTAATTGGTGCTAATTTAAAATTTTAAGAGTATGAAAAAAATATATATCTCCGTTTTTGTTCTATCCGCTTGCTTTATTTCAGGATGTTCAGATGAGTATTTAGACGTAGATCAAACCGAATCTATTTCTACCAAAGATGTTGCATTATTAAACAATGATGCCGGTGCAGCAACTTTTGTTACTGCAATTTATAATAAGTTTTTAGATTGGAATATGTCTTCCTTTTCTTGGAATGGGGTTTCTAGTATTGCTTCTGATGATGCCGATAAAGGATCATCACCAAGTGACACAGGTTCTGATAAAGACTTATTAGATGCCTTGACCTATAATCCATCAAGTCCTTCGACCACTGAAATTTTTGCAGCCAATTACGAAGGGATCAACAGATGCAACCAAGCATTAAATATTATTCCTCAATTAGATCAGGCTAATGCTGCTTTGCGTAGTAGATTAATTGGCGAAGCTAAGTTTTTGCGTGCTTTCATGTATTTTACTTTGGTCAAAACCTATGGTGGTGTTCCCATTGTAGATCGTTTGCCAAATCCTTCTTCTGATGAAGATCGAATTATGCAATTAACGCGTAAATCAACTGCAGAAGTCTATGCATTTATTGAAAATGATTTAATTGACGCGATTGCAGCGTTACCAAATAAAGCTGCTTACAACGCTTCCGAAAAAGGAAGAGCTTCTCAAGGAGCTGCTTATGCCTTGTTAGCCAAAGTAAATTTGTACCAAAAAAATTGGCAAAAAGTGATTGACAATTGCAATTTAGTTACCGGATATTCTCTTGTTTCGGATTATGCATCTATGTTTAGATTAGCTGGAGAAAATGATGCCGAATCTATATTTGAAATTCAAGGTGTAGGAGGATCTCTTCCTGCTCAAGGAATCAAACAATATTCGCAAACTCAAGGTGCTCGTGGTACCGAAGGTTGGGGTTGGGGTTTCAATACGCCTTCTCAAAGTTTATTAAATGCTTATGAAGCGAATGATGTCAGAAAAAATGCAACAATTATGTTTAGAGGCGCAACTTTATACGATGGAAGAAAAGTTCCCGCCGATGCTGATAATCCAATGTATAATTACAAAGCCTATTCTTCCGCTTATTCTGGTCAGGATAATTCAGATACCAATATCAAGTATTTGCGTTATGCTGAAGTGATCTTAATGAAAGCAGAAGCGCTGAACGAATTAAATCAAACTTCTGAAGCAATTGTTTTATTGAACCAAATAAGAACTAGAGCCGGATTAGCCAATACAACATTCTCCTCACAAGCGGATATAAAAATTGCAATTTGGAAAGAAAGAAGAGTCGAAATGGCTTTTGAACACGACAGATTTTTTGATTTAGTTCGAACAGGATCTGCTCGCGCTGTAGCTGCTTTTGCTGTTCATGGCAAAACATTTGTAGCAGGAAAACATGAAGTGTTTCCTTTACCACAAAACTTTATTAGCGAAGCGTCTGGATTGTCAACTCAAAATCCTGGATATTAATTCTTAAAACAGTAAAAATGAAAAAAAATAAATATATTTTCTTGTTCGCCTCTGTTCTGGTTTCCTCATTTTTTGTGAGCTGCAATGAAGACAGTATCGACACCGTAAACAGTCCAATTGCTTATGAAGCAATTGGAGGTTACGAAAGCTCAGATGAAATCGCTGCAGGTAATTTAATAACTAAATTCAGCTTTGAGAATACTATTTCAGATTCAAAAAATGGAATAACTGGTGGAGTTGGAACAAATGTGACTTATGGAAACGGAATCAAAGGTTTGGCTTACAAAGGATCTGCAAGTTCTTTTATAGCCTACAGCACAGTACCAAGCGTTTTAGTTGATGTAAAAAGTATTAGTGTTTCTATGTGGATTAATACAAATCCACACACAGGAGGAGCGCAATCTTTATATACATTACCAAAAACATCAGATTTCTGGGGAAACATTTTTACTTTAGTTGAAGGAACAGGCCCTGCTGCAACTATGTTATTAAAAAATCATATTCAAAAAGATGTGACTCCAAGCATTGCATGGTCAGGCCAGTTTATGGAACATTCAGGAGATAATCTTTTGAAGAATATGTATGGGACCTGGAAACATTTGGTATGGACATACAATGGGGCCAGTTCTACTTACAGCATGTATATTGACGGAAAAAAGCTTGTTTTGCCTGCATCACTATCTAAGCGATATGCAAGTGATCCTCTTACTGGGGGGCTTGGATATGGAACCTTAGCTAATTCGAATGTTTCAAAGTTCATTATTGGTGGATTCCAGCAACATTTAGGTGCTCCATGGAACGCTCCGGATGGTTGGATGTTGAATTATACAGGTATGATGGATGAGTTTAGAATTTATAACGCAGCTCTTTCTGACAATGAAGTTGTTGCTTTATATAAATTAGAAAAAGACAACAGATAAAAGATTGGAAACCCCTAGATTTCTTAAACTAGGAGTTTATCTTAAAACTATTAATCCTATTATTTTTATTAAAATGAAGATTTCTCTGAGTATACTATTTTGTATTAGTTTTTTTATTTCTTGTTCTTCCTCAACTCCGGAGAGTAACGGAGGTACTGGAACTCCATTGCCAACAAATCCTGTTACTCCAACAGTTCCTTTGACGGATATTGAGGTTCTGGATCAGGTTCAAAAAGATGCCATCAAGTATTTTTGGGAGTATGCAGAACCTAATTCTAAACTGGCAAGAGAACGGTATTATACCAATGATCCTGGTTTTGAAGCTAATATTGTCACCACGGGAGGTTCCGGTTTTGGGTTGATGTCAATAATAGTAGGTATTGAACGCGGTTTTGTAAATCGGTCAGAAGCAGTTTCACGTCTTACAACTGCCATGAATTTTCTCGAAAAAGCAGAACGGTTTCACGGTGCTTGGCCCCATTGGATGGATGGTTCAACCGGAAAAGTAATTCCCTTTGGAATAAAAGATAATGGAGGTGATTTAGTAGAGACATCGTTCCTGTGCCAAGGATTATTAAGCATCAGAGAATATTTTAAAAATGGTTCTGCCTCAGAAAAAGAATTAGCTGCAAAAGCCGATGCACTTTGGAAAGGAGTAGAGTGGGATTGGTATACCAAAGGAGAAAACGCCCTTTACTGGCATTGGTCTCCGCAATACGGTTGGGAAATGAATTTTAAATTAGAAGGATACAACGAATGTTTGATTACCTATGTTTTGGGTGCCGCTTCGCCTACGCATCCTATTTCGGCACAGGCCTATCATCAGGCTTGGGCCAGAAATGGAGCCATTACAAATGGAGGATCACAATATGGAATTCCTGTGATTTTCAATTATAATGGAGCTTCAGGAAATGTAGGGCCTTTGTTCTGGGCGCAATATTCTTATTTAGGATTAGATCCCACTACATTGAAAGATCAATATGCCGATTATTGGGCATTGACCCAAAATCATTCTAAAATCATCAATCAATATTGCATTGCTAATCCACGCCAATGGAAAGGATATTCAGATAAATGTTGGGGATTAACGGCTAGTTATTCCCGTAACACTGATGGTTCTACAGGATATTCAGCACACCAGCCTAACAATGATTTGGGGGTAATTACGCCTACGGCTGCACTGTCTTCATTTCCTTTTACACCAGTAGAGTCCATGAAGTTTCTTCATTATTTATATGATGAAAAAAGAACAGAATATATTGGAATTGCAGGGCCTTATGATGCCTTTTCACCGCATTATAACTGGGTAACACCACGATATTTAGCTATTGATCAAGGTACAATTGCACCTATGATTGAAAATCACCGTTCCGGTTTATTATGGAAATTATTTATGAACGCTCCGGAAATTAAACCAGGTTTGACAAAATTGGGTTTTAATTCTACAAAATATAATTTTTAAAGAATGATGAAAGGTCTAATTTTAATACTCGCCTTTTTAATGTAATGGAATTCTTTTTCTCAAACTGAGAGCAACGGGAAAATTAAAACGGAAGTCGTTAAAAATCACGAACTAAATTACGTTTTGCACATTCCAAAGAACTTCAATGTGGATTTAACCATTTTTGATAATGCAAACCACGACAGTTGGCCGCGTGTGTATGACAACCAAGAAATTTATGATTGGATGTTCCAACAAACAAAAAACAAGCAAAATGAAAATTAAACTTATTATATTAATTTTTGGAATTTCTCTTTTTGGCTACAGCCAAAAAAAGACAACTAAAAAGAACGTTAAAATTAAACCGAAAACAGAATTCGTTTCAGTGTTACTTTCTAAAATGACTTTGGAAGAAAAAATAGGGCAATTAAATTTACCTACTTCGGGAGATATTACCACGGGTCAGGCTAACAGTTCCAATGTCGCAAAGAATATCGAAGAAGGTAAAGTGGGTGGTTTATTCAACATCAAATCAGTTCAAAAAATATATGAAGTTCAAAAGATCGCGGTCGAAAAAAGCCGATTAAAAATTCCGTTGCTTTTTGGGATGGACGTAATTCACGGGTATGAAACGACCTTTCCTATTCCACTTGGATTGTCTTGTACATGGGATATGAAACTGATAGAACGAAGTGCTCAAATTGCAGCACAAGAAGCCAGTGCTGATGGAATCAACTGGACTTTTTCTCCTATGGTTGATATTTCCCGAGATCCTCGCTGGGGAAGAGTTTCCGAGGGTTCGGGTGAAGATCCGTTTTTGGGAAGCCAAATTGCAAAAGCAATGGTCAAAGGGTATCAGGGAGATGATTTGTCCCTTAATAATACCATTTTGGCTTGTGTCAAACATTTTGCTTTATACGGCGCGCCCGAAGCAGGACGTGATTACAATACGGTTGACATGAGTCGAATCAGGATGTACAATGATTATTTTCCACCTTACAAAGCCGCTGTTGATGCGGGAGTTGGTTCGGTTATGGCTTCTTTTAATGAAGTAGATGGAATTCCCGCAACCGGAAATAAATGGTTAATGACGGATGTGTTGCGCAAGCAATGGGGATTTGACGGTTTTGTGGTTACTGATTTTACAGGAATTCCTGAAATGATTGAGCACGGAATGGGAGATTTACAAACGGTTTCAGCCTTGGCATTAAATGCTGGTATTGAAATGGATATGGTGGGCGAAGGTTTTCTGACGACTTTAAAGAAATCAGTGGAGGAAGGAAAAGTTAGCATCGAACAAATCGATAATGCCGTTCGTCTTATTTTGAATGCCAAATATGATTTGGGCTTGTTCCATGATCCGTATCGCTACACAGATGCTAAAAGAGCTAAAACAGAAATATTCACCGCCAGCAACAGAGCGGAAGCTCGAAAAACGGCTTCTCAGTCTTTAGTTTTATTAAAGAATCAAAATCAGTTGCTTCCTTTGAAAAAGTCTGGGACGATTGCCTTAATCGGACCCTTGGCTGATGCCAAAGAAAATATGGCAGGAACCTGGAGTGTAGCCACAAATCAGGATAAATCCATTTCACTTTTGGCAGGAATCAAAGAAGTGGTTGGGAATTCGACCAAAGTGCTTTACGCCAAAGGAAGTAATCTGGATTATGATGCCGCTTTCGAGGAAAAAGCAACTATGTTTGGCAAAACCTTACATCGCGATGACAGAACTCCCGAAGAATTATTGGAGGAAGCCTTGAAAATTGCGAATCAATCGGATGTAATTGTTGCCGCACTTGGAGAATCAGCAGAAATGTCCGGAGAAAGCAGCAGCAGAACGAACTTAGAAATTCCACAAGCGCAAAAAGACTTATTGCAAGCCTTATTGAAAACGGGAAAACCGGTGGTTTTGGTTTTATTTACTGGCCGTCCATTGGTTTTGGTTCAGGAAAACGAAACCGTTCCTGCTATTTTGAATACTTGGTTTGCCGGTAGTGAAGCAGGCAGTTCAATTGCTGATGTTTTGTTTGGCGATGAAAATCCTTCGGGAAAATTGACTGCTACTTTCCCTAGAAGTGTAGGGCAGATACCTATTTATTACAACCAAAAAAATACAGGAAGACCTTTAGGGAACAAAGAAGGGAAGTTCGAAAAATTCAGATCGAATTATATCGACGAAAGAAATGAACCTTTATATCCTTTTGGATTTGGATTGAGTTACACCACTTTTGAGTACTCGAATTTGAGAATATCAGCAGATAAAATGAGTTTCATCGAGAAATTAAGTGTGACTGTTGATGTCACCAATACCGGAAATTTTGATGGTAAGGAAGTCGTTCAATTATATATTAGGGATTTAGTGGGTACGGTTACAAGACCAGTCAAAGAGTTAAAAGGATTCCAGAAAATAGCAATTAAAAAAGGAGAAAAACAGACAGTTACTTTCGAAATTTCACTAGAAGAATTGAAATTTTATAATTCGGATTTGAAGTTTATTGCAGAACCGGGAACTTTTCAAGTTTTTGTAGGAACAGATTCGAACACGGACCGGAAAGTTAGTTTTGAGTTGATTAAATAGATTTGGTTTATTTATTTATGATCGGCCCTTCAGTATTTGTACTGAAGGGTTTTTTTAAACAAAATAATGGTATTTGTTACATGTGAGACTGTGATACACGACTATTTTATTTACTTTTATCAATTCAAAAAATCATTCAAAATGAAATATTTCTTTTCTCTTTTTCTACTCTTTATGTTCAGTTTTGGACATGCCCAAACCGTTCAGTCTCCATCAGGTACTCTAGCTCTAAATTTTAAATTAGTGGGAAATGGCCAACCAGCATATTCTGTAAATTACAAAAAAAAGACAGTTGTTTTAGAAAGTCTTTTAGGCATAAAATTAAAGGAAAAACCGGATCTCGACACTAATTTTGAAATTCTGACTTCAAAAACTTCAAGTTTCAGCGAATCTTGGAAACCCGTTTTAGGGGAACAAACTAGTATTCAAAATCAGTATAATGAGCTTAATGTTTCTTTAATAAATAAAGAATCTAAAGTAAAAATGAACATCATTTTTAGAGTTTTTGATGAAGGTGTAGCTTTCAGATACGATTTTCCAAGACAAGCGGAGTTGAATTATTTCATCATTTCGGATGAGGTTACGCAATTCAATTTGACCGAAAATAATAAAGTATTCTGGATTCCAGGAGATTTTGACAGCAATGAATACGAATACAATGAAACTAAGTTTTCTGAAATTGATAACAGCAAAATCAATATGAATAATGGAATTGGAGTAAAATCTATTCCGGGAAAATATATGGTTCAAACACCTTTGATGATGAAAGCACCATCAGGTTTGTATCTCAATATTTTTGAAGCTGCGGTTGTCAATTATCCGGTCATGCACCTTAATGCTGATGTGACAAATTACAAATTGAAAGCCGAATTAGTTCCTAATGCTATTGGCGATAAAGCCTATTTACAAACGCCTTGCGTATCGCCTTGGAGAACAATCATGATTAGCGATGATGCCAGAGATATTGTGGCTTCTAAAATGATTTTGAACCTCAATGAACCGTCAAAATTAGACGATACGTCTTGGATCAAACCTATGAAATATGTTGGAATTTGGTGGGAAATGCATGTTGGGAATTCAACTTGGGATTATGCCGGTTCTCAAAATGCCACTAATTTTGCAGATGCCCCAAAAGCTTCAGGAAAACATGGTGCTACCACGGAAAACACGAAAAGATACATTGATTTTGCCGCAAAAAATGGTTTCGGAGGGGTACTTGTTGAAGGTTGGAATGTAGGTTGGGAAGATTGGAACGGAAACTGGAAAGAGGAAGTTTTTGATTTTACCACTCCGTATCCGGATTTTGATATTGCTGCAATTTCGGCTTATGCCAAAGCAAAAAATGTACAGATGATCATGCATCATGAAACATCGGGTTCTGTCAGTAATTATGAAAGACACTTGGATCGCGCTTTTGATTTGATGAAAAAACACGAATATCCAGCGGTAAAAACCGGTTATGTGGGTAAAATTATTCCGCGTGGTGAATTTCATGACGGGCAATCTATGGTGAATCATTTCAATTTTGTTGTTAGACGTGCCGCGGATTACAAGATTATGATCAACTCCCACGAATCATCAAGACCCACCGGTTACGGACGAACATATCCTAATTATATCGCTGCCGAAGCGGCTCGAGGGAATGAATTCAATGCTTGGAGTGTTGGGAATCCACCTATGCATGAAACTATTTTGCCTTTTACCAGACAACTGGGAGGACCTATGGATTATACACCGGGTATATTTGAAATTAAAATGAGTTATTATGATAAAAATAAAACGGAGCAGGTTCATACGACTTTAGCAAAGCAACTAGCTTTGTATGTAACAATGTATTCTCCGTTGCAAATGGCGGCCGATTTATTAGAAAATTATGAGAAATACCCGGATGCTTTTCAGTTTATCAAAGATGTAGAAACAGATTGGGATGAAAGCAAATATTTAGAAGCGGAACCAGGCGATTATGTTACAGTAGCCAGAAAAACAAAAGGAAAGGAAACCTGGTTTTTGGGAGCTATTACAGATGAGAATGCCAGAAAAGCAGAAATTAAATTAGATTTCCTGACCAAAGGAATGAAATACAAAGCCATCATTTATGAAGATGCTAAAGATGCCGATTGGAAAAACAATCCAATTGCTTATAAAATAAGAACGATAGTAGTGACCAGCAAATCAAAAATCAAATTGAATTTAGCTCCAGGAGGAGGAACGGCAATCAGTTTCGAACCAATCCAGTAATACTCAAAACCTGCAAGAACGCATAACTTGCAGGTTTTTTTTGAATCTTAGCTCAAATACTCGATAAGAATTACGAAATTGCGACGGCAACCAAAACCAAAACCAAAATATAAAGCAGAATACTCAAAAAAGCCCAAATTTATTATGAAAAAATCAATTGTTTTAGCCGCACTTTTCTTTGGTGGAATTACTGCTTTTGCGCAAGCTAAGGAGGAACAAATGTTAAAAGAAATTTACAAATTATCCTTAACCAATGCCAAATGTTATCCTTGGCTGGACCATTTATCCAATACCATTGGATCCCGATTATCAGGTTCTTTAGGAGCTGAAAAAGCAGTTTTGTATACCAAAGCACAATTAGAAACCCTGGGTTTAGATAAAGTCTATCTCCAGGAAGTAATGGTGCCAAAATGGGTTCGTGGCGAAAAAGAAATCGCATATTTACAAGTAGGGAAACAAAAAATTAATTTCCCCATTTGCGCGCTGGGAGGTTCAGTGGCCACTCCAAAAAAAGGAGTACAAGCAACTATAATTGAAGTAAACAGCCTGGAAGAATTAACCGCATTAGGGGAAGCAAAAGTAAAAGGGAAAATCATTTTCTTCAACAGAGCGATGAATCCTGAATTTATCGAAACTTTCAAAGCCTATGGGAGTTGTGTTGACCAAAGATCATCAGGAGCCAGAGAAGCTGGAAAACTTGGTGCTTTAGCTGTAATTGTAAGATCCATGAATTTGCGATTGGATGATTTACCGCATACCGGTGCAACTAATTATGGAGAAATTTCCAAAGAACAACGAATTCCAGCTGCTGCCATTAGTACAAATGGAGCCGAACTGTTGAGCAAAAGTTTAAAACAAAATCCAAATTCGCTATTCTATTTCAAACAATCTTGTGAAACATTTGATGATGTTTTATCCTACAATGTGGTTGGTGAAATAACGGGTTCTGAACATCCTGAAAGAATAATGGTTGTTGGGGGGCATCTTGATTCCTGGGATTTAGGAGACGGATCTCATGATGATGGTGCTGGATGTGTGCAAAGTATGGAAGTATTAAACATCTTCAAAAACATTGGGTATAAACCTAAAAACACGTTGCGTGTGGTATTGTTTATGAACGAAGAAAACGGAGTTCGAGGCGGCAAAGAATATGAAGTACAATCCAATAAAAACAATGAAAACCATATTTTTGCTTTAGAAAGTGATTCGGGAGGATTTTCCCCAAGAGGATTTTCAATTGATGCTGATGAAGCTAATTTCAACAAAATCAGTAGTTGGGAAACGTTATTTGAACCATACCTAATCCACAAATTTGTAAAAGGACATTCTGGAGTTGATATTGGTCCTTTAAAATCCAATCATATCGTAAAGGTGGGATTGCAACCGGATTCGCAACGTTATTTTGATTACCATCATGCCGCTAATGACACATTTGATGCTGTCAATAAAAGAGAGTTGGAACTAGGTGCAGCGGCTATGGCTTCCTTACTTTATTTGGTGGATCAGCAAGGGATTGTCAATTAAAAAACCAAAATCTTAGAAGGTACTACATTCAATATTTGAAACAAATAGTAAATGTAGTACCTTCATTTATTTTACTTTCAACAGCAATTCGGCCACCTAAGCTCGTAATGTGATTATAAACTAAATAGAGTCCTATGCCGTTACTGTCGTTGTTGCTGTGAAATTTTTCATACAATCCAAAAATCCTGTCTTTTACTTTGTCTAGATCAAAACCTAGCCCATTATCAGAAAAAATTAATTGATTGATTCCATTTACTTTTTTAGATTGAATGAAAATAACTGGATTAGCCTCCGGTTTTGCATATTTAATAGAATTGGTCAATAAATTCAGAAAAATACTTTTGATGTACGCTTTGTTAAAAGTTACATTTTCAAAAGCTGAAAAGTCGACATTAATTTCTGCTTTTGAATCTTGGATTAAAGAATTTATCGAAATCAGGACTTCTTTCAATGCTTCATTTAGGTTTATTTCTTCTATTTGAGTGTTGATGTTATCGTTATCAATTAATTCATTAATCGAATCGTTTAAGGTTTGTTTTAAATTTTTACTAGACAATTTAAGAATTTCTACTAACTCCAACGTTTCTGGATCATTGATTTTAGTACTGTCGATCAAACTGATGACCGAAAGGATATTGTTAATGGGAGACTTTAAATCATGAGATGTTTTGTGTGAAAAAACAGTAAGTTCCTTATTAATTTGGGTAAGATTGGCAAGAAGTAAATTGCGTTCTTCTTCGATTCTTTTTTTATGGGTGATGTTTTTTGCAATCGCATACACTAATTTTTCGGACTCGACAGGCATCGATGTCCAGGATAACCATACAATTTCCCCCGTCTTAGTTAAATACCGATTTTCAAAATTTAAAAGAGGCTTGTTTTTATATACTTGTTCTCTGGTTTCAATAGTAATTTTAAGGTCAGATGCATACACAAAACTGCTGATGGGTCTAGCATACAATTCCTCTTCTGAAAACCCTAATAATTTTGAAACAGCGGGGTTTATTCTTTTGAAATAGCCATCAAATCCAGCAATACATATAAAATCTGCTGAGATGTTAAAGAAATTATCAAAGTGATAGTCCGTTTTTAAAGAAGAAATTGAGGCGTTATTTTCGGTCATTTATAATTTTAAAAAATTATTTAGGGCTAAAGAAATCCGACTATAAATAAATAAGTCTAATCGCTAAATTTAGCTAATTATAATTAAAAAAAAGAAAAAAATTAAAACAATTCTACTGTTATTGATTCTGTAGATTTTGGTAATTTTAAATATAAATTCATTATCAGAGCCGTCATAAATGACAGCTTTTATAATTTTTGATTAAGAATGAATTAAATTCTAAAAATTCCTCCCACGGCAATAATTCTCTGAAAAAAGAAAAAATCCTGTGAAGCGCTATCTTCCGTACTTTGTGTAGTTCGTATATCTTGCATATTGATGTACCCCCCTTTGAGTTCTCCTTGGATATAAAAGTGTTTAAAAAAAGTAACATTCAAACCTGCTTTCAAGGAAGTTCCAAAACCTGAAACATGAAAATCATCATGACGATCTTTCCCCAATAAAGTGGTGTTAGTTTTCGGATATAAAAGACCAAAACCAACTCCCTCAGTTAGATTAACTTGAATTTTGTCTGTATTATTAATTTTGAACAAGGATGAGATATCATCATGTCGAGAAAACTCAGTATTCACATAATTTAAACCATCGGTATGTTCGTATTTTAGAAATTCTTCAGTCAATAGAACTTGATTATTGGCTAATAGCTCATCATAAGATCCCGGATTGGGATAATACCCATTGATCGTTACCGCCTTGTCTTGTAGCATTACATATTTCATGTGATCTACACCTACAGCAACGCTAAAGTGGTCACTTATGAAATACCCCATTCTAAAATTAGTTTGAGGAATAGTCATTTTTGCCGGATTGATATAATCTACATGCCATCCTTTTGGCTTGTCCTGCGCTTGGACATTTTCTAAGGTAAAATTGTAATCTTTACCTCGAAAGGTTATGTCCGACATGGAGTAAGTCTCCCTGTTTCCTCCCCATGAGATGAAAAACTTTCCTTTGTTATGAGTTGTATATTTAGTGTGAATTTCTGTAATTTCCTGTGCAATTGTACTATTGGTAAATAAAATAATAAGAAATGCGTAATATAAAAGATATTTCAATGTATTTGAGGCCTAAATTTAAAATGTGTGTATTGTTTTTCTGATGGCAACTAACTTGGTCATTAAGGATTCAAAATAATCCAAATGCAACATATTAGCACCATCGCTTTTTGCATTAGCAGGATCAAAATGGGTTTCTATAAAGATTCCGTCTACGCCTACAGCAATACCAGCTTTGGCTATAGTTTCAATCATATCAGGTCTTCCACCAGTTACGCCAGCTGTTTGGTTGGGTTGTTGTAGTGAGTGCGTCACATCAAGAACGGTTGTAGCATATTGTTGCATTGTAGGAATTCCTCTAAAATCAACAATCATGTCCTGGTAGCCAAACATCGTACCTCTATCGGTAATCATCACTTTTTCATTGTGACAATCCAATACTTTTTGAACTGCATGTTTCATGCTTTCCGGACTCATGAATTGTCCTTTTTTCAAGTTGACTACTTTTCCGGTATTGGCAGCAGCCATTACTAAATCCGTTTGACGTACTAAAAAAGCTGGAATTTGCAATACATCAACATATTGAGAAGCCATATCCGCATCTTCATTTGTATGAATATCCGTAACGGTAGGAACTTTAAATGTTTCCGAAACTTTTCTGAGGATTTTCAATGCTTTCTCGTCACCGATTCCTGAAAAACTGTCAATTCTAGAGCGGTTTGCTTTCTTGAAGGAACCTTTGAAAACGAAAGGAATTTGTAAATTATCAGTAATACCAACTAGTTTTTCGGCAATTCGCATCGCCATTTCTTCCCCCTCGATGGCGCAAGGCCCAGCTAACAAAAAGAAATTGCCACTATCAGTATATTTGATTTGTGGAATATGTTGTAAGTTCATAGTATGAATTTTTAAAGGTGCAAAGGTAGTTATGATTTACGATTTCCAATTTACGTTTCCCAATTAATTTCGGGCATTAACTTTTTTTAGGAGCTATTTCCTGCTGTATGTTGCAATCTCCCTGAAAAACGGGAGGATTTTCACTGCCATCAGGGCTAGGAATTTGGTTTATAAGGACTTTTGGGATTTTAAAAACTATTTTTTTTTCAATGTAAGTCCCACCGGAACCATCAATATTCCTTTTTCATAGATGTTCAGGTAGAGTAGTAGCGGTTCTTTCTGACCGTTCCATTTTAATTCATAAACATCCAGAAATCCAGCACCCATTTCACTTCTTTTCGTTGGAAACGGACAGCAGCTTTCTCGTTTGATAAACGTGATGTTTTCACCATTTGGTCCCGCTAATGCGTTCAAAAACCGTTCTTGGTTGATCGTTTCGTTTTTAGTATTATTAAAGAATATATTGATGGGATAATCCTTATCATATCCATATTTTTTGTTTGTACTGTACTGAGTAATCACAAAAGTGTAGTCTTGTGACAGCAATAAATCGGGAGCATTATCGTCTGTGTTTTTCAAAGTAGATTGTGTACTTATACAAGAAGTAGTACCTATTAGCAAAGCAATAAAAAGGATCGATTTTTTCATATTTAAGGTAGATTTATAATGTCAAAATTTAAACGGCACTTTTAATTGCAAGGAAGTACTTCGACACAAATATAAACAGAACTTTAGACCTTAGTGCTAGTTCCAATAATAAATATAGAGCCTCTTTTATCGAATGTAACATTTCTCACATAGATCAAGCTAAATGCTTCTTATCTTTGTACAAAAAAACAATATGGATATTATTTTTAAAACATGGTCTTGGTCTGTTTCCGGTTTTTTGATCGGCTTGATTATGCTGGCACTTATTTATTTCGGAAAGTCTTTTGGAATGTCTTCTAATTTGCGTTCGCTTTGTTCGATGGCTGGTTTAGGAAAACGAGTTTCTTTTTTTGATTTTGACTGGAAAGCACAACGCTGGAATTTAGTGGTTGTTCTTGGTGCAATGTTAGGTGGTTTTGTTGCCGTTCATTTTATGAGTGATGCTTCAAATGTAACTATTAATCCCAAAACTATTGAACAATTAGCACAACTTGGTATCGATGCCCCAAACGGAAAATTAATGCCGGATGCGCTTTTTGGAATCTCCATTTTAGAATCCCCAAAGCATATTTTTATACTGCTTATTGGTGGTGTTTTGGTAGGTTTTGGTTCTCGTTATGCAGGAGGTTGTACTTCAGGACATGCTATTTCAGGCTTGAGTAATTTACAAATTCCTTCGTTGAAAGCCGTAATTGGATTTTTTATTGGTGGATTGATAATGGCGCATTTTTTATTGCCATTAATTGTAAAGTAGATAAGCAATCATTGACTCTTAATATAAAATAAAAAGCATGAAAAATATACTAAAATATTTATTGGTTGGATTTGTTTTCGGAATTGTTTTGACTAAATCAGAAGCCGTTTCTTGGTATCGCATTTATGAAATGTTTCAATTTCAGTCGTTTCACATGTACGGAATTATTTCGGTGGCTATCTTGACGGGAATTATTGGCATTCAAATCATTAAACGAAACAATATAAAAGACATCAAGGGAGAATCTATAGAAATTCCGGATAAAGAAAAAGGCTCTGCCAGATACTGGATCGGTGGATTGTTTTTTGGATTGGGTTGGGCATTAGTAGGTTCTTGTCCGGGTCCAATATTCATCTTGCTTGGGGCTGGTTTTTGGACCATTTTGATAGTGCTTTTCGGAGCTCTTTTGGGAACTTATTTATATGGATTATTGAAAAATAAATTGCCTCATTAATCGAAAAACACTTGACGTCAAAATAGCATTCTCTTGTGGGAATGCTATTTTTTTTTGTTTAATTTCAAAATACCGACAACAATCAGATATTGTGCAAGTAAATAGGTTGCCATAATCAGAAAGGAGCTGTATTGCAATGGTGCATAGAATTTATCAAAAGCCAAAACACTATCTGAAGCTACAAAAATAGTAGCGCCAATTAATATATAGCTGTTGGCAGGTTTTTGCCAGTTTAAAAAACCCTTGAGCGCAAATAACAACATAATTGAAATAGTAAGGGCATATAATAGAACAGGAATTTTTAAGTCCCCTAAACTTGGCAATAAAAGCAACATCATTACGATTAAATAAACTACGATTACTGTAACTCCTACCCAGAAAATAATTTTACTATTCTTTAAATAAATTTTCAATTGTTTGTTAAATAGTATGATATACGAAATGTGCGAAAGTAGAAAGGCAATCAGCCCTGCAATAAAATACAACTCTCCTTTGTCAGCAAACATCAAAATAATGTCCCCTATCCACGACAAAGTCAAAGCAGTTATAAGAACTTTTTTAGTACTAAATCTTTCGTGTAAATAAACTGTCAGAATTAAAAACGGCAATAAAAATGGTTTCAAAAACCAAGCTATAGTTTCCCAACCAAAAAGAATTAGCAATAGATAAAAAAGACTAAACCCAATAAAACTCTTTACTTTAATGTTGTGTTTCATATTTTTTTTAAGATTGAACGGTAATCATGGCATCTTTTTCAAAATTAGTGCTGACAAAATATACAGTTACAGCCAAGGATAAAAGGAGATAACCACCAATAATATAACTCGCAAAAGGAAAAAGTTGATTCATTCCAAACCAATCTCCAAAATAGATGATTAGTCCAATTCCAAAAACAAAACGGATACTTTCCCAGAAGATGGAAATTTTGCGGGTATCCATTAATTCCGTGTAACTGTAAACGGTCAGGAAGATGAATAAGCCGTAAATAAACACATTTGGCAGCCCTATCACCGCAATAGAATTATACATATAACTGATAAGTAACAACGTTATTATTGCTTGAAATAAGGACCAATGCATTAGCTTTTTGGTGTGTTTAACATCGTATTTTTCAAAATCATAAACATTAGTAATTTTGACAACGGGATATTTTTCTTCAAAATTTTCTGGACGCCAGCCTGTTGGTTTAAACCAAATGGTGAACTTATCTTTCCAGTTGTCAGCGCGCCAAGCATCTGTAATCAATAGCCATAAATGCTGAAAATTTATCCGGATCGGATTCCAGGTTCTGGCTGGTCTTGTGATTCCAAAAACAGGTGGAACGCTTTCTAATTCCGCTTGAAAAGTACCAAACAATTTATCCCAAATGATGAATATTTGCGAATGGTTCTTGTCCATGTATTCTGGATTGATGGCATGATGCACCCTATGATGGGATGGTGAAACCAGTATTTTTTCTAGAAAACCAATTTTCTTAATGTGCTTTGTATGGTACCAAAATTGAAGGAATAAATGAATCGGTAAGGTAATCGCAATCACTTTGGAGGGAACTCCTAAAAGTGCGGCTGGAATTAGCAAAAACGTAAACAGATTGACAAAACTGGAAACGGGCTGGCGTAGGGCACAGGCCAAATTGAATTCTTCACTGCTGTGATGTATCGCATGTTTGTTCCATAAAAAGTTAATTTGATGCGACAAACGATGACTCCAATAGCCATAAAAATCAATAGCTATAAATCCAATAAAATAGGTTAAAAAGGTAGCTTCAAGATTTAATAAAGCTATTTTAGATACAATCCAATCGTACGAAACCAGTGTGACACTGAGTCCTAAAACATCTTTTAGAGAGTTCACCATTCCAGAACTGACGCTGGATACAGCATCCATGTTAGGTGCGGTATCTTCCCCTTTGTAATGCCCATAAATTTTTTCGATGCTAATTAATATCAAAAAAATGGGCATTACAAAAACTAAAATTTTACCATATTCTTCCATAAGAACACTTTTTTTTATTCAAATATAGAATAAAAGAGAATGTTTTTGAATTATTCACAGTAATTTATTTATTAAAGGGACTTTTTATTATTCTTAAATTATTTCTGCATTTAATCCTGCTTCTAATAATTGTGTGCATTGTGGTTTTAATTTGTCGTAAGGCCCTGTTTTTACAGTACATTTTCCGTTATAATGTACAATTAACGAACATTGTTCAGCTTGTTCCGGTGTGTGATTGCATACGCGAATTAAGGTGTCAATAACATGGTCAAATGTATTTACATCATCATTGTAAACGATGATTTCGTTGTCCAGCCGGGTTGCTTCTTTGACTAGGACTCTTTCTCTTACTTTTTCTTTAGTACTCATTTTGTAGGTTTTTGTACTTTCGTAATTAATAAAAAAATAATGCTACTAATTTACATATTTTAAAGATACCCAATTGTTTCTTTCAAATTTTTTAACATAAGTTAGTCCTTTTTCGGTACAAGAGGCATCTATAAATGGTATATCTTCCTGATAGAAACCACTTAAAAGTAACGTTCCATCAGGATTTAAACTGTCTATGTAACTCTGCATATCGTTCAACAAAATATTCCTATTGATGTTAGCTATAATCAAATCGTATTTTTTACCTTCTAATAAAGTGGCTTCCCCTTCATAAACAGTAATGTGTTTGCAGTTATTACGTGCTGCATTTTCTATAGAATTCAAGTAACACCAATTGTCAATATCAATAGCATCAATTGGTTGCGCTCCTTTCTTTTCGGCAAGAATTGCTAATATTGCTGTTCCACATCCCATATCGAGTGTTTTCATCCCGGTTACATCTATTTCTAATAAATGTTGAATCATCATGTGAGTGGTCTCATGGTGCCCTGTTCCAAAACTCATTTTTGGTTCAATTATAATATCAAATTCGGCATCTGTTTTTGGATGAAATGGTGCTCGTACATGACAGTTTCCGTCGACATCAATGGCTTCAAAATTCTTTTCCCATTCCTCATTCCAGTTGACTTGTTCGATTTCTTCAAATGTATAATCAATCGTAAATTCTTCGGATTGTAAAATATGGATATCCGCTAAGATGGTTTCATTCCATAAATCCTTTTGCACAAAAGCTGAAATCCCGGTTTCAGTTTCTGTAAAACTCTCAAAAGCTCTTTCTCCCAATTCCGCGATTAAGATTTCAGACCCCAATTCTTTAGGTTCAATAGTAAAATGGTACGCTATATAAATATTTGACATGCTTGTTTTTTTTGCAAAGGTAACAATCGCATATTAAAGAGTATTTGTAAATCAAATTTTATTTTACATTTGTACCCAAAACACAGTAGTACACCATGAAAAAAATAATTTTATTTTGGATCTTTGTAAGTTGCATTTCCAGCAATGCGCAGGTGAATATCAAGCAAAGCAAACAAGATAATGACTTAAGATTATCGGCGCTTCCGTACTATAGTTTTGGTAAAGGAATTGGAATCACTTCTCCGGATAGTTTATACCAATTGAATATTCGGTTCCGAATGCAAAATAGGGTGACTTATATTGAAAATGAAGATGAAAAAAGGGGATATGACGGACAAATCCGAAGATTACGTTTGCGATTTGACGGATATGTGGGAAATCCAAAATTTTTATATGCAGTTCAATTGTCATTTGCTCCGGGCGATGTTGGTGAAATTAGAGAAGGTGAGAACATAAATATTATCAGAGATGCAGTTGTTTTTTACAGACCTAATCGACACTGGAATATCAGTTTTGGACAAACAAAATTACCAGGAAATCGCCAACGTGTGAATTCTTCAGGCGGATTACAGTTAACGGACCGATCGATTAACAATGCCAGATTTACAATTGACAGGGATTTTGGTTTTCAAGTTCACAATATGAATGAATTTCGGGATAAATTTTCCTATAATTTCAAAACAGCTATTTCAACAGGAGAAGGTCGAAATATCACGGGGAATACAGATGAAGGTGTTGCCTTAACAGGGAAGGTAGAGTTGTTACCGTTTGGGGCATTTTCAAGAGACGGAACCTATTTTGAAGGGGATATTGTAAGAGAAAAAAAGCCGAAATTAATGCTTTCGGGTGCTTTTCAGCAAAATAATCATGCCAAAAGAACCCAAGGTCAATTAGGAAATGATTTATTTGAAGCTCGCACTATGAAATCAGTGATGCTTGATGTTTTGATTAAATACAACGGATGGGCCGCTATGTCAAGTTATATGTCCAGAATTACTCCAAGAAATGCAGTTACAATAAATCCGGATGATATTTCACAATCTAATTTTGCTTACGTTGGTAACGGATTTGATCATCAATTGAGTTATAATTTGTTATCAAATTATGAGATTATCGGACGGTATTCTACTCAAAAAGTGGGCGAGGACATTAAGCTTTTAGCACCAAACACAAAACAGTATACCATTGGTTTGACGAAATATATTTGGGAACACACTTTTAAATTGCAAACGGAATTGACTTTTGATACCCTACATTATTTTGACGGTAATACAAAGAACAATTGGTACCTGCGTTTTCAGGTTGAAATAGGAATATAAAAAAAGCGATGAAATGAATCACCGCTTTTTTATGACGTTTAAAATTGAAATTTAGAGAGCCTTTACAATTGCTACAAAATCATCAGCTTTTAGTGCGGCACCCCCAATGAGGCCTCCGTCTACATCTGGTTTTGAGAAAATTTCTTTAGCATTATCCGGTTTCACGCTTCCTCCATATAGGATAGATACGTTTTCAGCAATATCGCTTCCAAAAGCTTTACGAACGGTTTCTCTTATAAATTCATGCATTTCCTGTGCTTGCTCCGGAGAAGCTGTTTCTCCTGTTCCTATTGCCCAAACTGGCTCATAGGCTAAAACGATACTGTCCCAGTCTTTAGCCTCAATATGAAATAAACCATCTCGTAATTGGTTTTCAACTACATTAAAATGATTTTTTGATTGGCGGTCTTTTAATTCTTCACCAAAACAAAAAATAACTCTTATGTCATGTTCCAAAGCCGTATTTACTTTATTCGCAATTAAAGCATCTGTTTCCTGAAAAATGGCTCTGCGTTCGGAGTGTCCTAAAATGACAATGTCTACACCTACACTTTTTAACATATCTGCCGAAATTTCACCCGTGAAAGCACCGCTTTCTGCTTGATGAACGTTTTGTGCAGCAACATCTATATTGGTAAATTCTAAATGATCTACAGCAGAAGCCAGGTTTACAAATGTTGGCGCTACAATTATTTGCACATCAGTATCTGTAGGGATTTTTGCTATTAATTCATTTAATAAATCTTCTGTTTGCTCTGCATTTTTATGCATTTTCCAGTTTCCTGCAACAATCTTCTTTCTCATTTTGTCGTGTTATATTTAGTTTTTGGTTTCGTTTTTTTGAAGTTTTTAAAATGATAAGAACTGCATCTCAAATGGTGTTTGAATGCTTTATTTTAAATTTTCTAAAGTCTCGTTAATCGTGTCAAAATCAGTTTCAATAGCGCGGTATAAAGCAATTTTTCCGGTTTTGTCCACAATGATATATCTTGGAATCCAATCTAGGTCAATGGCTTTTGCAAATACACCTCCCATTTGGTCATTTGCCATGAAATGATCGCCTTTCAATTCGTGTTTTTCAATTCCAACTTTCCATTTATCTGCAGTTTTGTCCATTGAAATAAATAAATAAGAAACATCAGGATTGTTCGCTTGTAATTCTTTGATTTTTGGCATTGCTTTGACACAATCCCCACACCAAGAGGCCCAAACTTCAATTACTATAGTTTTGCCTTTGTGTTTTTTTAAAATATCCTGAAAAGCAACTTGACTTCCGTCAGTGGCTAGTAGGGTTTCAGACAAAGCAGTTTTAGAAAATTCAGTTTTTCCCTCTTTTGCACAAGAAAAGGCTACAATAGACATTAGAAGTAGTAGTATATATTTCATTATATGGTTGTTTTTTAAACAAAGTTAAACAAACTATTGGATTGAGTTGTGCAGAATACCATATTTTGAAAGCAGAATTCAAAAATGCTTAAACAATATCGTTATAGTTGATGAGATTTAGACAACATCAAACCTGTTGTTACTTTGGAAATCTATTTCTTGTCAAAATACAGTGATTATCCCAGTCTTATTTTGGGATCTAAATATGCATATACAAAATCCATTGAATATAACTTCCTTCAACGAAATTATGTACTTTTTATAGGCTTCCGGGCATATTAAACTGCGTTTGTTTTCGTAATACAAATCCAAAGAGCCTGGTAAATAGGATTGCACTAAAAAAGGAAGGGATGCTCATCCCTAAAGTACTGATTAAAGCAATTAGGCGATGGATCCAGGTATCTTTGTATAAGGCAGAAATAATACCAAAAACAATAGCGATACCTATGGCAAATATGGCTAATACGGCTGTGCTTGGCAATGTATGTCCAATAATTTGAGAAACTTTTTTTCCGCTTTTTTGAAAACTTTCTCTTAAATAAGGGTTTTTCAAAACCAATTCATTTGTACCAATTCCAAAAAGGGGTACCGCATTGTATTTTCCCTCGCTCAGAAAAGTATAATCGGATTGGGTATCACTGTGCAAAGAAATAGGCAACAGGTCATTCAGATAATACAAGTATTGAGTAGCAATAGGATTATCAAAATCATATTTCTTTTTTACAATGGCCAGTTGTTCTGAATTTTCATTTTGATCCAGCATCATGCGTGCAGGATTCCCGGGAAAACAGTAAACAAAAATAATATCACTGTAAACACTCCAAAAAGAGTAAGCAGTGCAGATCCAAATTTACCAAGAAAATATTTTAACATAAATGCTTTTAATAGGGAAAAATAATTAGCGGTTAAAGTTCTGGAATACCGTAAATCAGAACCGACCTATTCTTATAATCTTAAGTCTTTGACGTCGTTATGATGAAGTTTTTGTATGATTGTTCCTTTCTCGAGCAATACAATACTTGGATTGGCTCTTTCAATTGTTTTTAATGTGATTGCATCACAAAAATAAAAGTCAAATGTCAATCCATATTGTTTTTTTGCTGCAGCTATCTCTTCCGGTAAGGAAGATGTCATTCCAATTACCTTGTATCCTTTTGTTTTTGCATCTAAATACAGTTTTTCCATTTTGCCCATTCCCGCTTTATCGGCATTCACTAAATCATAGGCTACAATCAACATCAATTTTGGTTCTCGCAAGAACTGATCTTTAAAATCTGATCCGTCTTTTTCCATCGTGAAGTCATGAATAGGAGGAACATATCCTTCTGTGATGACTTTGTCTTTTCGGTCTACAAATACGGCGCCTTCAGGAATCGACATTAGGTCTTTTTCGGTAAATTCTTTGTCTACACCATTCACTTTGTATATAAACACCATTTCTACCACTGATTTATCAGCGCCGTCAGGGATTTGCATTCCTTGTTGAATATTATTTCCTACCTTGAATGGTCTAAAATCTATTAATGGCAAATGGTTTAAAACGATAACGCCCATAAAGGCTGATAAAACGATACTGGCATAAATAATTATGTTTTGAACTGTAGTTCTAAATAAGGGTTGGATTAATTTTTTGTTAAAGAACAATACCAGAATAAAGAACAACAACACAATATCCTTTGTAAACGATTGCCATGGTGTTAGTTTTAGCGCATCGCCAAAACAGCCACAATCTTTTACTACATTGAAATAAGCGGAATAAAAAGTTAGGAAGGTAAACATTACAATCAAAACCAATAAACTCCAAACCGTGACTTTAGTCTTGTATCCAATGAGTAACATAATCCCCAAAACCACTTCAAGAATTACTAAAAACAGGGCGATTCCCAGTGCAAACGGAACAAAAAAGGGCATATTGAATACAGGTTCACTGAAATACTCCGCCAATTTATAAGAAAAACCAACAGGGTCATTCAGTTTGATTAATCCGGAGATAATGAATAGGATTCCAACGAAAATTCTAGAAAATTGAGTAATTATATTTTTCATATGAAGATAATATTTATGTTTTAATGGAATATGGTATCGCCATTCTTGATTACAGTTTGTGATTTTAAAACCTTGGCAATTTCATGTTTAGTTATTGCTTTTTATTATTTGTTTCCAAAACCCATTAGAATCAAGGCAAAAATCGAATAATTTATCATGTCCTGATAATTAGCATCGATTCCTTCAGAAACTAATGTTCTTCCTTTGTTGTCTTCAATTTGTTTGACACGAAGTAGTTTTTGCAAAATTAAATCTGTTAGTGAACTTACACGCATTTCGCGCCAAGCTTCCCCGTAATCATGATTTTTGTCTTCCATTAATTCCTTGGTTAGTTTGATTTTGGCATCGTATAATTTGGTTGCCTTTTCCACACTTAAATCAGGCTGATCTGCAACGCCTAATTCCAATTGAATCAACGCCATGAGAGCATAATTGATGATCCCAATGAATTCACCCGTTTCATCTTCATCAATTTTGCGGATTTCATTTTCTTGTAAACTTCGGATTCTTTGGGCCTTAATATAGATTTGATCCGTTAATGAAGGCAGTCTCAAAATGCGCCAAGCACATCCGTAATCTCTCATTTTGTTGATATACAGTGCCCGACAAGTCGCAATCACAGCATCATATTCCTTTGAAGTATTCTTCATTATTGGTGTATATTTGTATTCAAATTTTTTCAAAAATAAGAATAATTTTTTTGAATGCAGAATGAAGGGTAAATAATGTTGAAAGTAGTAGTTTTAAAACTAAAAAAGAATGACAATTAATTGTAAAGGAATACTCATTGATCTATCAACTCCCAAAGTAATGGGAATTTTGAATGTGACACCCAACTCTTTTTTTGATGGAGGAAAGTATAAGAATGAAACCGAAATCCTTTCTCATACTGAAAAAATGCTGCTTGATGGCGCAACTTTTATAGATGTAGGTACTTATTCGAGCAAACCAAATGCAGAATTCGTTTCTGAACAAGATGAAATTTCCAGAATTGTTCCTGTTGTAAATTTGGTTCTAAAGCAGTTTCCAGAAACAATAATATCTATTGACACTTTTAGAAGCGAAGTAGCAAAAGCATCGATTGAAAGTGGTGCGGCTATCATCAATGATATTGCAGCCGGAAATCTAGACGACAAAATGCTGGAGATAATTGCAAAATACAATGTTCCGTATATTATGATGCACATGCGAGGAAATCCGCAAACGATGCAAACACTTACGGATTACGATGATATTGTAAAAGAAATGGTGTTCTATTTTTCTGAAAAAGTAGCTATGGCCAGAAGTTTTGGAATCAATGATTTGATTATCGATCCGGGCTTTGGCTTTGCCAAAACTATAGCACAAAATTATGAAGTTTTTCAAAAAATGGACTTCTTTAACATCTTGAAATTACCACTTCTTGTAGGAGTCTCCAGAAAATCCATGATTTATAAAACCCTAGATACTTCAATCGAAAATGCATTAAATGGAAGTACAGTTTTAAATACTTTGGCATTGACCAAAGGCGCAAAAATCCTTCGTGTTCACGATGTAAAAGAAGCTGTGGAATGCGTTACATTATTCAATAAAATCAATTTATAACAATGAAATGTTTTACTTTGATTGTTCTTTTTACTCTATTTTCTTGTGCAAGTGAAGAAGATATTATGTTACCAAAATCCAATATTTCAATTGTCAAAAGTGTCGATGATCTTTCGCCAATTTATATTTTTTTTAGAACAAAAGGCTTGGATTCGCTGGCTGAAGTAAACCGTAAAAACAGTATTATTTAGACCAATTGGATTCTTGATGTAGACAAACGTTTACCGTTACGACTTAATTCCGGATATCATGAGGTTGCAACAAAAGAAGCGCTAAGAAAAAGCACACAAGAATGAAAAGACCGAAAATTATTATTCTTACGCAGATACAATTGGTAAAAATCTGGCTTTTATACCTTTTACTACTGTGTATTATAAAACATAAAGCCTTCAAATGGAGGCTTTATGTTTTATTTTAAAAAGGGATCTGATTTAGTTTTAATTAATACCATTAAAATAAAAAGAAGTGAATTTTTAAATTACCTGTATAGTTTTAATTTTGCTATTAATCCCAAAATAGTATTAGTTTTTGATAAAAACATGAGTTTTGAAGAGTATTTATAAATTAAGATTTTGACGAGAGAATTAGACACTTTTAATAAAGAAGTTCCGGAAAAATATATCTATTAAATAGTTCAATAATTAATCTTGTAATCTCTACTGATGATGATATGGTTCGTTTTTCAAGATTGTGAATCCACGATACAATTGTTCGATAAAGAATAACCGAACCATCTGATGCGAAAAAGTCATTAAAGACAACGATATTTTTCCTTGTGCTTTAGCATAAACCGTATCCGAAAAACCATAAGGACCACCAATTACAAAAACTAAAGTCTTTACCCCGGAATTCATTTTCTTTTGTAATTCTTCTGAGAAGCCAACGCTAGAAAAATTTTTCCCGTTTTCATCCAACAAAATAAGTTGATCTGTTGGCGTAATTTTTGCCAAAATCAATTCGCCTTCCTTTTCTTTTTGTTGACTTTCCGATAAGTTTTTTACGTTCTTGATATCAGGAATAATATCTAAATCGAATTTAATGTAAAAAGACAAACGCTTGGTGTAATCGTCGATCAAGGATTCTAGAGCTTTGTTATCAGTTTTACCGATAGCAATCAATTTGATATTCATTTTTGTTAGATTTCAGAGATGCAAAGATAGAAAAATTAGCAGTTTTACATTACATTCTCTATAATGGAAATTAATAATCTGATTTTTAAATTTATAAAATTACGAAAGCTAAGATGCTATTTATTTTACCTCAATGCGATCAATTAGCAATTGAAAGGACTCTTCTATCTTATTGCCTATCAGGAAAGCAATTTCCTCTAATTTTGATCCGTCATGATTAGGCTGATCTAATTTTCGTCCTCTGAAAGCTGGATACAACTGGGTGAATGGAATTTCAATTGTTTGCCAATCTGTGGTAGTCTGAAAAGGGAATACATACGAATGGGAATCTGTACGATTTATCTTCACTCTAAATTGGTATTGTTTGCCGTCTCCTTTAAGGTGGATGCAAATATGTTTAGCAGGTTTTAGATATATTGGTTCAAAAACATATTTCACAGCACAAAATCCGCCATTGTTTTCTAATGAAACAGTACCTTCAAAAGTTCCTTTTCCATTTGAGTTCCGATAGCATGTACTTTCTGATATTCCTCCCATTACAGCATCATTTACAATTTTCCAATTGCTTAGATCGCTATTTAAATTAAAATCAAAAATTAGTACAGGTGTCATTGTTGGTTGGTATTGTAACATATTTACGCTGAACAAATTACTATCACGCGGTAGGATTCAAAAACTAAAACGGGCCTAAACACTTGAGGATTTGCGCCCATTTTTTATTTTTGAGGAGGATTCAAATTCCTATTTAGGCAACGGAGCACCCACAGCAATATCACAGCGGTGATTGGTTTGTCCGTGTGGCGGATTCATTCCTTCAGCCGTAGGAGTTCCCTGGTCTTGCGTTGTTGCAGTTGAGACAGTATTAGCCTGAACAGGCGCGTTTTGTTGTGGCGTAGCAGAAGCATTTGTAGCAGCCGGGGAGTTCAAAGGAGCACCAACGGCTATATCACATCGGTGACCAGGTTGACCATGAGCTGGATTCGCGCCAGTGGCAACAGCAGTAGGATCCTTATTTTGTTGTTGCTGAGTGGCAGTTTGCGATTGGTTCTGCATTTGTCTGCCAACTTCAGTAAAAGGAACGATATTTGTTGGGGTAATATTTTGTGTGTCTACTTCCTCTTTACAAGAAATAAAAAGTAGTGACGATACAAAAAGCAGGCTAAAATAAGATTTCATAAAATAGTGATTTAGTTACTAAATTCAAATATAGGATTTTAAATAGTACTGCCCTAAACAAACAATTGATTTATGGGTTTAAATAGCTAGGGAGCCTAAAATCAATTTGCAAAGCTGTAATTGCGTATGGGAACTGTGTTGTTTTCTACAATTGAATCTTTAATACGTCTAGTTTTTTCCTTGGTAAAATGGATTCATTTGTCTCTTTATCCAAAGAAGCCAACCCGCAAATTTTCAAATCCATAAAATATATGCTACCTTAGCATTCCATAAATTTTCTATAAAATGATTAGCAAAGCACAATTCAATAACGAGTTACAAATACTAATACAAAACGCCATTCGGGAGGATGTGGGCCCTGGAGATTATAGCTCTTTGGCGAGTATTCCTGCATCGGCCACAGGAAAGGCAAAATTATTGGTAAAAGAGGACGGTATTATTGCAGGCGTGGCTTTTGCCAAAATGATTTTTGATTACATAGACTCTAACTTACAAATAGAGACTTTCATTGAGGATGGAACTTCAGTAAAAAAGGGAGATGTTGTTTTTCATGTTTCGGGAAGTTCACAATCTATTTTAAAATCAGAACGTGTAGTTTTGAATTCAATGCAAAGAATGTCAGCTATAGCAACTAAAACCAAAGAATACGTTCGTTTAGTAGCAGGGCTAAATACAAAAATTCTCGATACCCGCAAAACAACACCGGGATTCAGGGCCTGTGAGAAATGGGCGGTCAAAATTGGCGGTGGCGAAAACCACCGGTATGCTTTGTACGATATGATAATGCTCAAGGACAATCATATTGATTTTGCGGGCGGAATTACCTTGGCCATTGCCAAAACCAAAGCCTACCTCAAGGAAAATAATCTGGATCTTAAAATCATTGTCGAAGCCAGAAACTTAGCTGAAATAAAAGAAATTCTCGAAAGTGAAGGAATATACCGGATTTTGATTGATAATTTTAATTATGAGGATACGATAAAAGCAGTAGCTTTGATTGGGGATAAATGTCGGACTGAATCTTCTGGAAACATAAATAAAAATACCATTCGCAAGTATGCAGAATGTGGCGTCGATTATATTTCGTCAGGTGCCTTAACGCATTCCGTTTACAACATGGATTTGAGTTTAAAAGCAATATGAGTAAAGAGATAGAGGTTAAGCTCGAAAAAATCCCGATAATTCGGAATCTGGTTCATGTGTTAAAAAAGATCAAGCTTCCTTGGCTAGAAGGCTTGTCATTATACGATTTGTTAGAACTATACGGACTTGGGATTGTGGAGAGTGCGTTGACCTATCACGCCAGTGCAATTGCATTTAGTTTTTTTATGGCCTTATTTCCTTTTGCGCTGTTCATCTTAAATCTTATTCCTTATATACCTATTGAAGGTTTTCAGAATGATTTTCTTCAATTTGTAAAGGATGGAGTTCCGCCCAATACCTATGATGCTATTTATAAAATCATCAATGATATTCTTAATAACAGCCACTCAGGATTAGTTTCCTATGGGTTTTTACTCTCCATTTTATTAATGGCAAACGGGTTAAATGGAATTCTTGGAGGTTTTGAATCTTCCAGACACGTCCTGATCAAGCGAGGGTTTATCCGTCAGTATTTAGTCGCATTAGGAATGTCATTATTGCTGTCTTTCCTTTTAATTGTAACGGTTGCAATAATTGTTGTTTTTGAGGTATTTATACAGAAAACAGTATTTAGCGATCAGCTGCAACTAATTGTTTTAGGACGATATGCATTCGTGATTTTGATGATTTTAACTACTACATCTATACTTTTTAAGTTTGGAACTAAATATTATAAAAACAGAGCTTTTATCTCTATTGGCTCTATATTTACAACAATATTGATTCTGCTGGATTCATACGGTTTTGGAATTTGGGTCACAAAATTTTCACAATACAATGAATTATATGGCTCAATAGGAACATTATTGGTCTTGATGTTTTATATTTGGATCAACTGCATGATATTACTGTTGGGTTTTGAATTGAATGCCACAGTAAATAAACTGAAAGCAAAAAAAGTATAATTTTCAAATCAAAACAGTATCAAAATTAAGAGTTATTTCCTGCTATTCGTTTCTTGCCGTGGCAAGATTTTCAAGGCTATAAGGGCTCTAAAAAGAAAAAAAATGAAAAAGACAATTACAATTCTGGCATTATTTATTTCGATGGCCTTTTATGGACAAACGCATAGCGTTATCGGAAAATGGAAAACCATTGACGACAAAACTGGCAAAGCCAAATCAATAGTCGAAATCTACGAACGTTCCGGTAAAATTTACGGAAAAATCGTTGACATATTAGACTCCGAAAAGAAAAAAAGTGTATGTACAGCATGTTCCGGTGATGAAAAAAATAAGCCTATTATGGGGCTTGTGATTATCAAAGGCCTTACTAAAGATGGTAAAGAATACAATTCAGGAAAAATTTTGGATCCAACTACGGGGAAGCTCTACAAATGTTTTCTGGTTTTGAATGGTAGTGATAAACTGGACGTTCGAGGATATATTGGTGTGGCCTTATTTGGAAGAACACAAACTTGGAACAGAGTAAAATAAGTGTGAAATTAGGAGCTATGGGTTCAAAGTAAAAATTCAACACATCACTCAAATTGATAACTCATAATTGATTATAAATGTATTTTGCAGAAGTAATTTTACCTCTTTCCTTAGCTAAAACATTCACGTATAGCGTTTCCGAAACAGAGTTTCTGTACATCAAAAAAGGAATGCGGGTAGCTGTTCCTTTTGGAAAAAGTAAAATTTTTACGGCTTTAGTTATTGAAACTCATCAAAACAAACCAGAGTTGTATGATGCGAAGGAAATCCATCAAATTCTGGATGAAAAGCCCATCGTAACTGAAATCCAGATTGCACATTGGCAGTGGATCGCTTCCTATTATATGTGTGCCATTGGAGATGTGTATCGTGGTGCCATGCCAAGTGCTCTTTTGCTGGAAAGCGAAACCCTGATTTCTCAAAAAACGAATTTATTTGTGGATACCAATCTTCTTTCGGATGATGAGTTCCTGGTTTACGAAGCTTTGCAACAGCAGAATTCGCTAAAAATTCAAGATATTATTGCTATTTTAAACAAGAAAAATATCTTTCCCGTTATTCAAAAACTAGTTGATAAGAACATCTTGGTGCTTCAGGAAGAAATAGAGGAAAGCTACAAACCTAAATTAGTTCGCTACGTGCGGCTACACCCTAAATACGAATCCAATCAAGGCTTAAGCGAATTACTTGAGACGCTGAAAAATGCCAACAAACAAAAGGAAGTTGTAATGCACTATTTTCAATTGAGCGCAACGCAAAAGTCCCAAGGCGAGGCCGAAAAGAACGGAGCTAAACCCATTACCGTAAAAAAATTAGTGGAGCAAGCTAATTCTTCTTCGGCAATTGTTAAAGCTTTAATCGAGAAAGAAATATTCGAAGATTATTTTTTGCAGGAAGACAGAGTACATTTCAACGGAAAAATTCGTGACGAAGAATTACAGTTGAGTCAGGCACAACAAGCTGCTTTCGAAGAAATTAAAGATCGTTTTATTCTAAAAGAAGTCTGTTTATTACACGGAGTAACATCCAGTGGAAAAACGGAAATTTACATCAAACTCATTGAAGAATATTTGGCAACGGGAAAACAAATCCTGTATTTACTACCTGAAATTGCCTTGACGACTCAATTAGTAGGCCGATTAAGAAGTTATTTTGGAAATAAAGTAGCGGTGTTTCATTCGAAATACAGCAATAATGAACGGATTGAAGTGTGGAATCAAGTTTTGCAAAATTCTGAGAAAGCACAAGTGGTAATTGGAGCGAGGTCAGCGTTGTTTTTGCCTTTTAATAATTTAGGGTTCATAATTGTAGATGAAGAACACGAGCAAACCTTCAAGCAGGCAGATCCGGCTCCGCGATATCACGCCCGGGATGCGGCTATAGTTTTAGCACATTCACACAAGGCAAAAGTGCTTTTGGGTTCTGCTACGCCAAGTATAGAAACGTATTTTAATGCCAAATCAGATAAATTTGGCCTGGTCGAAATTTCGGAACGTTTCGGGAATGTCAGGATGCCCAATATTGAATTGGTGGATTTGAAAGACAAATACTTTCGAAAAAAAATGACAGGACATTTTAGTGACGTTTTAATTGAAGAAATTACAAACGCGTTGTCTTTAGGAGAACAAGTGATTTTGTTTCAAAACCGCAGAGGATATTCTCCTGTAATTGAATGTGTCACTTGCGGTCATGTACCTCAATGCCAACAGTGCGACGTAAGTTTGACCTATCACAAGCATAAAAACCAGTTGCGTTGTCATTATTGTGGATACACCATGGCTAAACCTACTCATTGTCACGAATGTTTTAGTGTTGATTTGACTACAAAAGGCTTTGGAACCGAACAAATTGAACAAGAATTACTGTCTATTTTTCCAAATTCAAAAATAGGGAGAATGGATCAGGATACGACCCGAGGAAAATTTGGTTTCGAAAAAATCATTGATAGTTTTAAGAACAGAGAAATGGACATATTAGTAGGGACCCAAATGCTGGCCAAAGGGTTGGATTTTGACAACGTGAGTTTAGTAGGAATAATGAATGCGGATAATATGTTATATCATCCTGATTTTAGGGCTTTTGAGAGAAGTTTTCAGATGATGACTCAGGTTGCCGGTAGAGCAGGACGTTCTCAAAAACAAGGGAAAGTGATCATACAAACCTACAATCCCAGTCACAATACAATACAACAAGTGACTAAGAACGATTATTGTGGAATGTATAACGAACAATTGTATGACCGACAAATTTATAAATATCCACCGTATTTCAGGCTTATAAAACTAACGCTAAAACAACGTGATTTTGATAAGTTAAAGGAAGGTGCTATGTGGCTGTATCAAGTGATAAGTCAAAACTTAAATATGCCAGTATTGGGTCCGGAAGAACCGGCTATCAGCAGGATTAGAAACGAATACATTCGTATGATTATTATCAAAATACCTCAAAATGTGTCTATTGGGAACACGAAGAGAACGATTCAGAAAATGCTAAATAGTTTTGAGGCTGTTGCTCAGTTCAGAGCTATAAAAGTAACTTCAAATGTAGATTTTTATTGATTAATGGGAATTAAGAAAAGGAAAGGGCTCGTACTAGATCTTCTTTTTTGTGTCGGCTCAAAGGAATTTTCGTCATCCCAATTTCGGCATATTTGCTATTGAAGCGTTCTACCTTATCGATATTAATAATATAAGATTTATGAACTCTGACAAATTTATCTTTGGACAGATCATTTTCAAAAGATTTCATTGTAGAGAGGACCAGATTACTGTCCTCTTCAGTAACGACTCTGACATAATCTCCAAAGGCTTCAATCCATTTTATTTTTGAAGTAAAAATTTTCAATTTTTTCAAATTACTTTTTATAAAAATATGCTCGCCTTCATCTTCTTTATTCTCTTTTTTGAGTAAGTGAAAATCAATGGCTCTTTTGACAGAGGCGTTAAATCGATCAATTGTAATTGGTTTTTGAAGGTAGTCTGTTGCGTCATAATCAAACGCTTTCATGGCGTATTCTGCCTTGGAAGTAATGAAAATAATTTGAGGTTTTACTTTTAAGCCATCTAGAAAATCAAAACCACTGATCACTGGCATTTCTATGTCTAGAAATATTAAGTCTACATTGTGAACAGACATACAGCTTTTTGCTTCTATGGCGTTAGAAAAATCTGCTATTAGGTGTAAATTTTGATGAATATTAACTAACTTTGTAATAATCATCCTCTGGATAGAACTATCATCAACTATAACACAGTTTAGTTTCATAAAATTTCAGTATTAGATTTTGTTAAGTAAATCTACTACTTTTTTATTTACAAAAAAAAATAATTTTATCGATTTTTTTAAATGTAGAGCAAAAAAACGAAATAAGATTTGTGAAACAAAAAATATTGATTACTTTTGCACCCAAATAACAAATAAATTTATATTTATGAATCATTATGAAACTGTTTTCATTTTAAATCCCGTTTTATCTGAAGTCCAGGTAAAGGAAACAGTAAGCAAATTTGAAGATTTTCTTACTAGTAGAGGAGCAGAAATGGTGTCGAAAGAAGACTGGGGCCTAAAAAAAATGGCGTACGAAATTCAAAACAAAAAAAGTGGTTTTTACCATTTATTCGAATTCAAGGTAGCTGGAGAAGTGCTTATTGCTTTTGAAACTGAATTTAGACGTGACGAAAGAGTAATGCGTTTCTTGACTGTAAGTCTTGATAAACATGCTATTTCGTGGGCTGAAAGAAGAAGAACTAAATTAAAATCTACAAAAGCTTAATTATTATGGCAACATTACAACAATCAGCTTCAGGAAAAAAAGACGGTGATATTAGATATCTTACGCCTTTAAATATAGAAACAAACAAAACTAAAAAGTATTGTCGTTTCAAAAAATCAGGCATAAAATATATTGATTATAAAGATGCTGATTTCTTATTGAAATTTGTTAATGAGCAAGGAAAAATACTTCCTCGTCGTTTAACAGGAACTTCATTGAAGTACCAAAGAAAAGTGTCTGTTGCTGTAAAAAGAGCACGTCACTTAGCATTAATGCCATATGTGGCTGATTTACTAAAATAATAAAAAATTAACAGTTGTTGGTTTTCTGAAATACGAAACCTAACTTCTATATAAAAGGACAACAACATGGAACTTATTTTAAGACAAGACGTTCAAAATTTAGGATTTAAAGATGATATCGTTTCTGTAAAAAACGGATACGGACGTAATTTTCTAATTCCACAAGGACACGCTCATTTAGCAACATCTTCTGCAAAGAAAGTATTAGCTGAAAACCTAAAACAAAGAGCTCATAAAGAAGCTAAAGTAGTTGCAGATGCGCAAGCCTTAGCAGAAGCTTTGAAAGCGATCGAAATTAAGATCTTCGCAAAAGCAGGAGGTGAAAAACTATTTGGTTCAATCACAAATATTGATATCGCTGCAGCTTTAGTTAAAGGTGGTCAAGTAATTGACAGAAAATTCATTACAAGCGGAATCGTAAAACGTACAGGGAAATATGCTGCTACCGTGCGATTACACAGAGATGTAATTATAGAATTGCCTTATGAAATTATTGCTGAAAAAGCATAAATTTGTTAACATTTTGTTAATACATTATTAAAATCACTCTTAGGAGTGATTTTTTTTTGTTTAATTTTGCATCACAAATAACAAATTTAAACAAATGAAAAGAATCATTACTTTATTATTAATTTTATGCAGTTTCAGTGCTGCCATTGGGCAAACTACAACTTCTAGTATCAAAGGGATTGTGCGAGGTTCTGACAATGAGACGCTTCCCGGAGCGACGGTTCAGGCGATTCATATTCCTACAGGTTCTAAGTATTCCGCTTTATCCAATGCGGATGGAAGAATCAGTATGTTGAATATGAGAATTGGTGGTCCTTACAAAATTGTCGTATCCTATGTAGGATATAGAAGTGAAGAATACAATGATGTTTACCTTGATTTAGGTAAAGTATTCAGTTTAGATGTTGTCTTGAAAGATGAAAGTCAGAATTTAGACGAAGTAAAAGTAGTTGGTTCTAAAAATAGAGTTTTTCAAAGTGGAAGAACTGGTGCAGAAACCACAATCGGTCGACGAGAATTATCAGCATTGCCATCTATTTCAAGATCAGCTGATGATTTTACCCGTTTAGAACCAACAGCAAGTGGAGGTTCTTTTGGAGGTAGAAACGATCAATACAATAGTTACTCGCTTAATGGTGCTATTTTTAACAATCCTTTTGGTTTAGATGCAGCAACTCCGGGTGGACAAACCGGCTCTCAGCCTATTTCATTGGATGCAATCGAACAAATTCAAGTTGCCACCGCTCCTTATGATGTTACATTATCAGGTTTTACTGGAGCTTCTGTAAATGCAGTCACTAAATCAGGATCAAATGAATTCCATGGTACTGCCTATAGTTTTTATAGAAATCAGGATATGACAGGTAGTAAAATTAAAGGAGAAAAAATATTTGTGCCCGCATTAGAGCAAACACAAACCGGTTTTAGTCTTGGTGGTCCAATTGTTAAAAACAAATTGTTTTTCTTTACCAATTTTGAAATTGATAAAAGAAGCGATTCAGGATCAAATTTTGTTGCTAATGATGGAAATGGAACTACTGGAGTGAATGAATCCAGAGTATTAGAAACTGATTTAATGCATGTATCTACTGAGTTAGGAAAGCTAGGTTATAATACAGGTGCTTATCAAGGATTTACACATAATTCTAATTCAAGTAAAGGAATTGTAAAGTTGGATTGGAATATTAATGACAACCATAAACTAGCTGTTATTTATAATTTTTTAGATGCTTCAAAAGATAAGCCTGCACATCCTACTGCTATTATTCGTAGAGGAATTGATGCAAATACGTTACAATTTGAAAATTCAGGGTACCAAATTAACAACCAAATTAGCTCTTTTTTAGTAGAATTAAATTCTAAATTTAGTGAGACGGTTTCTAATAAATTACAAGCGGGTTATACTCATTTTAATGATTTTAGAAATCCTTTTTCTACTCCTGCGCCGGTAATTACTATCACTAAAGATGGTTCTCCTTACATTATAGCAGGTCATGAGCCTTTCTCTATCAATAATAAATTAGATCAAAAAGTAATTCAAATTACTGATAATTTAAATATTGTCAGAGGAAATCATACCTATACAGTAGGCTTCTCATTCGAAAAGTTCATTTTTAAAAATTCATTTAACTTAAAAGGTTATGGTTTTGATGTTTTTGGAAGTACAAATATGGCTGGTTTTGATGCGAATATTGCAAATGGTTATTACAGCACTGCAATAAAAAACGCACAAACAACTTTTGACACAAAAAATGCATTGAAAGACGGTGTTGATGGGGGTTGGAATTTAGCTGAAACGACAGTAGGACAATTAGCTTTTTACGTTCAGGATGAATGGAATATCAGTGATAATTTTAAATTAATTTATGGATTAAGAGCTGATAAACCATTGTATTTCAATACATCTGAATTAGCTCAAAAATTTATTGATACAGATAATTCAGAAGGATATTTGCCAAATATTGATTATTACAACCCAGCTGATGGAAGTGTAAAGAATTTTGATTCAACTAAATTACCTAATAATAATTTACTTTGGTCACCAAGAGTTGGCTTCAATTGGGATATTAATGGAGATAAAAAACAACAGTTGCGCGGAGGTACTGGAATTTTCACCGGTAAACTTCCTTTTGTATGGATTGGAAATCAAGTAGGCGGTATAGATCCATTTTTCTATCAAGTAGTAGACGAAGATTTTAAATTTCCACAGGTTTGGAGAACGAGTTTAGGATTTGATCACAAATTCGAAAATAATTATATTGTAACCATAGACATGTCTTATAATAAAGATTTAAATGGGGTTCATATACAAAATTGGGGGTTAAAAAGACCAACAAGTCAATTGACAGGTGTTGATAATAGAGCAATATACGGTAGTGCGGATTATGGTACTTGGACAGATTATGGTTTTCCGGCGAGAACTAATGGATATGTATTGACGAATACCAATAAAGGAAGTGCATTCAACTCTTCTATCAAAGTACAAAAGACTTTTGACAATGGATTGTTCGCAAGTTTAGCTTACAACTATTTGAAGTCACAGGATGTTAATTCTATTGAAGCAGAAATTACGGGTGATGCTTTTAGATTTAATCCAGCATTAGGAAATGTGAATGATGCAGTTTTATCTGATTCTAAGTATGGCGATACGCACCGTTTTATAGGCGTAGCTTCAAAAAAATGGAAGTATGGTACTAATGATAAATGGGCTACTACTGTATCGACTTTCTTTGAATACGCACAAGGAGGCCGTTTTAATTATACGTATGGAGGCGATATAAATAATGATGGATCTGATTTAAATGATTTAATTTATATACCAACTTCAGCCGAAATAAGTACTATGCTATTTACAGGAGGAGTTAGTCAAGGTGCCGCATTTGATGCCTTTATCAAGCAGGATAACTATTTGAGTGATAGAAGAGGTCAGTACGCAGCGCGTTATGGTGCGTTGTCTCCATGGAGAGGAAAATGGGATTTTAAAATAATGCAAGATTATAATTTTAAAATTTCTTCAGCTTCTAATAAAACGAATACCATCCAATTTAGTATTGATGTACTGAACTTGGGTAATTTGATTAATTCGGATTGGGGATTGGTTCAAGTACCAACAAGTGTACAGCCAATTGGAGTATCTGTTGATCAAACTACAAAAATACCAACCTATACTTTTAACGGTACTCAAACCAAAACCTTCAACTATGATGCAAGTTTATTATCAAGATGGCAGGCACAGTTTGGAATTAGATATATTTTCTAAAAAAAGATAAAAATATAGATTAAATTTGCCCTCTCGTTTGAGAGGGCTTTTTTTGTTTTATAAATTCAAAAAATAGCTAAAAAACAAAAGTTAAATATTAAAACGCAATAATGAAATACTCAAGATTAACAAAAGAACAATTTGAGGAATTGAATCAGGAATTCAGTACTTTTTTAGCAACGCAGACTATCGATAAAGCCGAGTGGGATAAAATAAAAGCAGAAAAACCGGAAGTTGCCGAACAAGAATTAGATGTGTTTTCTGATTTGGTTTGGGAAGGAGTACTTTCAAAAGCAACCTACTTAGAACATTTTTCTAAAAATCATATTTTCCTTTTTCATTGTTTTGATACTCATGTGCAATCAATTGTCTTGAAATCTTTAGTTCCAGAAACTGATTTCTTGACCAAACAAGGATTGCAATGGCTTAGCGATAATATGTTTACGGATACTATTGAAATGAAAGTGGGTAAAAAAGAGTTTACAGAAGAACGAAATTCTTCAATTTTTGAATTAATACAGCAAGGTTCGTTTTTGAGTGATGGTCTATTGTACCAACAAATAAATACTATTATAGCATCGTAATTGTATTGCTATTTATTTTTAATTGGTTATTTTAGTACACTTTTTCAAAACTAAAATGGCCAATTTATTTTCTATGGATATTCAGAATACAATTCAAAAATTAAGGGAGGAATTAAATCAGCACAACTATAATTATTATGTGTTAGATAATGCAATAATTTCTGATTATGATTTTGATTTGAAATTAAAAAAACTACAAGAGTTGGAAGGTCAATGTCCGGAATACTTCGATGAAAATTCTCCTACGCAACGAGTAGGAGGAACGATAACGAAAAATTTTCAAACCGTACCACACCAACACCGCATGTATTCTTTGGATAATTCCTATTCCAAAGAAGAATTAATCGATTGGGAAAAACGTGTTCAAAAGGTTTTAGGAGATGTTCCATTAGAATACACCTGCGAGTTAAAATACGATGGAGCTTCTATCAGTATTACGTATGAAAACGGAAAATTAAAACGTGCTATTACGCGTGGCGATGGTTTTCAAGGGGACGATGTGACTAATAATATTAAAACCATAAAATCAATTCCGCTCAAGCTTAAAGGAAATTTCCCTGCGACATTTGACGTTCGCGGTGAAATAATTTTGCCTTTTGCCGGTTTCGAAAAAATGAATCAGGAACTAATAGAAATTGGAGAAACTCCCTATTCAAATCCTCGAAATACGGCTTCAGGAAGTCTAAAATTGCAAGATAGTGCTGAAGTGGCAAAACGACCTTTGGATTGTTTGTTATATTTTTTAATTGGCAATAATTTGCCTTTTAAATCGCAATTTGAAGGATTAGAAACGGCAAGAAATTGGGGTTTTAAAGCACCCAAAGAAGCAAAATTGGCTCATAATCTAGAAGAAGTTTTTGACTTCATTAATCATTGGGACACACACAGACATACTCTTCCTTATGAAACGGATGGCGTAGTAGTTAAAATAAATTCTTTTCATTATCAAGAGGAACTGGGTTTTACTGCTAAATCGCCTCGTTGGGCCATCGCTTATAAATTCAAATCAGAACAAGTTTCAACAAAATTAAATTCTATTTCGTATCAGGTAGGACGCACTGGTTCTATAACTCCCGTGGCTAACCTTGAACCCGTTCAATTAGCTGGAACCATTGTAAAAAGGGCTTCTTTACACAATGCAGATCAAATAGAAAAGCTAGATATTCGTGAAGGAGATACTGTTTTTGTAGAAAAAGGAGGAGAGATTATTCCCAAAATTATAGCAGTCGATTTAACAAAACGATCCGATGTCTCGGAGCCTACAAAATACATTAGCCATTGCCCGGAATGCAATACAAAATTAGTGAGAATTGAAGGTGAAGCCAATCATTATTGTCCAAATTTTTATGGTTGCCCACCGCAGATCATTGGAAGAATTCAGCATTTTATTTCTAGAAAAGCCATGGATATTGAAGGTCTTGGCGGAGAAACGATAGCTTTACTTTTTAATAATGGATTAGTGCATAATTATGCCGATTTATATGAATTGACGGTAGATCAGATTTTACCATTGGAGCGAATGGCACAAAAATCGGCTGAAAATTTAGTGAATGGTGTCGCTAATTCGAAAAATATTCCTTTCGAACGCGTTTTGTTCGCACTTGGAATTCGCTTTGTAGGAGAAACAGTAGCGAAGAAATTGGCTAAACATTATAAAAACATTGATACCTTGGGTCAGGCGACTTTGATGGATTTGATTTTAGTGGATGAAATTGGAGACCGAATTGCACAAAGCGTAATTGATTTTTTCGAAAATCAAGAAAACAGAATTATAATTGAAAGATTAAAAGAACATGGCGTACAATTTGAAATTTTCGAAAAAATAAATCTAAATGCCACGGATAAACTTTCAGGAAAGACTTTTGTAGTTTCAGGAGTTTTTGAGAAATTTTCCAGAGACGATTTGAAAAAAGCAATTGAAGATAATGGAGGCAAAATAGGGAATTCTATTTCAGCAAAAACGGATTATGTTGTAGCTGGAGACAATATGGGGCCTGCTAAATTAGATAAAGCCAATAAACTAAATGTCCCAATAATTTCAGAGGATGATTTTATCAATTTAATTCATAGTTCTACTGCAGAGACTGATTAAAAATATATTTTTTTGCATGAATATTAGTTGTCTGTTTTTTGATGTATTGTTTGAAATTCTTGTAAAGGTGTTTTTACACAGTAATGTTCTATGTTATTAAACAATTGGTCTTATTTATAGCACGCTAATCTGTTTTTATAAATTTGGAATTAATGCCCAAAGTTTAAATCCGGACTTAAAAATAAACAATGAATAGAATACCGGTTGGTTTTGTTCAAAAAATAATTGGTATTAATGGTTTAATTTCATAGAAAAAATCGATTACAGTTACACTATGATCGATTTTCCTTCAAAAGCTTTTGCTTTATTGTTATCGAAATAAAAATCAATTCTTCCCAGATTAATTCCGTAGCAACCTACCTGATTTACTAAAACTTCTTTGCCTACAAGATTTTTTATAACCGTTGGTTTGTCCAGAAAAGTATGGGTATGTCCACCAATAATCAAATCTATATCTTGAGTCAGCTCGGCCAATTTTAAATCAGATATTTTGGCAGGTTCGTCTCTGTATTTATACCCTAAATGAGACAAACAAATTATGATATCACATTGCTGCTCTTTCTTTAAAATCCGAACCATATCTTGAGCCGTTTCAATCGGATCATTGTACACCGTTTCTTTATACATTGCCTTGTCTACTAAGCCAGCAAGCTCTATCCCGAGTCCAAAAACACCTACTTTTATTCCGTTTTTGTTGAATATTTTATAGGGTTTTACAAAACCATCCATCACCGTGTTTTTAAAATCATAATTGGCAGATAGGAACTCAAATTTAGCGTGTGGCATTTGCGCATGCAAACCTTCTACACCATTGTCAAAATCATGATTCCCTATTGCAGAAGCGTCGTACTCCATCATGCTCATCAATTTGAATTCTAATTCACCTCCGTAATAATTAAAATAAGGGGTTCCCTGAAAAATATCGCCTGCATCCAGCAATAATACATTTGGATTTTCTTTCCGAATCGTTTCAATCAAAGCGGCTCTTCGGGCCACACCGCCCATATTAGCATTTCTGGGATGATCTGCTGGGAAAGGATCAATATAACTGTGCACATCATTGGTGTGTAAAATTGTTAGTTGTTTGGTTTTAGACCACTCAAAACTGCTCAAGGATACACCTAAACCTAATAAAGCTGATCCAGCAGCTGTTTTCTCAATAAATTCTCTTCTTTTCATTTTTATTTATTTGAATCCAATTGTCATTGCGAGGAACGAAGCAATCAGGAGCTATTTCCCGCTTTTCGTTGCAATCTTTTTTATCGTTAGAAAACGATAAAAAAGGATTTTCACTTTAATCGGGGCTATGCTTTATGTTTTCAAAATTACTTTGGATTGTTTATTACCCTTTTTTATTCAACCGTAATCCGAACATCATTTATCACAGGAATAGTATCCACTTCTTTAAAATAATCAATCAGTATATTTCGTAGTTTGTACTCTAAATCAAATTTTTGAACTCCTTTTTTAAAGAAATTCATATTGTCACCACCATTTGATAAATAATCATTGGTTCCTACATAATAAATAGTTTCTTGCTGAACAGGTTTTCCTTGAACCAATATATTTTTTGGAAGATTGTTTTTGTCAATAGTAAAAGTTAATCCAGCTAATGGATGCGGTTTTTTTTCAGCAATAAAGTAGGAAACGATTTCAAGGATTTGTTCTCCTTTTAGCGCAATAACGACCAGACTGTTTTCAAAAGGCATAATTTCAAAAGCCGTTCGGGCGGTGACATTCCCTTTTGGAAGTATAGAGCGAATCCCTCCGCTATTCAGCAAACAAATGTCGATATTCTTTTTTTCTCTAGCTTGAAACACAACATTACCTCGTTTTAATGTGACATCGGCCATCAGATTACCAATTGTAGTTTGCCATTTTCCAGAACTCTTGTCTAATGTTTCCGGACAATACGCAAGGACACTATCTAAATCTTTATTGATGTGTTCCCGATACGGTTTGATGAAATTTTCAATTTGCAGGGCTTGTTTTCCTATGGGGTCTGTAATAGAGACTTGATTTTCTTTTTCAGTGACAGGAATTCGTTTTCCTTCAATTTTAGTAACATAGTAATTTTGTTTGCTGCACGAAGCAACAAATAAAAATGTTAAGAATATAACAAAAAGTTTAGAAACGTCGTTATACTTTTTTAGATTTACCATTTTAAATGCAACTTAATTAATTAATTTTGTAATCAAGTAAAAGTACTATGTTTTTAAATTATATAAAGAATTTTTTTGTAAAAAAAACATTAAAAAACAGCTTTCAAAATTTAAAAAGTAATGGATCTGTGGCTGGTGTGCAAACAATTGGTTTAGTCGTTGATACTACTGGTTTTGCTGAGACTGAATTGCTGGTAAAGGAAATTTTATCCTATGGAATTTTGCCTGAAAATATCAAAATTATTGTTTATAACGATAAATTAAAACAAATTAGCGAAAAAAAATATCCTATATTTAGTGCTCGAGATCTCAATTGGAAAGGACAAATTGCATCCACGGAGGTTAATGCTTTTAGCAATGAAAAATTCGATTTATTAATAAGCTATTACGATATAGAAAAAGCGATTTTATTGCAAGTTACCCATAATTCAAAAGCACAATTCAAGGTTGGTTTTTCATCCATAGACCAAAGATTAAATCATTTCATGATTAAAACAGAGGTTAATAGTTACCGTATTTTTTCAAGTGAGTTATTCAAATATTTAAAATTATTAAACAAAATATAAAATAATATGCAATTATTAATAGGAACAGGTGTTGCTCTTGTAACTCCTTTTAAACAAGATTTTTCAATAGATACCGAAGCTTTAAAAAGAATTGTACATTTTTCTATCGATGGAGGAATTGAATACTTGGTAGTATTGGGTACCACTGCAGAAAATGCTACTTTGTCTCCAGAGGAAAAAGAATTGGTCATCCGTACTGTAATCGAAGCTAATAATGGCACTTTGCCCTTAGTGCTTGGAGTAGGAGGTAATAATACCTTAAAAGTTGTCGAGGAGTTAAAAACAAGAGATTTAACTGCGTTTACGGCAATACTTTCCGTTTCTCCGTACTATAACAAACCTACTCAGGAAGGGATTTACCAGCATTTCAAGGCTGTTGCTGAAGCCTCTCCCATTCCAGTGATTTTATATAATGTTCCGGGAAGAACGGCAAGTAATATGTTGCCTTCGACTGTTTTGCGTTTGGCAAATGATTTTGAAAATATCGTAGCCATAAAGGAAGCAGCAGGAGATCTTGTTCAGGCAATGCAATTATTGAAAAACAAACCAAAAGATTTTCTTGTAATTTCCGGTGATGATATGATAGCTTTACCAATGGTTTTAGCAGGTGGAGCAGGTGTGATATCAGTTATTGGTCAAGGTTTCCCTAAAGAATTTTCTGAAATGATTCGATTGGGCTTGAACAGAAAGACAGATGAAGCGTTCAAAACACAGTATCTTTTATCAGATTGTATTGACATGATTTTTGAGCAGGGAAATCCAGCAGGAATCAAACAAGTCTTTCTTTCACTAGGTATTACTGAAAACACAGTGCGTTTGCCACTGGTAAAAGTAGATGATTCACTAGCAAATAGAATTGATCAGTTTGTAAAAAAAATGAATAAATAAGGATGAAAAAGTAGCATTTTTTTAAACAAAAAATATATTTTGAAGTCGCTAAATTAATAACTAAATTTGCCAGCGAAACTTCGGTGTGATTTGGTAGGTTGTTTCAGCCAAAGGAATCATGAAAAAAGTAAAAAAATGAAATCAAAGATTCAAGAAATCTAAAAAACAATATTAAATGTTGAGTAAAAAAATAATATCTCTATTGCTTCTTGTAGTTTTTTTTAGTTCTTGTAACGAATACCAAAGAGCACTAAAAACCGAAGATGTAGCTGTCAAATTTGAAATGGCGACTAAATTATATGATGCTGGAAAATTTTCTAAAGCAATTCGTATTTTTGAGCAGATTGGCCCAGCATACAGAGGAAAGCCTCAAGCAGAAAAATTGTTTTATATGTTTGCGCAATCCTATTACAAGACAAAGCAATATTATTTAGCAGGATATCAATTTGAAAGCTTTGTTTCAGGATATCCTAAAAGTGAAAAAATACAAGAAGCAGCTTATTTAGGGGCAAAAAGTTACTCGATGCTTTCTCCTTCTTATAGTTTAGATCAAACGGACACGAACAAAGCACTCGATAAATTACAACTGTTTATTGATAGTTATCCAAACTCAGAATATCTGGCTGATGCCAATGCTTCCGTTAAAATGCTTAGCGAGAAAATACAAAAAAAAGTATTTGAAAATGCTAAAGGATACCATACAATTTCTGATTTCAAATCAGCGATAATTGCTTTAGATAATTTTGTTGCAGATTATCCAGGAACACCTTTAAAAGAGGACGCATTGTTTTTTAAGTTAGATTCAGCTTACCAACTGGCAATAAACAGTGTTCCTGCAAAAATGGAAGAACGGTTGAATGTTGCTAAAACAGCGCAAGCTAATTTGATAAAATTTAATGCTGAAACGAAATATATAAAAGTAGCGAACCAAATGTTAGCTCAAATAGAAAAAGATTTACAAAAATTTACTAAATAAATAAAGCCATGGATTTAAAAAAGACGAATGCTCCAGTAAATACAATAACATACAATAAAACTGTTATTGAAGAACCTACTGGTAATGTGTATGAAGCAATAACCATTATGGCTAAAAGAGCAAACCAAATCAATTCAGAAATTAAAAAAGAATTGACAGAGAAATTAGAAGAGTTTGCAACATATAATGACAGTCTTGAAGAAGTTTTTGAAAACAAAGAACAAATTGAGGTTTCAAAATTTTACGAAAAACTGCCCAAACCACACGCTTTAGCAGTTCAAGAATGGTTAGATGGTAAAATTTACCACAGAGACTCTAATAAATAATAAATGCTATGTCAGTTTTAAACGGTAAGAAAATTTTACTAGGAATTTCTGGTGGAATTGCAGCCTATAAAACCGCTTCATTAGTACGACTTTTCATAAAAGCAGGTGCACATGTCCAAGTGATAATGACACCTGCTTCTAAGGATTTTGTAACCCCTCTTACATTATCTACGTTATCCAAAAATCCGGTTTATTCTAGTTTTTATAACCAAGACAATGAAGATGAAAAATGGAACAATCATGTTGAATTGGCACTTTGGGCTGATTTGATGATTATTGCGCCAGCTACAGCAAATACATTGTCTAAAATGACAAATGGTATTTGTGATAATCTATTGATTGCAGCCTATTTATCCGCAAAATGTCCCGTGTATTTTGCTCCTGCAATGGATTTAGATATGTACAAACATCCTTCAACTATTGCTAATTTTTCCTCTTTGACACAATTTGGTAATACAATAATTCCTGCCGAAACAGGCGAATTGGCAAGTGGATTGTCCGGAGAAGGCAGAATGGCGGAACCAGAGAATATAGTGGCTTTTATTGAGGCGGATTTAAACAATAAATTACCTCTTAAAGGAAAAAAAATATTAATTACTGCTGGTCCTACTTATGAAGCAATCGATCCCGTGCGTTTTATAGGAAATCATTCTTCAGGTAAAATGGGTTTTGATATAGCAATTAGCGCTGCTAATCTAGGTGCTTCAGTATTTTTAGTAAGTGGACCAACGCTTTTTACAGTTTCAAATCCCTTGATTGAAGTTATTAATGTAGTCTCTGCCGAAGAGATGTATCTAGCCTGCCACCAGAGGTACGGTGATGTAGATGTCGCCATTGCAGCAGCAGCAGTTGCGGATTATAAGCCCAAGAATGTAGCTAAACAAAAAATTAAAAAGGCAGCTGATAATTTTGTAATTGAACTCGAGAAAACCAAGGATATTTTAGCTTCTTTGGGAACGCTGAAGAAAAATCAGTTTCTGATTGGTTTTGCTTTAGAAACAGAAAATGAAATCGAAAATGCAAAGCTGAAAATTCAGAAAAAAAACTTAGATTTGATCGTTTTGAATTCCCTTCAAGATCAGGGTGCCGGTTTTGGAAAACCAACGAATAAAGTTACTTTTATAGACCAGTTTTTTAATCTTGAACCAATGGAATTAAAATCGAAAGAGGCTGTTGCGGATGATATACTAAATAAAGTAATAGCGCATTTTGAAAAACTAAGGTAGTACATGACACTCTATGAGGTAATAACGGTTGTGATTTATGGTGACAGATAAAAAAACAGAAATCTACAGATGAATAAAATATTTACTTTTTTGCTGCTTTTTATTTTTGGAGGTGTCCAAGCACAACAATTGAATTGTACTGTAACAGTTGATGCACAGCGATTGAGTGTTACCAATCAACAAGTTTTTAAAACCTTGCAAACCTCGATCAGTGAGTTTGTAAACAAAACAGATTGGACCGGTCAAACAGTGAAGCAAAATGAAAAAATTAATTGCTCAATTTATATTACTGTTTCTGCTAATAATTCCGATCAATTTATAGCCACCATCCAGGTACAATCATCCCGTCCGGTTTTTAATTCATCGTACACTTCACCAGTTTTAAATTATAACGACAAAGATTTTAGTTTTCGGTATACTGAGTTTGAAAATTTAATTTTTAACCCTACCAGTTTTGATTCTAATTTAGTTTCGGTTCTTTCTTTTTACAGTTATGTCATTTTAGGAATGGATGCGGATACTTTTGTGATGGAATCCGGAAATCCTTATTTTGAAACTGCTCAGAATATTTTGAATGTAGCACAACAAGGAGGATCAAAAGGATGGAGTCAGGCCGATGGAAATCAAAACCGTTATTTTTTGATAAATGATATTTTATCCCCGGCATTCAAACAAGTTCGACAAACGATGTTTGAGTACCATTCCGGATTAGATTTGATGAATCAGGATTTAAAAGAGGCTAAAGAAAAAATAAAAGGATCTTTAATTGATTTAGCTAAGTTAAATGCTTCAAGACCTAATGCGTTTTTAACCCGTGTCTTTTTTGATGCTAAATCAGATGAAATTGTAGCTGTATTTTCAGGTGGTCCTAGTATCACAATTTCAGATTTAGTTGATAATCTAAATAAAATTTCTCCTTTGAATTCTAGCAAATGGGCACTGATACACTATTAATTAGCGGCCAGATTTTAATTTAATCGCCGGTTCCAATAAAAAAAACAAATAAATGATAACGTCACTTTCGATAAAAAACTATGCTTTAATAGAAAAATTGACAATCGATTTTTCAAAAGGTTTCTCAACAATCACTGGAGAAACTGGTGCAGGAAAATCAATAATTTTAGGTGCATTGGGGCTGGTTTTAGGAAAAAGAGCCGATTTGACTTCTCTAAAAAACAAAGAAGAAAAGTGTATCATTGAGGCTCATTTTGAAATTTCTAAGTATAATTTACTTCCTTTTTTTGAAACAAATGATTTAGACTATGAAAATGACACTATAATTAGACGCGAAATCCTGCCTTCAGGAAAATCAAGAGCGTTTGTTAATGACAGCCCCGTAAATCTTCAGGAATTGCAGGAATTGAGCTTATTCTTGATTGATATTCATTCGCAACAACAAACTCAAGAACTTTCGGATGAAAATGTACAGTTTGAAATTATAGATGCTATTGCCACAAATAAAAATATAATTCTGGAGTATCAGTCGCTTTTAAAAAAATATAAATCGGATAGATCCAAATTAAATTCGGTACTGAAAAGACAAAGCGAATCTAAGAAAGAGCAGGAATACAATACTTTTTTATTGGATGAATTGGTAGCAGCGCAATTAAAATCAGGTGAACAAGAATCTCTTGAGGCTGATTTTGAAAAATTAAATAATGTTGAAATTATCAAGGAATCTATTGATAAATCTTTGGCTATCGCCAATGAAGAACAAATGGGTGTGATGCATAATTTGAATGAAATTAAGGTTTCATTACAAAAAATTGCTGTTTTTTCATCGGATTACCAATCTTTCTTAGAAAGAATTACAAGCGTAACGATTGAATTTGAAGATGTTTTGGAAGAAATGAATCGTTGTTCTGAAAAATTGATCAATGATCCGGAACAATTGGATTTAATTAGTCAAAAGCTTCAGGTGATTTTTACCTTGCAAAAGAAACATCAGGTGTCATCTGTGGATGAACTACTTCAAATTCAGATGAATCTAGAAAATTCAGTATTAGAATTAGGAAATATGGAAGAAGAGATTGCTGCACTGACGCTTTCTCTAAAGCAAAAAACCGTTGAATTAGATGTTTTTTCAACTACAATTCATACGAATAGATTGAATTCGATTCCAGTTTTATCCCAAAAGTTGATTGCGATTTTAGAAACTTTAGGAATGCCTAATGTGCGCTTTAAAATGGATGTAAAATCAACTGAAACCTATTTTCAAAACGGAAAAGATGAGCTTCAGTTTTTATTTTCGGCCAATAAAGGGACGGATTTTGGTTTGTTAAAAAAAGTAGCTTCTGGTGGAGAAATGTCAAGGATTATGCTTGCTGTTAAGGCGATATTGGCACACTATTCAAAATTACCAACATTGATTTTTGATGAAATTGACACTGGTGTTTCCGGAGAAATAGCCATAAGAATGGGGGAAATTATGAAGGAAATGAGTCAGCAAATGCAAATTTTTGCTATCACGCATTTACCCCAAATTGCGGCAAAAGGGAATGCTCATTTCAAAGTATTTAAATCGACTGTTGGCGAGGATACGCAATCTGAATTGAAATTATTAACTAGAGAAGAAAGAGTGGTTGAAATCGCGCAAATGTTATCTGGAACAATCGTTTCCGACTCAGCCTTAAATCATGCCAAAGCCTTGTTGAACTAAAGAAATGCCTTATATTTGTCAACTTAAAAAGATAAATAAATAAAGATAAACTTAGTTATGTGCTTAATCTATTACCGATTAAACGTTTAACCAAATAAACAATAGAATTATGATTATAGAACCTAGAATGAGAGGATTTATTTGTACGACATCACACCCAAAAGGATGCGAGCAAAACGTAAAAAATCAAATAGAATACATACAATCAAAAGGCGCAATCAACGGTGCTAAAAATGTATTAGTAATTGGTGCTTCAACCGGTTTTGGTTTGGCTTCCAGAATTACAAGTGCTTTTGGTTCTAATGCAGCAACTATTGGTGTATTTTTTGAAAAAGCTCCTTCTGAAGGAAAAACAGCTTCACCAGGTTGGTACAATTCTGCAGCTTTTGAAAATGAAGCGCATAAAGCAGGTTTGTATGCAAAAAGTATCAATGGAGATGCTTTTTCGAATCAAGTAAAGCAACAAACATTAGATCTTATAAAAGCTGATTTAGGTCAAGTGGACTTAATAATCTACAGTTTAGCTTCTCCCGTTCGTATGCATCCTGTAACAGGAATATTACATCGTTCTGTTTTGAAACCAATTGGTGGTACTTTTACCAATAAAACAGTTGATTTTCATTCTGGTAAAGTTTCTGAAATTTCAATTGAGCCTTGCACTGGTGATGATATAGAAAACACAGTCGCCGTTATGGGCGGGGAAGATTGGGAGATGTGGATTGATGCTCTAAAAGCTCAAAATCTATTAGCTCAAGGCGCTACAACTGTTGCTTATTCCTATATTGGGCCATCATTGACTGAGGCAGTGTATAGAAAAGGTACAATTGGTCGTGCCAAAGATCATCTTGAATCGACTGCATTTGCAATCACGGACAGTTTAGCAGCTATTGATGGAAAAGCATTTGTTTCTGTAAATAAGGCATTGGTTACACAAGCAAGTTCTGCAATTCCGGTTATTCCATTGTATATTTCTTTATTATATCAAATAATGAAGGAAGAAGGTATACACGAAGGATGTATTGAGCAAATTCAGCGTTTGTATCAAGAACGATTGTTTACCGGCAATGAAGTTCCTGTTGACGAAAAAGGAAGAATTAGGATTGATGATTTAGAGATGCGTCCTGATGTTCAGGAAAAAGTAGCTAAATTGTGGATGGAGGCTGTAACTGAAAATTTATCCGAAATAGGAGATTTAGTAGGATACAGAAAAGATTTTTATAATTTATTTGGTTTTGACGTGGATGGTGTAGATTACAAAGCGGATACAAACGAAGTGATAAACATTAAAAGTATTTCTTAATTATTGTACCTTAAAATAGTATTTATAAAACCATCAATTAATAGTTGATGGTTTTTTTATGGATAACTATTATATTTGTTAAAATTTTAAAGACCTAAAAACAGACTACTAATACCTCATTTTGATTTATGTTATTTTCCTTAATAATCCCAGTTTACAATCGCCCGGACGAAGTAGATGAACTTTTAGAAAGTTTGTCTCATACAACCTATAAAGAGATATTTGAAATTGTAATCGTAGAAGACGGTTCTGCTTTAGTGTGTCAGGATGTTGCTCAAAAATATGGAGACAGACTTGATATTTCCTATTATTACAAAGAGAATTCAGGACCTGGCGATTCCAGAAATTATGGAATGAAAAAAGCCAGAGGGGATTACTTTATTATTTTTGATTCGGATTGTATTATACCTGAGCAGTACTTGTCTGAAGTTGATACGGCTTTAAAGCAAAATTATGTAGACTGTTTTGGAGGACCGGACAAGGCTTTAGATAGTTTTTCAGACATCCAAAAAGCAATTAATTTTGCAATGACTTCTTTTTTAACCACAGGAGGAATTAGAGGAGGTTCTGAAAAAATCGATAAATTTCAGCCCCGAAGTTTTAACATGGGGCTGTCTCGCAAAGCTTTTGAAGCATCCAAAGGTTTTGGAAATATTCATCCAGGAGAAGATCCTGATTTGTCAATTCGTTTGTGGAACTTAGGTTTTGAAACCACACTTTTCCCACAAGCATTTGTATATCACAAACGAAGAATCGACTGGGATAAGTTTTCAACTCAGGTAAATAAATTTGGAAAAGCACGACCAATTCTTAACAGTTGGTATCCAAAATACAATAAGCTTACTTTTTTCTTTCCTTCGGTTTTCATCATTGGATTTTTCTTTTCAATTGTATTGTTGTTAATTTTTAATTTTGATTATCTGCTTCAGTTGTATTTTATTTACTTTTTGGTATTGTTCTTGGTCTCTTCTTACCAGAATAAGAGCCTTAAAATAGGTTATTTATCATTAATAGCGGTTTGGAAACAGTTTTATGGTTACGGTTTAGGTTTCATAAAATCCTATTATAAAGTTATTATTTTAAGGCAAAAACCACAAGAGGCTTTTCCAGAATTATTTTTTAAAGTGTAAGATGACAAAAATCATTGGTTTAACCGGAGGCATAGGAAGTGGCAAAACAACCCTTGCAAAATATTTTGAATCATTTGGGATTCCCGTTTATATTGCGGATGCGGAGGCCAGAAAAATGATGGAATCTGCTGTAATTTTAAAAGCCATAAAAAACGAATTTGGGAGTTCTGTTTTTGAAATTAACCTGTTAAATAGAGAAAAATTAGCTAAAATCGTATTTGAGGAACCTGAAAAATTAGAAAAACTCAATGCTATTATTCATCCGGCAGTAAAAAAACATTTTGATCAATGGATTTTACAACAAGAGACGGCGCCGTTTATTATCTATGAAGCGGCTATTTTATTTGAAAGTGGGCGTGATAAAGAATGTGATTTTATTATAACGGTTACAGCACCGTTAGAATTGAGAATTCAAAGGGTAATCGACAGAGATAAATCAAATCGAGATCTTGTTTTGAAACGAATAAATACACAATTGACTGATAAACAGAGAATTGATAAAAGTGATTTTGTTATTCATAATGTTTCACTTGAAACAGCAAAGCAGGAGGCAAATGAAATTCTTAAAATATTAAAGATTGTATAAAAACAAGCATAGTTGTTAATGTTTGGTTAATCTATTATTTAATATATTGTTAAAATACTAAATTTGTTTTGATGAATAAACTTTTTTTTAGATTACTTGTTTTATTAATGAGCTTGTCCTTAATAGGGATAATTTTAGTTCAGGTATATTGGTTCAATACCTCGTTTAAAAATAATGATGAGCAATTTAAGTTTAATGTTAAGCAAGTTATTGGTAATGTGGCAAATAATCTTCAAAAACAAGAAGAGTATAATTTTTATGATAAAATAAATCATTACAAGGATAGTACCGGAAAAGTTCCTGAAAAGGATGATATATTAGAGTTTTATTACGTTCAGAAAAACCCAAGAACAAACAAAACCATAATATATTCAAATAGTATCATGTCTGAGAATTATAATATTTCTTCTACGTTCTTTGATAAGAAATTTGATAGTGAAAAATTTAAAAATTTCAGTTCTAAACGCGTTACAGAAGTATACAACAATAATTCTATTGATAAATTAGGTGGGAATCAAAGTTTGATTCCAGATGTTAGAATTGAAAAAGAAGGAAATTTAGATATTTTAGACAATGCTCTATTTAAAATTTCGGCAAAAGATGTATTGTCAGCAATGCCGCTTGAAGAACGTGTTTCGAGCAGTGTTTTACAAAAATTAATCAAGAAAGAATTAGAAGAACACGGTATTGAAACAAAATTTGAATTTGGTATTTACAGCAATAATTTAGCGACTAAAATCAAATCAAATGAGTTTAAATATGATAAAGATGCCACCTATTCTATTCCTGTATTTATTGATAATGAAGGAGGCAGTAAGTATGATTTGTTGGTTACATTTCCGCTTAAAAAGAAGTTTTTATTGTCAGAACTCGTAAGCATTACCGTACTTTCAATTGTTTTTACTTTGATTATTTTGATTGCGTATTCAAGTGCATTGAATCAATTGATTCGACAACGTCAAATTTCTGAAATTAAAAATGATTTTATTAACAACATGACGCACGAGTTTAAAACTCCAATAGCCACGATTAATTTAGCATTAGATGCGATACGAAATCCAAAAATAATAGATGATAAGGAGAAGGTATTACGATACCTTCAGATGATTAAAGACGAGAATAAACGCATGCACGCCCAGGTAGAGAATGTTTTAAGAATTTCTAAACTAGAAAAGAAAGAATTGGATATTATTAAAGAATCGTTTAATGTGCATGACATTATCAATGATGCTATTGAACATGTAAATCTAATTTTAGAAGATAGAGAAGGAACTATTAGAAGCCACTTTGGCGCTTTAAGAACTACCGTATTACTCAACGATGTTCATTTTACCAATGTGATTGTCAATATTTTAGAAAATGCTATAAAATATTCACCTAATGTGCCAGAAATAGACATTTTTACTGAAAATGTAAAAGATATAGTTATTATCAAAGTTAAAGATAACGGTTTAGGAATGAGTAAAATAGCGCAAAAAAGAATTTTTGAGAAATTTTATAGAGAACATACCGGTGACATTCATAATGTCAAAGGACATGGATTAGGTTTAGCGTATGTAAAAAGAATTGTAGATGACCACAACGGTCAAGTATATGTAGAAAGTGAAAAGGGAAAAGGGAGTACCTTCATAATAAAATTACCATTAATAAATTAGAATATGGAAAATGTAAATAAGAAAATACTTTTAGTGGAAGATGACCTGAATTTTGGTGCGGTTTTGAAAGATTATTTAATGCTAAATGATTTTGACGTCACTTTAGCCAAAAATGGAATGGAAGGTTTCGAAAAATTTAAAAAGGATACTTATGATTTGTGTATTCTTGATGTAATGATGCCTTACAAAGACGGTTATACTTTAGCAAAAGAAATCAGAGAAAAAAACAACGAAGTTCCAATTATCTTTCTAACTGCAAAATCGATGAAAGAGGATGTGTTGAAAGGCTACAAAGCGGGTGCTGATGATTACTTAAACAAACCTTTTGATTCAGAAGTATTGTTGATGAAAATCAAAGCAATAATTCAAAGAAAATCATCAGATACCAGAGCAGAACAAGTACAATTTGAATTTAATATTGGGAAGTTTTATTTAAATTCAAAACTTCGTTTTTTAACTTTTAATACTGAAGAGCCAATTAAATTATCTCCAAAAGAAAATGATTTGTTGAAGATGTTGATTCTTCATGAAAATGATTTGATGCCAAGAGAATTAGCCTTGACAAAAATATGGAGAGATGATAATTACTTTACATCAAGAAGTATGGATGTTTATATCGCAAAACTGAGGAAATACCTTAAACTGGATGAAGATGTTGAAATTTTGAATATCCACGGAGAAGGATTCAGATTAGTAGTAAAAAATAAAGTAGCAGAATAAGTAGCCATAAGCCTCAAGAAATTGAGGCTTTTTTATTTGAAAAATATTTATTTCCAGTTTAATTGCAAAGCGAAATTGGTTTTTTCTTCTTTTGTAATACTAAAAATAGTTTTATTTTTAGAAATATTTTCATGAATAATGATGTGATCCTTTAGCGATAATTCTTTTAAGAAATTCATTTCTAAACTAATAATTTTCTGATTTAGGATTAATTTTTCATCAACTAGATCCAAACACCATTCCAGATATTTGACATTATTAACATGATTTACAATGTCTAAATCCGATAAGAAAACGGTTTTTTCAAAAACTATTTCTTTCTCCTGATTGAAATTAATTTTAGAAAAACTTTCATGAGTAGCTTTTTTTTCGGGATATACTTCAAAATGCTCGAACGGCAACGCCAATGCTTCCGGCCGTCTTTTTTTAGTATTGAATACAGCCCAGAAAGTCTCTGAGCCCACAATTTTTTCTCCATTTACATGCATTTCCAGCGCCCGTACTGAACGGGAATTCTCTAAGGAATTAATCCAGGTTTTTACCGTTACGACATCTCCGGATTTAGGTAATTTAGTAACTTCAACACGCATTCTGCTCAAAACCCACGCTTGATTAAATTCCTGCATGTCCGTAAAACTGATTCCACCAATTTCTGAATGTGCAGCTGCTGTTAATTGTAATATAGAACACAAATCAGTGTATTTTAAAAACCCGTTTGGAGCACATTGTGTAAAATTGATTTCCCAGTCTTTGCTAAGAATAGATGTGAAGTTAGGTGAAATGGGCATATTTATAGATTGTAATTATTAGTAAAAGGTTTAAAAAAGCTTTTTTGTTGTACTTCTTTTGTTTATCAAAATTGTTAAAATAAAACATTTTTATAAATAATAATAATGACCGCTAATTATATTCGAAGTATAGGTTTTTTATTAGCGAATTAGTGGTTAATTTCTTTGATCTTCATCAATAATGATATTTTTATTTTTTGAATTGATGTACTTCACAATCGTTTCATACGGAGTTTCAAAATCAAACCATTTGGTGTTTTCATTTCTTTTGAACCAAGTGAGTTGACGTTTTGAGAATCGGCGGGTATTTTTCTTTATTTCTTCGATGGCAAATTCCAATGAAATTTCCCTGTCAAAATAACGGAATAGTTCTCTGTAACCCACTGTTTGCAAGGCGTTCAATTCTTTATTCTGGAATAACGTTTTTGCTTCCGCTAATAAACCCTCTTTCATCATGGCATCTACACGTTGATTAATTCGGTTATAGATACTCTTTCTGTCGGCTTCTAAACCAATTAAAATAGGAGTGAAGTTGCGACTGTTTTGCTTTTGATTTAAAAAAGAAGAATATGGTTTTCCGGCACCAATACATACTTCTACGAAACGCATCATGCGTTGTGGATTTTGTAAGGTTTGAGAATTCTCGACAGTCAAAGTTTTGTAATAATTAGGATCTAAAACTTCGAGTTTTTGTTGCAAATACCCAATTCCCAGTTTTTCATAATTCAGTGTTATTGCTGAGCGAACTGTAGGGTCTATTTCTGGAAATTCATCAAAACCTTTTAGGATTGCGTCTACATATAATCCCGAACCACCAACTAGTATAGCATAATCATTGGTCAGAAATAATTCGTCCAGTTTTGCAATGGCTTCTTTCTCGAAATCACCTACGGTATAATTCTCGAATATGGATTTGTTTTGGATAAAATGATGGGTAGCTGTTGCTAGCTCGGCTTGGTTTGGAACTGCGGTTCCGATGGTCATTTCCTTGAAAAACTGGCGGCTGTCACATGACAGGATATCGCATTTAAAATAATTAGCCAAAATGATGCTCAAAGAAGTTTTTCCTATTGCTGTGGGTCCGATGATGGTGATTAGGTATTTCATAGTTTTTAGCCCAGATGGAAACGCAAACCCCGGAGGTATTGCAGTTTGTTTTTCTTGGTGTAAAAGAGCGACCGGAGGAAGCTCCATTTATGCCTTAGAAAAACAACTGGAATAACGAGGAGTTGCAGTGTACAGCTGGAATTGCTTCAAATTAATAAATTATAATTCGGTGCCACAATGGTAGCAGTATTTTGCATTATATTCATGACCGTCAGTTCCGCAAACGGTGCATGGATTGATTCTTTCGGCTCTTGATTTTTTACGGTTACTGTTTGCAAATTCAGCTGAAACGATACCCGTAGGAACGGCTATTATTCCATATCCCATGATCATTACTACTGATGCAATCGCCTGGCCCAATGGTGTGATGGGCGAGATATCACCGTAGCCAACGGTCGTGAGTGTTACAATGGTCCAATAAATGCTGGTGGGAATGCTGGTAAAACCGCTTTCTTTACCCTCTACCACATACATAACGGAGCCTATCAGGATGCTGCTGATCAACATGAAATAGATAAAAATTAATATTTTTCCTCTACTGGCAATTAGGGCTTCTTTTAGGTGAGTGGATTGACTGGAGAATTTTGGATGTTTCAATATTTTAAACAATCGCAGTAATCTCAGAGCCCTTACCACAGTTAAAACGCTTGTTCCAAAATAAAACAAGGACAAATACATAGGCAAAGTGGCAATCAAATCAATGATTCCATAGAAACTGAGAACATATTTGACAGGTCTTTTTATAGATATAATTCGAAGAATGTATTCTAAGGTAAAGAAAATTGTAATGACCCACTCTAGGATAATGAGTTCTTGATGGTATTTTGTATCGAAACCTTTTACGGTTTCAAGCATCACAATTATAACACTTAACAAAATTACTCCCAAAAGTACCAGATCAAACAAGCGTCCGGAAGCCGTGTTTGTGCCATAAATAATGACATTAGTTTTTTGTCTGAAAGTGTCAAATTTTGACTTTATTCGGTGCATAATTATGGATGGATTGATAGCGTACGATTAGAATTTTAACGTTTTCAAGGTTTTATTGCTTCGTATGTGCCCTTGTATAATATTTTTAGTGTCCCGGTTATTTTGCATCGGAATGAGGATATTTCTCAGTATTTCGATATTGTTGATTTGATAATTTAAATCGTAAAACGCATAGCCTTTGTAAATTCCGTTTTCTATCAAAACGGCTGATCGTTCGCTGATGGTTCTGCCTTTGTCAATCAATATCATATTTTGATTTTCGAAACTGTTTTTCTCGATAAAAGCAAGAACTCTGACATTGTATTCTTCAGGTGAAACTTTGCTAATACAAGCGCCGTCACATTCTTTTATCGTGTATTGAAAACAGTTAGTTTTAGAAACATATAAACCGGTTAGTTTTTGGCATAAATTATAATGAGAAGTAATTCTGAATAATGCGTTTTTACCTTCTTGCAGGGAGGAAAAGGAGGTGATTTCTTTTTTGCGTCCATCTGCTTTTTGAAGCTTTAGGTTGAGATACCCATTTTTATCTTTTTCGGCATAGAGTGCCAATTGAAAAATATTTTTTCGCTGTGCTCTGTTATATATGGGTTTGTTGATTTTTATTTCCTCGCTTTCTTTTAATAATGCGATCAATTCACTTCCCGTTTCATCATAGGTTACGGAAAACACTTCTGCTTGAATTTTCTTGCATTTTGCAGAAGTTCCTGTAAAATGCTGATTGATTCGTTTTTTTATGTTTCGGCTTTTGCCAATGTAAATTAGATTTCCTTTCTCATTATGAATGTAATAGACACCTGTTTTTGCTGGTAATCCGGACACAATATCCAGTAATTTTGGAGCGATTCCTTTTTCGATTTCCAGCTTTATAAAATCTTTTACAATTTCTTTCTCTAAATCTTTTTCTAAAAGAATTTTGAATAATTTGACTGTTGCTAAAGCATCACCACTGGCTCTGTGGCGGTCTGCCATTGGGATTCCAAGCGCACGAACGAGTTTTCCTAGGCTATGGGATGGTTGTTCCGGCAATAATTTTTTTGATAATTCAACCGTACAAAGTGTTCTGGCTTCAAAATCATATCCTAATCGTCTGAATTCGGTTCTCAAGATTCTGTAATCAAAAGAAGCATTATGAGCCACGATAATACAATCGTTTGTCATTTCGATGATGCGTTTTGCTACTTCAAAAAACTTGGGAGCAGATTGCAACATGGCATTATTAATACCAGTAAGTTTAACTACAAAGGGCTGAATTGGGATTTCCGGATTTACCAAACTAATGAACTGATCCACGACCTCATGTCCATCAAATTTATAGATAGCGATTTCCGTGATTCCCTCTTCGTTGAATTGTCCTCCAGTGGTTTCTATGTCTAGTATTGCGTACAAAATAAGTATTCAGTGTTCAGTTTTTAGTATTCAGTTTTGAAGTAGAGATTTTTAAATCTGAAATGCTTCGCCAGTTCGCTACCGCTCGGGTCAATATTCGTTAATCTCAAATCAAAAGTCAATTTCTTCCTCCAAAGATACTACTTCCAATGCGAACCATCGTACTTCCGCATTCAATTGCAAGTTGATAATCACCGGACATTCCCATAGAAAGAATGGTAAATTGTGAATTGTGAATTTTGAATTGATCAAAAATAGATTTCAGATGGGTGAATTCTTTCTTGATTTGATCTTTCTTGTCTGTAAAAGTTGCCATTCCCATTAATCCAACGATTCTAATGTTTTTTAATTCCTGGAATTCGTTTGAGGATAGGATTGAAGCAAGTTCTTCTTGGTCAAGACCAAATTTAGTTTCTTCTATGGCAATATGCATTTGTAATAAACAATCAATAATTCTATTGCTTTTTAGTGCTTGTTTGTTTATTTCCTGTAGCAATTTCAAACTATCCACACCGTGAATCAAGCTCACAAATGGCGCCATAAATTTGACTTTATTGCTCTGAACATGGCCTATCATGTGCCATTGAATATCTTTGGGCATTTGTTCCCATTTCTCCGCCATTTCCTGGATTTTATTTTCTCCAAAAATGCGTTGACCGGCCTCATACCCTTCCATTAAATCCGAAACAGGTTTGGTCTTTGAAACCGCAACTAAGTTTATATGTTCCGGTAAAGTGGATTTTATTTGGAGTAAATTATTTTTTATAGACATTTTAATGTTTAAATTTTGATGTGTTAAAGTTCATACACGACTAAACCGCTTCTAAACTTTGGTTCAATATACGTACTTTTTGGAGGCATTATTAAATTGGCATCGGCCAAGGCTTTTATTTCTCCAATATTGGATGGAAATAATATGAAACCGATTGCAAATTCTCCTTGATCAATTTTGTTTTTTACTTCCAATACGGATTGTTTTCCTGAAAGGTATTCTATTCGCTCATCATTGCGTAAATCTTCGATGGCGAGAATAGGCAATAACACTTTTTTGTATAAAATTTGTGTGTCTAAACTATCCAAAGCCGTTAAGAAAACTTTATTTTCTTTTCGTAAAATTAAGCTATAAAATTCATTGTCCAGATACATTCCGAATTGATGCTTTTGAGAAGGCTGAAAAGGCTGCTGAAATTTGTTTGTAACAATGAAATTCTTTTCTAATTCCTTTATCAAATCTTCTTTCGACAACCCGTTTAAATCTTTTACCAAGCGATTAAATTCATATATTTTAACATTGTTTTCAGAAATTAAATAGCTCAGAATATGATTTTTGGCTGAGTTGTCTGGATCATCATTTTCCTCGGATAATAATTTTAAGGCTTCGGTACGGTGATGGCCATCTGCAATATAAAGACTATCTGTTTTTTCAAAAATGTTCTGAAGCCAATTGATTTCTAATGCATCTTCAATTTTCCATAAGTAGTGAATTTCTTTTTTGGTGGTTGAAAACTCAAAATCGGCTAATTTTTGGGTACAATTAAAAATCCAGTTTTCAATCGTTTTATTATCTGGATAGGTCATCAAAACCGGTTCCGTATTGAACTCAGAATATTTCATATAGTCTTTTAATAATCGGACTCTGAAGGCAATAATATCTTCATGTTTTTTGATGATATCATTGCGATAATCTTCTACACTTGTACCTGCAATGATACCTGTGAATGATTGTGTTTTGGTAACAATTTTATGAATATAAATCGCGAGTTTTTTGTCTTTTACTAAAATTATTTCATTTTTGAAATCCTGATATTTTTGATGTACTTGGCGGTATCTTTTTTCAAAAGAAACAGTTTCCTGATTGGTGTAAGCAGGTTTTAGTATGTGCAAAAAAGACAACGGATTGAAATCCAATTGCGCCGCTAATTCCGCATTGACATATTCTTCATACGAACGGCAAGTAACAAGGCAAACCTTATCACGAGTGGGACGAACAGCTTTGAAAGGGACAATTTTAGCCATAATAATATAAAAAGTGAAAAGTGAAAATCTGAGAATTTAAAGGTATTGACTTTAGGCCCTCAATTTTTAAATAGTACAACTATATAAATTGTTTAGAAATCTTCTCTGCTTTTTTGCTTTCAGAATAATCGTAAAAACCTTCACCTGATTTTACACCCATTTTTCCGGCACGAACCATATTGACCAATAACGGACAAGGTGCATATTTTGGGTTTTTAAAACCGTCGTACATTACGTTCAAAATGGCTAAACATACATCAAGACCAATAAAATCTGCTAGTTGCAAAGGTCCCATCGGGTGTCCCATTCCAAGTTTCATCACCGTGTCAATTTCATAAACACCAGCCACTTTGTTGTATAAAGTTTCGACAGCTTCGTTAATCATGGGCATCAAGATTCTATTGGCAACAAAACCAGGATAATCGTTGACTTCAACAGGCGTTTTTCCTAACTTCTCGGAAAGATTCATGATGATTTTTGTCACTTCATCAGAAGTATTATAACCACGAATAATTTCCACTAGTTTCATTATTGGCACCGGATTCATAAAGTGCATACCGATAACGCGTTCCGGATGCGCCACAACGGCTCCAATTTGAGTAATTGAGATAGAAGAAGTATTAGTTGCCAAAATTGTATTATGAGAACAAGCTTCGTTTAATTGCTTGAAGATATTCAGTTTTAAAGCTACATTTTCAGTGGCCGCTTCAATCACTAAATCAACCCCTACAACGCCATCTTTGATATCCGTATAGGTTATGATGTTAGTAATCGTCTTTGCCTTGTCTTCTTGGCTGATACTTCCTTTTGCAATCATTCGGTCTAAATTAGCGGCGATAGTTGCCATTCCTTTATCCAATGATTGTTCTGAAACATCTATTAATTTTACGGTAAAACCACTTTGTGCAAAGGTGTGTGCAATTCCATTGCCCATTGTTCCTGCCCCAATTACGGCTATTGTTTTCATTATTTATGTTGGATTTAAATATTTTAGAGTTTAAGATTAAAAATTATCTCTTAAAACAATCAATAATTTGATAGGCTACACGAAGTGCTTCTGTAGCTTGATCTAAAGTAACCACTGGAGTTGAGTTAGTATTGATAGCATCTGCAAATGATTCCAGTTCATCCAGAATAGCATTGTTTTGTTCTACATCTGGATTGGAAAAGTAGATTTGTTTTTTTACACCTTCCGCATTTTGTAAAATCATGTCAAAATCGCCTGGAACTTCCGGAGCATCTTTCATTTTTACAACCTCGCATTTCTTTTCTAAGAAATCTACTGAGATGTAGGCGTCTTTCTGGAAAAAACGAGATTTTCGCATGTTTTTCATCGAAATTCGGCTCGCTGTTAAATTAGCAACACAACCGTTTTCAAACTCTATTCTTGCATTGGCAATATCCGGCGTATCACTGATAACTGAAACACCGCTAGCACTAATATTTTTTACTTTTGATTGTACAACGCTCAAAATGGCATCAATATCATGAATCATCAAATCTAAGACTACAGGAACATCAGTTCCGCGAGGATTGAATTCAGCCAGACGATGCGATTCAATAAACATAGGGTTTTCGATCATGTTTTTGGTCGCTATGAATGCTGGATTAAAACGTTCCACATGCCCCACCTGACCTTTGACATTATATTCTTTTGATAAAGCGATAATTTCTTCGGCTTCTTCGACCGTATTTGAAATAGGTTTTTCAATAAAAACATGCTTACCGGATTTGATGGCTACTTTGGCACATTTGTAGTGAGAAAGGGTTGGGGTAACAATATCGATTACATCAACGGCATGAATAAGGGTGGCAATTGTGCTAAAATGTTTGTATCCAAATTCTTTAGAAACCTTTTCGGCGTTCTCTTGATTTGGATCATAAAATCCCACTAATTCATATTTTTTAGATTGTTGTAATAAACGCAAATGTATTTTTCCTAGATGGCCAGCACCTAATACTCCAATTTTCAGCATAATGATGTAATTTTTACAAAAATAGCAATAAAATGATTAATCTATTATTGATGCTGGACAATTCTTTAGTTAATTTAAAATTTAAAATCCAACATTTGAATTCAGAAATTGTTTTCTATTTTTACCAAAATAAAATAATAAACTTTGAAAGACACAGGTAAACATCAAGGACTTCGGAATCAATTAGTAAGCGTTTTAGAGCAAAAAGGGATTACTGATAAAAGTGTTTTGGAGGCGATAAAAAAGATTCCAAGACATTTATTTTTAAATTCCAGTTTTGAAGATTATGCCTATCAAGACAAAGCATTTCCTATTGCTGCAGGCCAAACGATATCGCAACCGTACACTGTTGCTTTTCAATCCCAATTGTTAGAAGTCAAAAAAGAACACAAAATTTTAGAAATAGGAACAGGTTCAGGGTATCAAACAGCTGTTCTATGCCTTTTAGGTGCCAAAGTATTTAGTGTAGAAAGACAGAAAGAATTGTTTAAGCAAACCTCACTTTTATTTCCAAAACTGAATATTAGGCCCAAATATCTCTCTTTTGGAGATGGATACAAAGGATTACCAAATTACGCTCCTTTTGATAGTATTATAGTAACTGCAGGCGCTCCGTTTATTCCGCAACCGTTGATGGCGCAACTCAAAATAGGAGGAAGGCTTGTTATTCCACTAGGTACAGAGGTGCAGATTATGACCTTATTAATCAGAAAAAATGAAACTCAATTTGAGAAACATGAGTTTGGGGAGTTTCGATTTGTTCCTTTATTAGAAGATAAAAATTAAAATCCCATCCCCAACCCTTCCCAAGGGGAAGGGAGCAGAAGATGAATTTTATTGACCAATAATGGTTAGATACCGCTCTAAACTTTCTTTTTCTATTTGAGCAATGAATAACAAAAAATCTTCTTTGTTGTTTTTAGTTTGTGCAGTTTCAAGTGTTTGATAATAGCGCATTCTATTTTCATAATCCCCTTTTATATTGGCAATTATGTAACCATGCTGCAATAAAACCAAGTTCATGATTAAGCGCGAAGTCCTGCCATTTCCATCAATAAATGGATGAATAGTAACCATGCGTTCATGCATTTCAGCAGCTAAAATTATCGGATGTAAGGTTGATTTATTAGTTTCATACCAAATAAAAAAATCTTCCATTGCTTTGGTGACTAAAAAAGGTTGTGGAGGCACGTAATTGCTTCCTTGAATCATCACCTGGACTTTTCTATACCGACCTGCATCTTCGGGTTGAATTCCTCTCAAAATAAGATTGTGGATAGAAAGCACTTCTCGTTCCTTTATAGCAGTATTTTTCTGCATTAAATCTTTGATATAAGCGATGGCTTCCTGATGATTAATGACTTCCAGATGTTCCCGCATACTTTTTCCAGAAATCGTCAAACCTTCATTGATAACTAAATCCGTTTCGCGTAAAGTCATTGTGTTTCCCTCGATGCGATTACTTTCAAACGTATATTCTAGCTCTAATGCTTGTGCAATCCGATAGCTGTCAAATTGGCGAAACCCATCCAGTTGTATCTTCAAAGTATCTATTTCATCTAAAATTTTCTGAAGAGTTACCGATAATTTTTTCTTTATTGGTTTGCTTTGATACCTAATTTCTTGCTCTGCAACCAATAATGCTTTTAGAGCAAATTCATCCTGACCAATTTCATAAATAATTTTTTCTTTAAGCCAGGCGACCATGATTGTTTCTAAATCTATTTCTAGTAAAGATGCTAATTTTACGACTTGGTCTCTTGTAGGTTTTCTAGTTCCACTTTCAAACTTACTGATTAAGGCTTGATCAATTGCTAAAAGTTGTGCGACTTCTCTGGTTTTGAGTCCTTTTTGTTCTCTTGCGTTTTTGAGTAGTGTTTTCATTTAAAAAATGATTTAAATTGTCATGACAAATATAGTCATTTATTTAAATAAAAAGTAATTAATTAATACATCTTTTTTTCAATTTAAAATGATTTTTTGATTCGGTCTAAGTCACGTTTGGTATCTTGTTCTTTGAGAGATTCGCGTTTGTCATAGGTTTTCTTCCCTTTACAAAGACCAATTTGGAGTTTGGCCAGTCCTTTTTCATTGGTAAACAATTTCAAAGGAACTATTGTCAATCCTTTTGCTTGAACACTTTTCAGCAAACCTTTTAATTCCTTTTTTTTTAAAAGTAATTTGCGCTCGCTTCTTGCTTTGTGGTTGAACTGATTACCGAAAGTATATTCTTCAATATAGGTGTTTATCGCAAAAAGTTCGTTATTGCTAAATTCACAAAAACTTTCTGTGATGTTTGCTTTTCCTAATCTAATGGATTTGATTTCCGTTCCAGCCAAAACAATTCCTGCATTGAAGGTTTCGATTATTTCATAGTCAAATCGGGCTCTCTTATTGAATATATTTATTGTTTTTAACATAGCGTGCAAAGGTAACAAAAATTAAAGGTTTAGCAATTATTTAGTCCAATTTCAGCAATTGGAATGTGATTGCTTCATCAACCATAGTTACGATATAAAGATTACCAAAAGTTTTATCTTGAATGTCAGTAAATGAGTTTTGATTTATCATTTGATTGACAAATTTTGGTATTGTGTTACTATGTCCCACAATTAAAATTTTTTTTCCTATCGTTTCTTTTTTGAAAACTTCAATAGGTATATATTTAGGATCATACAGCTTAACCTTCATCTTCTTTGTTGTCGCGGTTGGACTTGCAGTTTGTAAAGTTCTTTTGTAATCCGTTGAATAGATTTCATCCAAACTAATTTCTGAGAATATTGTATTCCATTTTTTAGCTCTTTTCAACCCTTTTTCAGATAAATTTGGATTTTGAGAATTATCTACTTTCTCGGCATGACGAATAAAGTAATAGGTTGTGGCGGTACTTTGTCCAAAACTGATATTTAAAAATAGTAGCGCAAGTAGTGAAAGAAATTTTTTCATTTGAATCAATTTTAAAAAAAAGTATTTGTGATTTTAATATCTTTGCAAAATGGAACACTTAAAATCGAAAGATCCGCTTCACGGAATTACACTCCAAAAAATAGTAGAGCAGCTAGTGGATCATTACGGATTTGATACTTTGGGGGAACTCATTAAAGTAAAATGCTTTACAGATAAACCAAGTGTAAAATCCAGTTTGACTTTTTTACGAAAAACAGATTGGGCACGAAAACAAGTGGAAGATTTGTATATAAAATCAGAAGCTAAATTACTCAAATAAATCTAGTTTAACTTATAGGAAACCATAATGCCACCTCGATATGGCAACCATTCGCCACTTTTATTATAATTTTTTGCTTTTTCGTATCGTATTCCGGTAGTTAAATCATATCCTTTATAAAAACCTTGATGCCAACCACCACCTAAAAAACAGTCTAGCATGAATTTATCATTGATTTTGATCTGATATCCAATGGTTGAACCTATGAAATAACCCACTCCTTTTTCATATAAATTAGTATTTATATAATTCCATTTTTGGAAATTAAATATACTTGCCCCAATATGTGCTCCTGCATAAAAACCATTGTATTTTTCTTTAAAATGGTATCGATATTCCGGCGTGAAAGTGTAAAATTCTCTGGGCTTACCATTTACAGATTTCCAAAAAGAGGCTACAGCGTCAAAGTGAAAGGTTGATTTTTCTCCAATACTAGTTTCAATACCCACGTTTGGAATTGTTAGTAATGTTGTGAAAGCATTAGCTTTTATATAAGTTTGAGCTTGGGATACAATACAGGAAAGAAGAAAAGAAACAATAAATAATTTTTTCATAAAAAGGTTTTTCTATTATTTAGACCAATGGCTTTTTGGGGAAAATCAAATACAAATGTAAAATATTTATCTGTAAGGTTTTTATGTTTTTAATTTATATTAGTCACGCAACTAAAATTTAAATAAAAAGGATGTAAAATTAGTATTTGTTCAAAAGAGAATAAATTACAGTATCAAAAAAATGTCCCTCATAAAATTCATTTTCTTTTAAATATCCTTCTCTGACAAACCCATTTTTTTCTAAAACTTTTGCAGATGCATCGTTATCTGGATCAATCATAGCTTCAATGCTATGTAATTTCATGAATTGAAAACCATAATTAACAGCTTCTTTTACTGCTTCAGATACAATTCCTTTTCCATGATATTCAGGTAATAATATATAGCCAATTTCGGCACGATAATGTTCGGGTTTTATGCTGTAATGACCAATAACTCCAATAAGTTTGGGGTTGTCTTTCAACGTAATTGCCCAATTAATACCTTCGTTATTATCTATTTTACTATCAATCATTGCAATGTATTCCAAGGCATCTTCGTTTGTTTTTATCAAAGGTCTTGGAATATATTTCATAGTTTCCGGATTGGATCGCAATTCGAATATTTCTTTAATGTCATTTGTGTTTACTCTTCTCAAAAGCAAGCGTTCGGTTTCTAATTCAGGAAATGGACTGAAATTTATAGCTAACATAACTTGGTAATTAAAGTATTTCGATACTGTATTTTGATCGGAACGTTTCCTTGGGTTCTAGAATTTGAATGCCTTCTTTTTCAAATAGATTTCCGGAACTTTCAATGGTATCAGAATAACCAAACCAAGGTTCAATACAAATAAATGCCGCATCTATTTTGGTCCAAATTCCTAAGCTTGGAAAATCATCAAAATGTATTTTTAGGATTGGATTTTTATTTTCTAAAATAGTCAACGAATTGGATTTTAATGTTTTGAAAATCAAAGCATCGTTTTTAAACAACTCATATGTCAGCGGAATATATTTATTATGAACGTCTAATTTCTTCGTTTTATTTGAAATTAAATCATCCTCCAAAAGATGATATTTCAATGGTTCTTCTTTTTCAAAAGCAATAGCATAACTCTCGAATTGATTTGGCAAAGCAAAAGCAGGATGTGCGCCAATAGCAAACGGCATTGCAGTTTTTCCGTTGTTGATTACTTTATATGCAATCGATAAATTATGCCCGTGTAATGTGTAAATGATTTGCAATTCAAAGTCAAACGGATATGCTTTTAAAGTTTCTTCAGAAGAGTGTAAGGAGAAAACAGCACTGTTTTCTGTTGCATTAATCAATTCAAACTCCATATCTCTGGCAAAACCGTGTCGCGATAAATAATATTCCATTGCATTATAGTGAAAGGAATTATTTTTTAAAGTCCCAACAATTGGGAATAAAACAGGAGCGTGCTTGCCCCAAAATACCGGATTTCCTTCCCAGATGTATTCTCTATCGTGGTTTGTTTTTAAAGAAATTAATTCAGCTCCAAAATGTTTAATTTCGGCAGTGAGATTCGAGTTTTTAATTAGAGTTGTCAAAATTATTTTTTTGGGTTACTTTAAAAATGGTTTTCTGGCGTAAATATATTTTATAATTTTTAATTCTGATACGCTTTAAGCATGATTTTATTGATTTATAATGGAATAAATTCGATCTCAATAGTTCATAATCCTCTTTTTTTTCATTAATTTGTGATATAAACAATTAGAAAATGAAAAAAATTCGTCGCGGAGTCATGCTACATTTGGCTTTATTATTGGGATTTACATCTATTTGGGCACAGCAAACCCCAGCAAATGCATCCGGTAATGCAGTTTCTAACTACGATTATCATGATGCTTTTGCTCCGTTCTTTTATTCCAAAAACGGAACAAGTACACGATCTGCGAGTGGTCAGCCTGGAGCTGAATATTGGCAAAATAGCGCTGATTATAAATTAACGGCAAAACTGGATGAAAAAAACAACGAAATTTCGGGTACAGGAATCATCACATATACGAACAACAGTCCGGATAAAATGGCTTTTGTTTGGATGAATGTAGACCAGAATTTATTCAAAGCGGATTCACGAGGAAATGCAGTTGTTCCAATTACAGGAAGTAGAAATGGGGCTCAAGGCCAAATTTTTGATGGCGGACATAAAATAAAATCAGTCAAAGTAATTACTACTGTAAAAGGAAAATCTACTGAAGTAGAAGTTAAGTACATTATTACGGATACTAGAATGCAGGTATTTCTCCCGCAAGTATTAAATGCTAAAGGCGGTTCAGTTAAAATAAAAATAGACTTTTCGTTTATAGCTCCTTTTGAAGGGTCAGACAGAATGGGAGTTTTAGAAACTAAAAATGGAAAAATTTTTACCATTGCACAGTGGTATCCGCGCATGTGCGTGTATGATGATGTACGAGGCTGGAATACGAATCCGTATCTTGGAGCGTCGGAATTTTATTTAGAATATGGTGATTTTGATGTCAGTATTACAGCACCATCCAATCATATTGTGGTGGCTTCCGGCGAATTACTGAATCCTGCCACAGTCTATTCTACCGAAGAGCAAAAGCGTTTAGCGCAAGCAAAACAAAGTGATAAAACAGTTTTTATCCGTACTGCTGCCGAAGTTGAAAATTCATCAAAAATGATTACTGCAACTACTAAAACGTGGAATTACAAAATCACAAATGCCCGTGATTTCTCTTGGTCCTCTTCAGCAGCATTTATTTTAGACGCAGCAAAAATCAATTTACCTAGCGGTAAAAAATCATTGGCAATTTCCGTTTATCCGATAGAAAGTGCCGGAGATGCCGCATGGGGACGTTCCACAGAATATACAAAGGCTACTATAGAAAATTATTCAAAAAGATGGTTAGAATATCCGTATCCAGCGGCTACAAATGTTGCCGGAAATGAAGGCGGAATGGAATATCCTGGAATAGTATTTTGTAGCTGGGAGTCAAAAGGGGCAGATTTATGGGGCGTTACAGATCATGAATTCGGACACATTTGGTTTCCTATGATTGTGGGTTCCAATGAAAGACTGTTTGCCTGGATGGATGAGGGTTTCAATACTTTTATTAATTCATTGAGTTCAGTAGATTTTAATAATGGGGAATATAAAGAGCCGCGTGCGGATATGCATCAAAGGGCGGAAGTGTACACGAGTCCAAATCTGGAAACCATAATGAGTTCTCCGGATAACATGAAAGAGTCTAATATAGGTCTTTTGGCGTATTCGAAACCAAGTTCAGGATTAGTGATTTTAAGAGAGCAAGTTCTTGGGCCGGAACGATTTGATCGGGCTTTGAAAACTTATATTGAGCGTTGGGCATACAAACATCCGCAACCGGACGATTTCTTTCGAACAATAGAAAATGTTGCTGGAGAAGATTTGAGTTGGTTCTGGCGTGGTTGGTTTCAATACAATTGGCGTTTAGACCAAGGGATTAATTCAATCAAATACGTGAAAAACGACCCAAAACAAGGAGTTGTGATTTCGATTGAAAACTTCGAAAAAATGGCTATGCCGGTAAGTTTAGACGTAAAAACGAAAAGCGGAGAAATAACGCGCGTTCAATTGCCGGTAGAAGTTTGGCAAAAAAATAAAGCGTGGTCTTTTAAACACAATTCGACGGAAGAAATCGAAAGTATCAGACTAGATCCGGATCATGTTTTACCGGACAGCAACACAGCAAATAACACCTGGACAGCAGACAAAGGATTGATTGAAAAAGATGTGATTCTGGATGGGTATTTAGGAACTTTTTCTACATCAATGGCGCCTGTAAAAATTGTTTTTTCAGAGAAAAATGGGTTGTTAAATGTTTTGATTACCAATTATCCAAGCTTTTCCGTGGAGCCAACTGGAAAAAATACGTTTGCATCGAAACTTGCGGGACTTAAATTTGAATTTAATGACAGTCTAATGGGATTTGATATGTTGATTCCTGATGGGCAAAAAATACCGTTTACAAGAGATAAGTAAGTCGAAAGTTTAAAAGTCGTAAAGTCAAAAGAATTAACTTTAAGTAAAACAGCTTTAAATCAGATTGTTATATAATTTTATCCTGATTTTAAAATTCGACATTATACCATGGTTATTACATAAATAGTCATAAAATATTAAAAAAAGAAAAGACTTGTAGGAATTAAATCCACAAGTCTTTTTTATGTGTTATATTTTTCTATTCTAAATTTACTCAGGAATTTGCTGGCTTAGGCAATGCAATGTTCCAAAACCCCAAATAAAATCAGTAGCACTGATCCCAATGATTTCTCGATCAGGAAAACATTCTGCAAGGATGTTCAATGCTTTTCGGTCGTTACTGTCGTTAAAAGTAGGCACCAAAACACAATTGTTCAAAATAAGAAAATTGGCATAACTGGCAGGCAATCGCAAGCCATCAAATTCCAGCTGTTTTGGCATTGGTAGAGTCACAATTATAGGTGATTTTCCATTTTCTAGTTTGGCATTTTGCAAGCGTTTTAAATTGTCTTGCAACGGTTTGTAATTATTATCCGTTGGATCTGTTTCTACAATAGTCACAATAGTATCTTCATTCACAAATCGGCATAAATCATCAATATGGCCGTGCGTATCATCACCTTCAATTCCATTGCCTAACCAAATTACATTGGTTATCCCAAGATATTCCTTGAAGACGGCTTCGTAATCGGCTTTAGTGAAATTGGGATTCCGAACCTGAATATCCGGATGCATCAAGCATTCTTCTGAAGTCAATAAAGTTCCTCTTCCGTTAGTATCAATCGCACCGCCTTCTAAAATTACCGGTTTTCCTTTGTATAAAACTTGAGTAATAGGAATATTCAGAAATTCTCCCACTTTGGCAGGAACAAATTTATCTAATTGAATGTTTTTATATTTTGCCCAACCATTAAAATTAAAGTTCAAAGCTTCTCTTTTGGCTCCGTTTTTGACAATTATCGGACCTGAATCACGCATCCAACTTCTGTTGGTTTTATGAATGATGTAGGAAACATTTGTTAGCACAACATGAGCTGTTTCCAGCATCATATTGACTTTCTCTTTTTGGTTTTCATCAGCAACTACTAAATAGACTTGCTCAAAAGAAGCTGCTTTTTTAATGAATTCTACAAAAGCCCATTGAACAGTCTCGTATTTCCCAGGCCAGTCTTTACCGTTATGCGGAAAACAAAGTAAAATACCTTGTTGCTTTTCCCATTCAGCTGGAAATCTTCTATTATTTGTAGTCATACAGCGTATCTAATTTTAAAGTCTGCAAATATAAACATTCAGTAGGATTTTAAAATAGTTTGCAACCATTCATTTCCGATATTTCATGAATTTATAAGAATAGTTTTGGTAATGATTATATAATATTTAGTTAATTCTTGTTGGGCTTCAGCTAGTTATTTTTGATAAAAATTAAAAATACACTTATGAAGAAATATGGTATTACACTATTAGCGGCAATTATGGTATTGTCAAGTTGCGAAAATGACTCTGATAAAGAGGGATCTCCTGAGTTGGTTGTCAATGAAAACGCGGCCACTTTCAAAAAAATTGGTTCCATTACGATTGGTGGAGCCGGAGCGGCTGAAATAAGTGCGTATGATGAAATTTCTAAAAAGTTATTTTCCGTAAACAACAGTAATACGAACAGGATTGATGTTATAGATTTATCGAATCCATCCAGTCCAGTTTTTCTAACAAGTATCGATTTAACTTCGTTTAATGGAACTTCAAATAGCGTTGCAACTTTTAATGGTAAATTAGCAGTTGCATTGGAAGCAAAACCAAATAAGCAAGATGCAGGAAAGGTGGTCGTTTTTGACACGGCTAATTACAGTGTAATCAAAGAAATTACGGTTGGCGCCTTACCTGATATGATAACATATTCACCAGACGGAAATTTCATCATGACTGCTAATGAAGGAGAGCCTAATGATACATATTCTAACGATCCGGACGGTTCTGTATCTATTATTGCGGTTAATGCTAATTATGCAGTGACGACTTTAAATTTTGGAAGTTTTAGCACTCAATTGAGTACGTTGAAAACCAAAGGATTCAGAATTGCAAGTCCAACTAATAATTTCGCCTCTGATATTGAACCGGAATACATCACGATTTCTGCTGATTCTAAAACGGCTTGGGTGACTTTACAGGAGAATAACGGTGTGGCTAAAATTGATTTGGCGACCAAAACGATCACGAATATTTTTCCATTAGGTTATAAAGACTATAATCTTGCCGAAAATGCTATCGATATCAGCGATAAAGATGGTGGTGTTTTTGCGAATACTTGGAAACTCAAAGGAATGTTTCAACCAGATGCTATAACTAATTTTGAAATCAATAAAACCCCTTATTTTGTAACCGCAAACGAAGGTGATGCCAGAGAATATACTGGTTTTGTTGATGTAAAAAGAATTAGTAGTTCTTCGGTTGTGCTTGATCCAATTGTATTCCCAAATGCTGTGGCTTTAAAAGCGGAATTAAGTATGGGAAGATTAAATATCAATACTAAAATGGGCGATACAGACGGCGATGGTGATTTTGATGAATTGGTTTCTTTTGGCGCACGCTCTTTCTCTATTTGGAATGGAAACACTGGCGAATTAGTTTTTGATAGTAAGAATGAATTAGACAAGAAAGCACAAGAATTGGGGATTTATGATGACGGAAGAAGTGATGATAAATCAGTAGAACCAGAGTCGGTTGTGGTGACAAAAATGGGTGATAAAATGATTCTTTTTGTAGGTTTAGAAAGAGCTGATGCAGTTATGGTCTACGATGTTTCGAATCCTGCTGCGCCAAAATTTTTACAAACTTTTAAAACGGGTGATGCTCCTGAGGGATTACTTTTTATTCCAGCTTCAAAAAGTCCGACAAAAAGAAGTTTAGTGGTGGTTAGCAGTGAAGGGGATGGTATGGTTAAAATATTCCAACCAGATTTGAATTAAATACAGCTTTAAAACTAAAATCCCTGCTCAGAATATATTCTAAGCAGGGATTATTTATTTGTTTAAAATAACGATTAGTCAATGGCTCTTTTAGTAATATCTCCAAAAGCATCTATTCTTCTGTCTCTAAAAAATGGCCAATTCTGACGAACATTTTCCTGTAAGTCTAAATCTACTTCGGCTATCAATATTTCTTCTTGGTCGTGTGAGGCTTGCGCCAAAATTTCGCCTTGTGGTCCAGCAATAAATGAAGATCCCCAAAACTGAATTCCCGCCGTATCAGGCAAGTACTGTTCTAAGCCAATTCTATTTGCAGCAGCAACATAAACGCCATTCGCAACCGCATGTCCCTTCATAACACTCATCCAAGCGCCATGTTGGTTTTCGCCGTATTGTTCTTTTTCTTGTGGATGCCATCCAATTGCGGTTGGGTAAAACAATACTTCAGCACCTTGTAGAGCCGTCAAACGAGCTGCTTCCGGATACCATTGATCCCAACAAATCAGCGTTCCAACTTTTCCTTTTTTAGTTGGAATCGTTTTAAAGCCCAAATCACCGGGGGTGAAATAGAATTTTTCATAAAAATGAGGATCGTCCGGAATGTGCATTTTGCGGTATAATCCTGCCTCTGAACCATCAGTATCAATAATGTAGGCGCTATTGTGGTAGATTCCTGCCATTCTTTTTTCGAAGAAAGGAACAATAATTACTACTCCTAATTCTTTTGCCAAAGCACTAAAAGCGATAAAAGAAGTACTATACAAAGGTTCTGCTAAAGCAAAGTTATCTACATCTTCACTTTGACAAAAATAATGACTGCTATATAATTCTGGCAACGAAATGACTTCGGCACCTTGATTTGCTGCATCACGAACCCAATTTAAACATTTTTTTAGGTTGTTTTCGGCAATATCATTAAGGTTTAATTGGATGACTGCTATTTTGTATTTCTTGTTTGGCATGACTAAAATTTTAGACTGCAAAAATAGTGAATTTTATAAAGAGTAGAAAATAGAGATAATGTGTTTTTTTTAGGATTTTAATTAGCCGTTGTTCATATTTATTGGTTTTTTTAGATTTACACTTACTTTTAAAGAATTTGTACATGGATATAGAGAACATTTACTTTAAACATCCAGATTTTGAGCCATAGAAAAAATTAATATAAAATTGGCACTAACAAAACAAGGAGGTTTTATTTTTGTAGGTAGTATTATAGCGAATAAAAGGTGTCAAGTTTTTACTTTACCAAAATACTGTAATTTAGTATTTATTAAATTTTTACAATTATGAAAGAAGAATTCAAAATCATCGATAAAGAAGACATAACTCTTCTTAAATTTCCACAAACAGACGTCCTTAACGATGTTGACGAAATAAAAACTAGAATAAGTGAGATCAACAGGGCTTTAGCATTGGGTAATTTAGAACATTCAAAAATTAAAATTTACTTTGAGGATAACGAATCAAAAAAAATAGTTGACACAACGGTTTGGGGTGTTACAGACAAAAATGTGATCTTAAAGCAAGGTGTGATGATTCCAATTCACAGAATATATAAGTTGTTTTAGTATATTGGTATTCTTTAATTCTTTGGTGCAGTTCTTTAGATCACTTTCTGTGCAAGCAAGTGTTCTGCTCTTGCCGTTACAAATTTATAGTAGTCAGTTTTTGTTGATATTCATGAGTGAGACTAAAGTGTTTTTACTTTTTGCCAATTATCTTTTTAAACAGGGTTACAATTCCCAAGACAATAGCACCAAATACAAGGCCGATTATAAATTCAGTTATTATGGACGGTATTTGTGGTAGTATGTCGTGCAGGAACGGAATTTCATGTACAAATATGCCGCCAGCCACTAATAATAAAGCGATTGTACCTATTACGGATAAACTTTTGATGACTTTTGGCAAGGCTTGTACCAGAATATTTCCTAACGTTTTTGAAAAATTTTTCTCTTTGGAACTCAGTTGCATCAGTTTTAAACCTGCTTCATCCATTCGGACAATTAGGGCCACAATGCCGTAAACACCAACGGTTGCTATGATTGCAATGATGGAAACTACCATTATTTGTGATGAAATGGGTTTACCAATTACAGTTCCCAATGCAATAATTACGATTTCTACTGATAAAATAAAATCGGTTACTATAGCTGATTTGATTTTTTCTTTTTCGAAAGCTAAAATTTGTTCCTCGGTCAACAGTTCCATTAAAATTTCGTGTTTTGCATGTTCGTGCGGGAAGAAGTATTCGTATATTTTTTCGGCGCCTTCGTAAGCTAAATAAAGCCCGCCAAGTATTAAGATTATGATAACAGCTACCGGTAAAAATGCACTTAGAAGAAAGGCAATGGGCAAAATGATTACTTTATTAAGGAATGAGCCTTTTGCTATTGCCCAAAGAACGGGTAGTTCTCTAGAGGAGATGAATCCCGAAGCTTTCTCTGCATTTACGGCTAAATCATCGCCTAAAATACCAGCCGTTTTTTTGGCTGCAATTTTACTCATTACTGCAACATCATCCATGATTGCTGCGATATCATCTAATAGTGCGAAAAAACCTGATGCCATTTTGATTGTTTTTTACAGCGCGGATTCTGGTATTGTTGTACCCAAATCTAATCTGCGCATATTGATTGTTTAGTGATGCGAAGCTACTACTTTTTGATTTACTCTATTTATAAAACGGGTAAATTTTTAGTTAATATTCACCCAGAATCTTTCTGTAGTAGCGATACTGTTTTTAATTACATTTGAAATAAAAATAAGTATGGAATTTAAACATGTATTTAAAGCTAAATTAGATTGGCTTTTTTCCAAGAAGGAAGCGGCGACGTACACTAAAAGTCATACCATAACTATTGATGGTAAGGCTGTTTTAAATGTTTCGGCTGCTAAAGCTTTCAAAGGAGATCCTGCTTTGTACAATCCTGAAGACCTGTTATTGAGTAGCGTGGTATCCTGTCACATGATGTCTTACTTGTATGTTTGTAAACAAAATGGTATCGACGTGATAACCTATACGGACGAGGCAGAGGCAACTCTGGAGATTTCGGACGACGGTAGCGGACGTTTTATTGCGATTAAACTGAATCCAAAAGTTCGTATTACTAACAAAGAAAAAGTAGAAGAGGCACTTAGCTTGCATAAAAAAGCAAACAAACTCTGTTTTATAGCCAATTCGTGTAATTTTCCAATTGTACACTTTCCAACTTGTGAAGTTGCAGGTATAAATTAAAGTTGGAATGTCGTTTCTACTTTTTTGTGGATTTTAATTATAAAATGGCAAGCAAATCAGCGGGTTTACTTCAAAAAAACTGTAAAGTATAAAAAAAACACTAGCCTTTCGACCAGTGTTTTCATAAGTTTAAATGTTTCTAGAAACTTAAGAAACTCACTCACTTTGATTTCTAAAAACCAGTTTTCCATCAAAAGCATCTATCAACACAATGCTGTCGGTTGTTATTTTTCCGGATAGAATTTCTTTGGATAATTCATTGAGCACGTCTCTTTGAATTACTCTTTTCACCGGTCTGGCGCCAAATTGCGGATCATATCCTTTCTCAGATAAGTAGGCAATAGCTTCCGGAGTTGCGTCCATCGTGATGCCTTGAAGTGCTAGCATTTTAGTCACGCTTTTTAGTTGTAAGCCTACAATTTGGGCAATGTTTTCAGTAGTCAATGGCGTGAACATCACAATTTCGTCAATACGGTTTATGAATTCAGGACGCACCGTTTGTTTCAATAATGCCAGCACTTCTATTTTTGCAACTTCGGTTGCAGCTTCGACACTTCCTTTTAGGTTCTCAAATTTATCTTGAATAATTTGACTTCCCATATTCGAAGTCATGATGATAATCGTGTTTTTAAAATCGGCCAAACGTCCTTTATTATCTGTCAAACGTCCTTCATCCAAAACTTGCAACAAGATGTTGAACGTGTCCGGATGCGCTTTTTCAATTTCATCCAATAAAATTACGGAATACGGTTTTCTTCGAACGGCTTCGGTCAATTGTCCGCCTTCATCATAACCTACATATCCAGGAGGCGCACCAACCAAGCGGCTTACGCTGTGGCGTTCTTGGTATTCACTCATATCAATACGTGTCATAGCATTTTCATCATCAAATAAATATTCGGCTAATGCTTTTGCTAATTCGGTTTTTCCTACACCTGTTGTTCCGAGGAATAGGAAAGTTCCAACTGGTTTCTTCATATCTTGTAAACCGGCACGGCTTCTACGTACGGCGTCACTCACTGCCTCAATCGCTTCTTCCTGCCCTACGACTCTATGATGCAGTTCGTCTTCCAGTTTTAGGAGTTTTTCTCGTTCGCCCTGAAGCATTTTCATAACTGGGATTCCAGTCCATTTGGCTACAACTTCAGCAATATCCTCGCGGGTCACTTCTTCTTTTATCAACGAAGTTCCGGATTGGTTTTCTTGTAATTCCTTGAGTAAAATGGCTAAACGTTCTTGTGCTTCCTTGATTTTACCATACCGAATTTCAGCTACTTTTCCATAATCGCCTTCACGTTCTGCACGTTCTGCTTCGTATTTAAAGTCTTCAATCTCCGTTTTTACGGCTTGAATATTATCGACAACGTCTTTCTCTGATTTCCATTTGGCGTAGATTTCGTTGCGATCTTCTTTGAGATTGGCCAAATCCATTCCCAAAATTTTAAGTTTGCTTTCGTCTTTTTCTCGTTTAATGGCTTCAATTTCAATTTCCAATTGCATGATTTTTCGATCCAAAACATCCAGTTCTTCGGGTTTCGAATTGATTTCCATACGCAGTTTAGAAGCGGCTTCATCCATTAAATCGATGGCTTTATCTGGAAGAAAACGGTTGGTAATATACCGTTGCGATAGTTCGACAGCGGCAATAATAGCATCGTCTTTGATTTGGACTTTATGATGCGTTTCGTATTTTTCTTTAATTCCGCGCAAAATAGAAATAGCACTTTCGGTATCCGGTTCTTCGACCACAATTTTTTGGAAACGTCTTTCGAGCGCTTTGTCTTTTTCAAAATATTTTTGATATTCGTCCAATGTTGTGGCTCCAATGGCACGAAGTTCTCCACGAGCCAAAGCCGGTTTCAGAATATTAGCCGCATCCATAGCGCCTTCGCCACCGCCGGCTCCTACAAGGGTATGGATTTCGTCAATGAATAAAACTATATCGCCTTCGGCAGAAGTCACTTCTTTCACCACGGATTTTAATCGTTCTTCAAATTCTCCTTTGTATTTGGCGCCAGCAATCAAAGCTCCCATATCAAGCGAATACACGATTTTATCTTTCAGATTGTCTGGAACATCTCCATCAACAATTCTATGTGCTAATCCTTCGGCAATGGCTGTTTTTCCCACTCCAGGTTCTCCCACGAGCATTGGGTTATTTTTAGTTCTTCGCGTTAGAATTTGTAGGACTCGTCTAATTTCTTCATCCCGACCAATAACAGGATCTAATTTTCCTGACCTGGCAAGTTCGTTGAGATTTTTGGCGTATTTATTTAATGAGTTATAGGTTTCTTCGGCAGAGGCAGAAGTCACTCTTTCTCCTTTTCGCAATTCTTCGATAGCAGCTTTTAGCCCTTTTCCGGTAACGCCCTGATCTTTTAATATTTGGGATACTTTACTTTTAGAATCAAAAATTGCTAAAATTAAATGCTCCACAGAAACGAATTCATCATTCATTTTTTTTGCAATAATTTCGGCTTCGTTCAGCGTGGTGTTTGCAGTTCTGGAAAGCATAATTTCGCCACCAGAAACTTTTGGAAAACTCTGGATTGTACTGTTTAATATTTGAAGAAACAAGGGCACATTTACATTCAGTTTTTTTAAAATAAAAGGTGCCACATTTTCGTCGACTTCAAAAATAGCTTTAAAAATATGTTCATTTTCTATTTGTTGTTGCCCATAGCTTTGTGCCAATTGTTGCGAAAGCTGAATGGCTTCCTGGGATTTGATTGTAAATTTATTTATGTTCATGATGGTACATTGTTTTGTTGCTTTTACTTAACTTTACGAATTATATTCAATATATATTCCAATACAATAATACAGACAAATTGACGGAAAATTTATGATTGGTATCATACTTTAAAGTCAAAATGTCTTAAAAAAAGACAATTATGAGTTTTTTCAAAAATATTTTTAGTAGTTCAGACGACAAGGATTTTAAAGAAAACAAAATCAACTGGAATGAATTAACTGATTTGGTACAACTGGATGAAATTATCGCTATTTCAAATGAAAAACCGGTAGCCATTTTCAAACACAGTACGCGATGCAGTATAAGTAGAATGGCGCTAAAACAGTTTGAAAATGAGTTCAATAGTTCAGATAAAGTTACGCCTTATTTTTTAGATTTAATAACGCATCGTGATATTTCTAATGAAATTGCGAATCGTTTTGGCGTGACCCATCAATCTCCACAATTGATTTTAATAAAAGAAGGAAAAGCTATTTATAATGTTTCCCATAGCGATATTGACGCGGAGGAGTTAGGGACGAAAGTCTAGTAAAAAGTATTGTTTTTAAATAATTTACCGCAAATTCACTAATTTAATGTAGCCATTAGTTAGCGAATCTGCGGTTTTATTTTGTGGACAAATCGATGAGATGATTAGTAAGCATTCATCATTTTTTCTTTTATTTCTGCTAAACAAAGGTTGTTAATACTTCCTTCGTGTGTATGTTTGGTTTCTTTTGGAGATTGGAAAGTACCATTTTCTAATTGCTCAGCAACGGCTTTATACGCATCTCTAAAAGGCATTCCTGCAACAACCATTTCGTTTAAGGAATCTACCGTAAACAAATAATCGTATTTTTTATCGTCTAAAATGTGTTCTTTTACCTCAATGTCTTTAATCGCAAAAATAGCGATATCTAAACATGCTTTCAGGTTTTGAATTGCTGGAAATAAACCTTCTTTCAACAATTGTAAATCTCTGTGATAACCACTAGGAAGGTTGTTGGTAATTAAAGTAATTTCGTATGGCAATGCTTGAATCTTGTTGCATTTTCCACGAATCAATTCAAAAACATCCGGATTTTTCTTATGCGGCATGATACTCGAGCCTGTTGTAAGATGGGCAGGCAAAGTGATGAAATCAAAATTCTGACTCATATACAAACAAACATCCATAGAAAATTTTGCCAAAGTTGCAGCAACACTACTCATGGCAAAAGCAACCGTTTTTTCTGATTTTCCACGGCTCATTTGTGCCGCTACAGAATTGAATTTTAAGGTTTCAAACCCTAATTCTTTAGTCGTAAATGTTCTATCGATAGGAAACGAACTTCCGTAACCTGCGGCCGAACCTAATGGATTTTGGTCTACAATTTTCAAAGCGGCATTCAGCATCGTTACATCATCAATTAAGGTTTCGGCATAGGCAGAAAACCACATTCCAAAAGAAGAAGGCATCGCAATTTGAAGGTGAGTATATCCTGGCAATAAAATATTTTGATGTTTTTCGGCCGATTCCATTAGTAAATCAAAAAGACTTTTTACTTGTTGCTTTAGTTCTTTAACCACGTCTTTTAGATACAAATTAACGTCTACCAAAACTTGGTCGTTACGAGAACGAGCAGTATGAATTTTTTTTCCGGCATCGCCTAATTTTACCGTTAATAGATACTCGATTTTAGAATGTACGTCCTCGAAACTGTCTTCGATTTCGAATTTACCGTTTTCAACGTCTCTTATAATTTCTTCCAAAGCCAAAACCAGAGAAACGGTTTCGGAGTCTGTTAGAAGACCAATTTGTCCCAGCATTTTTGCATGTGCTATAGAACCTAAAGCATCGTATTTTGCCAGCACTAAATCCAGTTCTCTGTCGTTACCAACGGTGAAATGTTCTATTTGTTTATCTGTTGGTATTCCTTTTTCCCAAAGTTTCATGATTTTTATTTTTTTTTCGTAGGGACAAGTCGCGACTTGTCCCTACAGATTATTATTATTATTTAAAAAAATCAGTTAGTATTTTGATATACAATTGAATTCCTTCTTCTATTTCGTTTATAAATATAAATTCGTCTGCCGAGTGTGACCGCAGGGTTTCACCAGGTCCTAATTTCAAGGATTGACAACTCAAAACCGATTGATCCGAAAGGGTAGGCGATCCATACGTGGTTCTTCCCAATGTGATTCCTGCTTGTACTAATTCGTGTGCAACAGGAATTGATGACGCATTTAAATGCATCGAACGTGGATTGACTTCGGCAGTCAAATGTTTTTTTACAATATCTAATATTTCTTGATTATTATAACGATCATTCACTCTGATATCGACAACCAAATGACATTCGGCGGGAACTACGTTGTGTTGTTTACCTGCAGTGACTTGTGTTACGGTCATTTTTACAGGACCTAAAACCTCCGATATTTTTTCGAATTGATAGCTGTTAAACCATTCGATAACGGGTATCGCATTGTAAATAGGATTATCAGGATTGTTGTGTGCAGCGTGACTTGCAGTGCCTTTTACGATGACATCGAGTACCAATAATCCTTTTTCGGCTACGGCCAATTGCATCAATGTAGGTTCTCCCACAATCGCACATTCAAGTTTCGGTAAATGTTTCAATACGCTGTTTAATCCATTTTTCCCGCTGCTTTCTTCTTCGGCTGAAGCTACCATCACAATATTGTAAGGCAGATTCTCATGCGAATAAAAATGTACAAAAGTGGCTAAAAGTGAAACCAGACAACCTCCCGCATCATTGCTTCCCAGTCCAAATAATTTGCCGTCTTTTACGATAGCTTCAAATGGATCATTAGTATAACCTTGGTTTGGTTTTACAGTATCGTGGTGCGAATTGAGTAATAGCGTAGGTTTGGTGGTATCAAAATGTTTATTGAAAGCCCAAATATTGTTATTCTCTCTTTCGAAAGGAATACTATTTTGTGTAAACCAATTTTCGATTAAAAGTGCAGTTTGGTCTTCTTCACTTGAAAATGAAGGCGTTTCAATCAGTGCTTTTAATAGCGAAATGGCTTCTTGTGTAAGAATTTCTATATTTTTCATACTTATTTTAGCCACGGATTCACAGATTTTTTTTTAATTGAAATAAAAAATTTTGTGCAAATCTGTGAAATTTGTGTTCAACTTTTTTTATAATTTGATACGTGTGCAAATTGCCTTTGAATCTTTCAACATTCGGTGATGACCAATTTTTATTTTTTGAACTCCCTTGCATAAACTGTTGAAACAGTTGTCTAATTTAGGGATCATGCCAGAATGTATGGCGCCTTCGACTTTTAATTTAGAATACAACTCTTGATTTATGTTCTCGATTACGGAAGAATCATCTTCGGCATCATATAAAACGCCGGGTTTTTCGAAGCAATAATTCAAAGTGACATCAAAAACTTCCGATAAAGCAATCGCCAATTCACTGGCAATGGTATCGGCATTCGTGTTTAATAATTGTCCTTTTCCATCGTGTGTTATTGCGCAAAATACAGGAACTATTCCAGTTGAAAGTAATGTTTCTAACAATTCCGTATTCACTTTTTTTACATCGCCCACAAAACCATAATTGATTGTAGGATGGTTTCTTTTATCCGATTGAATTAAATTCCCATCAGCACCAGAGAACCCCATCGCATTGGTTGATTTTGATTGTAATTGGGCAACAATATTTTTGTTGATCTGACCTGCATAAATCATCACAACTACATCAAGCATAGCGGCATCGGTGATGCGTCTTCCATCAATAATTTGTGGAATTAAACCAATGCTTTCGGCCATTTTGGTAGCTGATTTTCCTCCGCCATGAACGAGTATTTTGTAGCCTTCAATCTTAGAAAAATCGGATAAAAATTGTGACAATTCCGTTGGGTTATCAATGATGTTTCCACCAATTTTTATGATTGAAAGGGATTTTAGGTTCTGGGTTTTGGGTTTTGGACTCATTTTTAATATTTTAAAAATCTTTTCTCTATTTTCCACTTTCTAAAATCTTCTGCAACACTAATTGCGCGGCATAGGTTCTATTATTGGCTTGTTCGATAACAATTGAATTTTCGCTGTCAATCACTTCATCCGTTACAATTACGTTACGTCTTACTGGCAAACAGTGCATAAATTTAGCGTTGTTGGTCAGTTTCATTTTGTCGGTCGTTACGGTCCAATTTGGGTCGGAATTTGTAATCTGACCATACTCGTTATAATTGCTCCAGTTTTTGGCATAGATAAAATCGGCGTTTTCGAAAGCTTTGTCTTGGTCGTATTCAATCTTGGAGTCTTTCGTGATTTCAGGATTCAATTCGTAGCCTTCAGGATGCGTAATTACAAAATCAGCCTCTTGTAATTGCATCATTTCCACAAAGGAATTGGGTACCGCTTGAGGTAAAGCTTTAGGATGTGGTGCCCAAGTCAAAACTACTTTTGGACGGTGTTCCGTTTTGTGTTCAGCCATTGTAATTGCATCGGCTAGTGATTGTAATGGATGTCCTGTAGCACTTTCCATATTGACAACCGGTACCGTGGCGTATTTTAAGAAACCCATAAGAACGGTTTCGGCATTGTCTTTTTCTTTGTCTACCAATCCGGCAAAAGCCCTGATGGCAATTATATCGCAATATTGAGAAACTACTGCAGCCGCTTCTTTAATATGTTCCGAAGCACCGGAGTTCATGATGGCTCCATCTTCAAATTCTAATGTCCAACCTTCGCTGGTGAAATTCATTACCATGACGTTCATTCCCAAATTTAAAGCTGCTTTTTGTGTACTCAAACGTGTTCTTAAACTGGAATTAAAAAACAACATTCCTAAGGTTTTGTTCTTACCCAGTTTTTTATTTTTAAGTGGTTTTTTTTTGATTTTTAAGGCTTGTTTCACCCATTCGTCGAGCGAATCTATGTTTTGTATGGATATGTAGTTCATTATCTTAATTTGTTTAATCGGTTATTTACTTCGTCAGTTCGCTTTGCTCGTGTGTTTAATAAATTAACCGAATTAACGATTAACCGCATCAACATTTATACAATTTTAGTAAATGGTATTTCGTTTTTTAAAGCTTTCAAAATAAAATTGTCTTCCAAGCCATTTACAATCCAGGTTTCGATAGTAGCGGCTTTGGCGATTGCCGATGCTTCAATTTTAGACTGCATTCCGCCAGTTCCGTGTGAGGATTTTGAATCGCCGATTTCTTTTTCCAATACTTTTAAATCAGTTACCAAAGAAATGGTTTCAGGAACGGCATCATGGATGGATGCTTTGGTATAAATCCCATTCGTATTGGTGGCGATAATCAGAAGGTCAACATTTAATAAAACGGCTGTTAGAGCAGCTAATTTATCATTATCACCAAACCGAATCTCATCCGTTGCCACGGTATCATTTTCATTGATAATTGGGATGTAATTATTTTTGACTAACACATTGATGGTGTTTACGATATTTACTTTAGATTGTTCTTTTTCAAAATCAGAATAAGAAAGTAAACATTGCGAAATCAGCAATCCTAAATCGCGGAAATTTTCATGATAAATCCGCATTAAATGTGGCTGACCAATCGAAGCTAGTGCTTGTTTTACAAAAACATCTTTGTCGTGGTTGTCCAGTTTTACAAATTGTTTGGCCGCAGCAATCGCGCCCGAACTCACAATGATAAACTCGTACTCGTCTTGTAAAACTGCTATTTGCATTCCAATATCTTCAATCTTTCCTCTCGAAATGTGATTGGTTTCTTTGGTTAATGTATTGCTTCCTAACTTTAATAAAATTCTTTTTTTGGCCATTTTTATTTTTTGTTTAGACAAGTCGCAACTTGTCTCTACTAATTTTTACCTGATTTGTCCATTTCCGTAAATATACCACTTATTAGTAACTAGATGTTGCAAGCCCATTGGCCCACGTTGGTGTAATTTGTCCGTGCTTATCGCCAATTCGCCACCTAAACCAAACTGTCCTCCATCCGTGAATCGGGTAGAGGCGTTTTGATATACGGCTGCCGTATCTACATTTTCCATGAATTCCTGGGCAATTGCATCATTTTTTGTGATTATCGAAGCGGAATGTCCACCACAATATTTATTTATTTTGTCAATCGCTTCCTGATCCGAATTGGTTGTTCCAATAACAATTTTATAATCCAAAAACTCTTCGTACCAAATTAAATCCGATTCAATCTGAGGAACAGCTGTTGCCCTGGAAATGCTTTCATCTCCCAAAATCGTAACGTTTCTTTGTTGTAATTCGGTAGTTATTTTTTTTGCAAAAGCTTCCCAGTTTTCAAGATTTGTATCAATTAAAACTTTATCCAAAGCATTGCAAACCGAAATATTTGAGGTTTTTCCGTTAATTATAATAGCAAGTGCTTGTTCTAAATCTGCATCAGCATTTACATACACAAAATTATTACCTCGACCACTAATTATTACGGGACAAGTAGCGTGTTTTTTTACAAAAGCGATTAAGTTCTCGCCACCACGAGGAACGATTAAGTCCAATTTTTGCGTTGGTTTTTCTAAAAACGTTTGTGTTTCTTCCCGATTGTAATTCAAATATTCCACCCATTCCTTTGATACATTGTTTGTTATTAAAGCCTGATGCCACAATTCCACAATTTTCAAGTTGGATTGCAAAGATTCTTTTCCGCCTTTCAATAGAATTTTATTTCCGGATTTAAAAGCGATTCCGCCAGCTTCAACAGTAACATCGGGTCTGGATTCATAAATAATCATTATGGTTCCAAAAGCCGCTGTTTTATTGATGATTTTCATTCCGTTTTCATGGTCGAAATTAAAACGTTCTACGCCAATAGGATCTTCCTGACTGGTTAATTGTTGCAGGGACAAAATCATACCGTCAATTTTGGCGTCATCAACGAGTAAACGTTTTTCCATAGCCAAATCATCCCCAGAATAATTATTGATATCCTGTTGATTCACCGTTTTAAGGTTGGCTCTTTCTAGTTCAAGAAGTTTAGCCATATGGCTTAAAACGGCATTTCGTTTTTCTATTGCTAATACGTGGTTCATTAGTTTTTGGTTTACTATTTTAAAAAAATATAAACATATAAGGCACAAAAGTTTAAGAGGTTAGATGACTTATATGTTTAAAAAATCATTTCAATTCTGCCAATGTTTCTTGTAAAGCTACAATAAAAGTATCAATTGCTTCTTTCTTGATTGTCAATGGAGGAAGGATTCTTAATAAGTTTTTATTGTTCGCATTTCCGGTAAAAATATGCTTGTCCATAATCATTTTTTTACGAAGTGCACTTACGTCAAAATCAAATTCTACTCCTAGCATTAATCCCCTTCCTTTTACTTGGATAACTTCAGGAACTTGTTTAATTGCTTCTAAAAAATAGGCGTAAACGTCATTTACGTTATCCATTAATTTTTGGCTTTCAATCACATCCAAAACAGCAATTCCAGCGGCGCAAGCCAAATGGTTTCCACCGAAAGTAGTTCCCAATAATCCATAACTCGCTGTGAATTTTGGTGAAATCAAGATTCCGCCAATAGGAAATCCGTTACCCATTCCTTTGGCCAGACAAATAATATCTGCTTTGATATCATGATGTTGGTGTGCAAAAAACTTTCCGCTTCTTCCGTATCCTGATTGCACTTCATCCAAAATTAAAACGGCATCGTATGCTGCACACATTTTTTCTAATTCCTGAAAAAATTCAGTTGTTCCTTGGTCTAAACCTCCAACTCCTTGAATTCCTTCAATTATAACAGAAGAAACATCTCCTTTTTTTAGTTCGTTTTCTACCAACTCGATGCTATTCAATGGCAAAAAAGTAACGATTTGTTGTGCATTGATTGGCGCAACAATTTTTTTGTTATCTGTAACCGCAACTGCCGCCGAAGTTCTTCCATGAAAAGAGTTATCAAAAGCGATTACTCTTGTTTTATTGTTGTGAAAAGAGGCTAATTTCAAAGCGTTTTCATTGGCTTCAGCTCCAGAACTGCACAAGAATAAAGCGTAGTCTTCTAATCCGGAGAGTTTCCCTAATTTCTCTGCTAATTCTACTTGCAATGGATTCTGAATCGCATTCGAATAAAAACCGATATTATCCAATTGATTTTTTAATTTGGCAACATAATCAGGTTGTGTGTGTCCAATGGAAATTACTCCATGACCACCATATAAATCTAAATATTCTACTCCTTTTTCGTCTGTAATAGTGCAATCCAGTGCTTTTACAGGAGTGATGTTGTATAATGGGTAAACGTCAAATAAGTTCATTTTTTTTAAGTTTAATCGGTTAATTGGTTATTTGTTTAATCGATTAACCGAATTAACGATTAACCAAATAAACCTCTAGAAACCGCTTGGTTTCAAATGTAAACCTGTGGTTTCATCCAGTCCAAATAGTAGATTCATGTTTTGTACGGCTTGACCTGAGGCTCCTTTTGTCAAATTATCAATTACTGAAGTAATCAATAACCGGTTTCCTTTTTTCATTAAACTAATAATACATTTGTTTGTTTGAACTACTTGTTTCATGTTAATTTCAGTGGTTGTAACTGTTACAAAAGGGTGGTCTTTGTAAAAAGCTTCATATTTTGAAACTATATCTTCCAGACTTTCTTCGATTGTAGTGTATAATGTTGCGAAAATTCCTCTGGCAAAATCCCCCCTGTTGGGAACAAAAATCAATTCACTGGTATAATCCGCCTGCAATTGGTTGACACTTTGGTTTATTTCGCCTAAATGTTGGTGTTCAAAAGCTTTATAATGTGACATATTGTTAGATCTCCAACTAAAATGTGTTGTTGCCGAAGGCGAGACTCCAGCTCCCGTGCTTCCGGTTGTGGCATTGATATGAACATCAGTCGTAAGCATTTCATTTTTGGTCAATGGCAATAATGCTAGTTGAATTGCTGTCGCAAAACAACCTGGATTAGCGATAAATTGAGCGTTTTTAATAACCGCTTTATTCAATTCAGGCAAACCGTAAACAAAAGTTTTACTATCAAAAGCTGCATTTTTTGTTAATCTGAAATCATTTCCTAAATCGATAATTTTGGTATGACTCGCAAATTGATTGTTCTCTAAAAACGATTTTGATTTACCGTGTCCTAAACATAAGAAAACTACATTCACATTTGGATTTACAGTATCGGTAAAATTCATTTCGATATCACCCATTAAATCGTGATGTGCGACATGAAGTGGTTTTCCGGCGTTTGTCGTGCTGTAAACAAAATCAAGTGTAGCATTGGGATGAAACATCAATATTCTGATGAGTTCTCCCGCAGTGTAACCTGAACCGCCAATTATTCCAATATTAATCATGGGTCAGTTTGTTTACAGATGAAAATATGTTTTGGGCATTCCCCAGAATTTTTATAAATCCTTTGGCATCGTCTGAGGTCCAAGCGTTGTTCATTTCACCGTATTGACCAAAAGTGGTATTCATTAAATCATTTTCAGATTCAATACCGTCCAATGTAAAGTGATATGGTTTTAGAGAAACGATAACAGTTCCGTTAACTGTGGTTTGGGTATCTTCCAGAAATGCCTCGATGTTTCTCATCACAGGATCTAGAAATTGTCCTTCATGAAACAACATTCCGTACCAGTTTCCCAGTTGTTCTTTCCAGTATTGTTGCCATTTACCTAGCGTATGTTTCTCTAACAAATGGTGTGCTTTGATGATGATTAAAGGTGCAGCGGCTTCAAAACCAACTCTTCCTTTAATTCCGATAATGGTGTCGCCCACGTGCGTGTCTCTACCTATAGCATATGCATTTGCCAGTTTTTCTAAGGCAACGATGTTTTTTGTTGGGGTATCCAATGTCCCGTTGATGCCTACTAATTGTCCTTTTTCAAATTGTAGAGTCACTTTTTCTTCTCCAGTTTTTTGCAGTTGAGAAGGGTACGCTTCACTTGGCAAAGTTTGATTTGAGGTCAATGTTTCTTTACCACCTACGCTGGTTCCCCATAATCCTTTATTAATGGAATATTGTGCTTTTTCCCAAGAATAATGAACTCCATTTTTAGCCAAGTAATCAACTTCTTCTTGTCTTGATAATTTTAAATCTCTAATAGGAGTTATGATTTCAATTTCGGGAGCAATGGTTTGGAAAATTAAATCAAAACGAATTTGATCATTTCCTGCACCAGTACTTCCGTGGGCAATTGCTTCGGCACCAACAGATTTTGCATATTTTATTGCTTCAATTGCTTGAAAAACACGCTCTGCACTTACGGACAATGGATAGGTGTTATTTTTCAATACATTTCCGTAAATCAAATATTTAATGGCTTTATCATAATATTTATCTACAATGGTAAGATTTGCATGTTGCGCACTTCCTAATTCGTAGGCTCTTTCTTCAATAGCAGCTAGTTCGGCATCATCAAATCCGCCTGTATTTATAAGAACGGTATGAACTTCATATCCTTTTTCGTTTTTTAAATATTTTAGGCAATATGAGGTATCTAATCCTCCGCTATAAGCTAATACAACTTTTTTCATAATTATTGTTTTTTCTTCCCCCCAGCCCCTCCGAAGGCGGGGAAGCCGAAACTGGCAAAGGGGAATTTTTTGTTATGATTATTTTATTTTTCTCTTCGGCTCCTTCCCCTTCGGGGAGGGCTGGGGAGGGGATTATTTTTTTAAGAAAAGCGCTTGTTTAATTGATTTTAATCTATTGAGAACTTTTATGTTAAATGGATGTTTTGGCGGATGTTTTAGCTTTTCTTTTGGATCAAACAACATTCCGGTGCATAAACACATTTTGTTGTCTTTACTTTTTAGAATTTCATAATTGGTACAGGTTTTACAACCGGCCCAAAAGGTAGGGTCAGTTGTCAATTCCGAAAAGGGAACTGGTTTGTAACCTAAATCAGAATTGATTTTCATAACGGCTAGTCCAGTTGTAATTCCGAATATTTTGGCATTCGGATATTTCTCTAAAGAATAGTCAAAAACAAATGATTTTATTTTTTTTGCCAAACCTAAATTTCTATATTCAGGATGAACAATTAATCCCGAATGGGCCACATATTTACCGTGTTCCCAACTTTCGATATAACAAAAACCAGCAAATTTTCCATCGATTAATGCGATAACAGCATCTTTGTTTTCCATTTTTTTTTGGATGTATTCAGGAGTTCTTTTAGCAATTCCTGTGCCTCTCAATAGTGCGGATAATTCTATGGTTTCGCATATTTCCTGCGAATACTTATAATGTTCTTCCTGAGTTGTTATGATAGAAATGTTCATTTCAAAAGCTGGATTTTGAGTTATAAAATGATTTAGGGGTCTTTTTTGAAATGCATTTTTTCTAAAATCTATTATTTTATCAAAACGGTTCAGGGCAGTACGATAAAATGGATTAAAGTACACTAATGATGCCTTAGTTTTAATTTGTGGATAGATTGATCCAGTGGAAAATGGCGATGATTTCAAAACAAAAAAATAAAATGAATAAAGATACGAAACAGCTTTTGGGTACTATAGTGATAGTATCCGTACTTCGGGAGAAGTAGAACGACTGTTTGTCCGTAACAAAGAAATAATATGTAAACTTAATTTATTCATTAGTACAAAAGTACACATATTTTGATAACACAGCGCTAATTTTGTCTTTTGTAACAAAATTTTAATGGATTGTTGTTTTTTTTTAATCCAAGAAAAACGCATTTACAAGTATAAGTGTCAAGGCGTTTATCGAATCGTAAAGTCTTGAGAACATAAGTTTCTAAACTCGTTTTGGTTGATGATTTCTCTAATTTTAGGTTTTAAATCTTTTCCGGTATCATAAACCATTTGTTCGCTACTAGGAAAAGGAATTGGACTTCTGTCAAAATAAGAATAATTATCATCAGTGGCGAGTCGGTCTCCTTTGTAAGAGGCATTTATAGTTTTGAGGTTATCCACCGTAACCACTTTTCCTTTTTAGTCTAAAACTTCTTTCCCAGTAGTATCAATCAGTTTCTTGACACCGTCTTTGATGATGCGTTATTTTACAATTTCTCTTTCTTTAATTTGTGCTGACGAAATATAAATTTATCTAAAATGGATTGCCATTCCATAATCATACCCAATTCCTTTTTGTTTGTTGCTGAGGTAAACAGTCCATTTAGTGTTTAATTCCAATGTGCTGAAGTCCAACAAATCATTTTGAAGATGAACCGGAATAATCATATTTGTTTCGTTTTTAGTGTAAACCGAAACATAATCAAAACCTTTAAAATTTAGCATCATCTAGCAGGTAAACATATTCCTGCTTGCTTTTTTTGCCTTTATTGGTATTCAAATTCGAAATCGCATTATCAATTGCCTGATCTTAATTTCCGGAGCTTAAAAAGTTTTGGGTTTGCTTTACGATACGTGAAGAGAGTAGTACAAAAAAAGAGAATAAAAAGATGATTTTTTCCCTGTGGTTTAGTATTAAATAATGGTGTTGTTCCGGCAGTTTATTTTAAGCGGTTTTTTTGGTTTTTAGTTTAAAGCTTAAAAAAAAGCCATAAAAAAACCTAACAAAAAGAGTACAATTGTTAGGTTTTTGATAGAGTATTTTATTTTTTATTTGCGAACAAAAGGAGGGAGCAGTTTGCTGGAAACTTCACCAAAGCCAATACGTACTCGTCCGTTTAGACAATATCCTTTCATAATAACAGTATCATTATCATTAATGAATTTACGTTCAGTTCCATCCTTTAACTTGATGGGATTTTTTCCGCCCCATGATAGTTCTAACATGGAACCGTAACTGTCTGGTGTAGGGCCCGAAATGGTGCCTGAACCCATCATGTCGCCAGAATTTACTCGGCAACCATTAGAGGTATGGTGTGCTAATTGCTGACTCATGGTCCAATACATATATTTGAAATTCGAACGTGAAATCACAGTTGCTTCTGATTTTTCAGGTTGAATGGCTACTTCTAAATTAATGTCAAAAGAATGTTTTCCTTTTTGTTGCAAATAGGGAAGTGGCGTTGGTTCTTGTTTGGGTCCCCTTGTTCTAAAGGGTTCCAAAGCATCCATGGTAACAATCCAGGGTGAAATAGAAGTGGCAAAGTTTTTTGCTAAAAAGGGGCCTAGCGGCACGTATTCCCATTTTTGAATATCACGAGCACTCCAATCATTCAATAAAACCATTCCGAAAATATAATCTTCTGCTTCGCTTACAGAAATATTCTCTCCCATAATATTAACATCTGTTGTTATAAAAGCGGTTTCGAGTTCAAAATCAACAGACCGGGAAGAACCAAAAACTGGTGTGGTTTCCCCAGTAGGTAAAGTTTGTCCCATAGGCCTGTGCACAGGTATTCCAGAAGGAACGATCGTAGAACTTCTGCCGTGATATCCAACAGGAATATGAAGCCAATTGGGAAGTAATGCATTTTCAGGGTCGCGAAACATCTTCCCGACATTTGTGGCATGTTCTTTACTGGAGTAAAAGTCCGTGTAATCACCAATTAAAACGGGCAACTGCATTTCGACATCTTCCATTTTAAAAATTACAATATCACGGTCTTTTGGATTGTCTTGTAATTTTGAATTGGTTATATCGAAAAGCTCCGCAATTCGGTTTCGCACTAAACGCCATGTTTTTTGACCATCAGATATAAAATCATTCAAGGTATCCTGCATGAACATATCATCGGTCAGTTCTATCCCTTCAAAATAATTTAATTGTTGTAAAGCTCCCAAATCGATTGCGAAATCTCCAATTCTAGTTCCAACTGTTACGATGTTTTCTTTGGTTAAAAAAACACCAAAAGGAATATTTTGAATGGGAAAATCATTATTGAATGGTACTTCTAGCCAGGACTTTCTATTGGTATCGTTAGCTGTTATCGGCATATTTTGTTAATTATTTTGTTAAAAAATTACTCATCAAATATATTATAATCTAACTATTAACCAAACGTTTTTTTGTATTTTTGCATCAAAATTAACGAAAATCAAAGAAATGCAACGCGACGAACAAATTTTCGACCTTATTCTGGAAGAACAAGAAAGACAAATTCACGGATTAGAACTTATCGCTTCGGAAAACTTCGTAAGTGATGAAGTAATGGAAGCAGCTGGGTCTGTTTTAACTAACAAATATGCTGAAGGGTATCCCGGCAAAAGATACTACGGCGGTTGTGAAGTAGTTGATATTGTGGAACAAATTGCTATTGATCGAGCTAAAGAATTATTTGGTGCTGCATATGCAAATGTACAGCCACATTCTGGTTCTCAAGCCAATACAGCGGTTTACCACGCTTGTATTAAACCAGGAGATAAAATTTTAGGTTTTGACTTGTCTCATGGTGGGCACTTAACGCATGGTTCTCCTGTAAACTTCTCTGGTCGTTTGTATACTCCGTCTTTTTATGGTGTTGACAAAGAAACTGGACGGTTAAATTACGATAAGATTCAAGAAATAGCCACTAAAGAGCAACCAAAACTAATCATTGCAGGCGCTTCGGCTTATTCTCGTGATATGGATTTTGAGCGATTCAGAGTAATTGCTGATAGTGTTGGCGCTATTTTATTGGCAGATATTTCTCACCCTGCTGGGCTAATCGCCAAAGGCTTGATGAATGATCCATTGCCCCATTGCCATATTGTAACTACCACAACTCACAAAACATTGCGTGGCCCTCGTGGAGGATTAATTTTGATGGGTAAAGATTTCGAAAATCCATTTGGTTTAACCACTCCAAAAGGAGAAATCAGAATGATGTCTTCCTTATTAGACTTGGCCGTTTTCCCAGGAAATCAAGGTGGTCCGTTAATGCATATTATTGCTGCAAAAGCAGTCGCGTTTGGCGAAGCTTTGAAAGATGAATTTTTTATTTACGCGTTGCAATTACAAAAAAATGCTAATGCTATGGCTGATGCTTTTGTAAAAAGAGGCTATGAAATCATTTCTGGAGGTACGGATAATCACATGATGTTGATTGATTTAAGAAATAAAAATATTTCTGGGAAAGAGGCTGAGAATGCACTAGTAAAAGCAGAAATTACAGTAAATAAAAATATGGTTCCATTTGATGATAAATCACCATTTGTAACCTCAGGTATTCGTGTAGGAACTCCAGCTATTACCACTCGTGGTCTGGTTGAGGAAGATATGGAAACCATTGTGGCATTAATAGACCGGGTATTAATGAACCATACGGATGAAAACATTATCGAAGAAGTAGCCAATAAAGTAAACGAAATGATGAGCGAAAGAGCTATCTTCGTATACTAAAAAATACGTCTTAAAGTTTTTAAAGTCGAAAGTCGAAAGTCCTTGATTAGAATTTAATATTCTGTCTTAGTTTTTGACTTTCGGCTTTATGACTTTCTAACTTTATGACTTTCTAACTTTAAGACTAAAAAAATGTCCGTACTACGATTAAAATTACCAACAGATCCCAGATGGGTCAATATTGTAGAAAAAAATATTGAGGAAATCCTCACAGATCACGCTTGGTGCGAACAGAAAGCAGCCACAAATGCAATCACAATAATCACCAATAACTCCGAGCATCAGGATCTAGTGAAGGATTTATTGGCTTTGGCCAAAGAAGAAATTGATCATTTTGAGCAAGTACATAACATTATCATCAAACGCGGCCTAAAGTTGGGACGCGAGCGTAAGGATGATTATGTCAATGAACTGTATCTGTACATGAAAAAAAACGCTACCGGAAACAGGATTTCTGCTTTAGTGGAACGGTTATTGTTTTCAGCTATGATAGAGGCCAGAAGCTGTGAGCGTTTCAAGGTGCTTTCAGAGAATATCAACGATGAAGAATTAGCTGTTTTTTATAGGAATTTAATGGAAAGTGAAGCAGGACATTATACCACTTTTATAACCTATGCACGTAAATATGGGGTAGGAATCGATGTTGAAAAACGATGGAGAGAATGGTTGGAATTTGAGGAAAATGTTATAACAAATTATGGAAATAGTGAAACAATCCATGGATAAAATCTATTTATGTGTTTATATTTTTATTGTAAATAAATTTATATTCGCGTAATTACACTAGTAATCAGTAATTTGTGTTTTATTTCTTTTTAAAGAGTGCTGTTTTAATTCTAAACTACTTTTTTTTGCTGTAAATTCATATTTTTTGATTTATATTTATGTTTTTAAATTTAATTCTAACAATTATCTATTGCTATGAAGCTCAATTTTAATTATGATGGAAACATAGCTTGCAGGGCTATATTGCAAGAGCAATTAGAAAAATTAGAGATTAATTATCAACTTTTAGACTTAGGGCAAATTGAAATTGTGGATGCTATTTCAGAAGAGGATTTGAACGCACTTCAGGATGTTTTAAAAAAATATGGGATTCAAATTATCAATAATCCAAAAGCACAATTAATTCAAAAAATTAAAGATGCTATTATAGAAATAGTGTACGATAAAGATAAATTTCCGGACGTAACGATATCGCAATATTTAGCAGACAAACTGAACTTTAGATACGGTTATATCACTAATGTTTTTTCTGAATATACCCATACCTCTATTGAGAATTTTATTATTATTCAAAAGATTGAAAGAGCAAAAAAATTAATAATTGAAGAGAAACTGACTTTAACGGAGATTTCGTATGAGTTAAACTATAGCAGTGTAGCCTATTTGTCTACGCAATTTAAAAAAGTAACCGGATTAACTCCTTCCTTGTTTAAAAGAATTGTAGGTAAAAGAAGGAAATTATCAAACAAAGAATAAATAAAATTTAAAAAATAATTCCCTATTTTATGATTGCACACCAAGATTCAATGCATATTCTTCTGGCTGATGATGATGAAGATGATCGCACTTTTTTTAGTGAAGCTTTGCAAGAACTCAAAATGAATAATGATTTAACGCTGTTTAAAGATGGTAAAGACCTGATGGATTATTTAGAAAATCCATTAAGTAAGTTGCCCCATGTTTTATTTCTGGATTTGAATATGCCCGGAAAAACAGGACTGGATTGTTTGAATGAGATTAGAGCCAACAGCCGCTTTAAAGAGGTTTCAATTGCGATATATTCTACTTCTTCCTCAGAGAAAGATATTGAAGATACTTTTATTAAAGGAGCCAATATTTATATTAAAAAGCCAAATGACTTTATAAAGTTGAAAAAAGTAATCAAGGAAGTAGTACACATGAATTGGCAATTTCATTCTTCAGGACTCAACATAGAAACTTTTTTCTTTAGCATATAAAAAAGAATAAATGAAAATTTTAACAATCTATAAAAATTCTCAAGTATTTAAAATAGCTTTGACCATCGCAATCGTTGTGGTTTGTTATATTGCATCGATGTTTTATTCTCAAATGGAAAAACTGGATTCAACAGTTGAATTAATTGCAAATTCAAATGAAACCCAAATCGAATTAGAGAAACTTTTGTCTATTATCAGTATTTACGAAACTAGTTTGCGGAGTTTCATCATAACAAAAGAGGACAGCTATATTGAAAATCGGTTTTTGAGCAGAGGAAAAATAGAGGAAAGCATCAAAAAGTTAAAAGAGTTGACCGCTAATAACGCTTTGAGAAATAAAGATATTGAACAGCTCGAAAAAATCATCGATTACCGCTTTAAGTTATTCAGACAAACCTACATTATTGCTAAAAGTAAAAATTCCGGCCCGATTGATTTAAATGCAAAGTTACTCGAAAGTAGTAAAGTCACTGAAGAAATGAAATCCTTTGTGACTGAAATTATATTTTCGGAAAGTAGAAAAACAAAATTTCAAAATGATAACCATCAATTTGAATTGCAGGACTCCTTAATTACGGCTTTTCTATTAGTCATCCTCTCGCTTTTGATTTTATTGCTTTCCTTTCAAAAAATGAATGTTGATATTGACGAACTCAAAAAAGCAAATGACGCCTTAAATTTACTAAACGAATCTTACAACGCTGCAGAAAAAACAGCAGGTTTTGGACATTGGATGGTTAATATAGAAACAAAAAAGTATACTTTTTCAGATAATTTATTCCGTTTAATGGGAGTTGAGCCTAAAGCTTTCGAACCTAATATTGAAAATTCGATTCCATACATACATCCCGATGATTTAGAATATGTAACCAAAGTACACCAGGATTCTTTGATAAACCACCAGTCGACTTCCATGATATTCCGGTTTTTAACACCAAGCGGTGATGTCAAATATATTATGGGTGTTGGAAGTTTTACTACTAATGGAAAAGGAGATTTAATAAAAATTGGAGTAAATTATGACATCACTAATCAGTATAAAAAGACACTTGAATTAGAAGAAAATAATAAAGAACTAAAATATATTAATACAGAACTGGAAGCTTTTAATAACATTGTAAGTCATGATTTGCAAGAACCGCTTCGTAAGATTCAAATGTTCATTTCCAGACTGGAAGAAAAAGAATTGGACTTGATTTCAAGACAAGGGAAGGAATATTTTTCTAAAGTACGTGTGGCAGCTAACAGAATGCAAACGTTATTAATTGATTTAGTCAATTATTCCAGAACCATAAAAGGCGATAAAGTTTTTGTAACAACGGATTTGAATGTAGTTTTGGGCGAAATACTCCAGGATTTATCATCAAACATTGAAGAGAAAAAAGCCGAAATTCAAATAGGTAAATTACCAACCATTACCGCAATACCTTTTCAAATTAAACAGCTCTTCATAAATTTGATTTCCAATTCACTTAAATACAGTAAGGAAGATAGTGCTCCTGAAATCAGTGTCACCTCGAAAAACATTACGGATAAAGAAGTCCGTGAGTATAAAATAAGCAATAAAGAGGATTATTATAAGATTGTTGTTACTGATAACGGAATAGGTTTCAAACAGGAATATGCCGAAAAAATATTTCTTTTGTTCAAGCGCTTGGAAACTGATTCTAAATATTCAGGAACCGGACTGGGACTGGCTATTTGCAGCAGAATTGTAGACAACCACAATGGTTTTATACAAGTAAAAGGAAAGCCAAATGTAGGAGCTAAATTTTATATTTTTATTCCAAAAACCGATGTGATTTAATTATATTACTAAAAAACAGAATGGTAACAATAGCAGAAGCTACTACGAAAGATTTAAAAACCATTCAGGAGATTGCCTATAAAACTTGGCCTCAAACCTATGGAGCCATATTGTCAAAAGAGCAGATTGACTATATGCTTGAACTCTTTTATTCAGAGCACACATTACTTGAAAATTTGATCCAAAAAGGACATCGTTTTCTTTTGGTACATCAGGATGAATTTTGCCTTGGTTTTGCCTCCTATTCACATAATTATTTAGCGCAAAACCTAACGCGGCTGCACAAGATTTATTTGCTTCCAGAAGCACAAGGAAAAGGAGCAGGGAAGCTATTGATTGATACAATTGAAAATTTGGCTAGAGAAAATAATTCGGTTGCGGTCTCTTTGAACGTAAATAAATTCAACAACGCATTGTCTTTTTATAAAAAAATTGGTTTTGAAATTGTTGCCGAAGAAGATATTGAACTAGAATTCGGGTATAAAATGGAAGACTACAGAATGGAAAAAAAGCTATAATCACCACAGATTGCTTATTGAACAACGCTTTTTAGTTGATAATTTGCGATAAGCAATAATGGTCTTTCAAAATAGATATTGTTGTTTATTTATAGAACTACTTTGCAACAACTTTAAAGTTAAATAAGAAGCGAAATGGGTTTGAATTTACCATCCATATTTAATGTATTAGTGATCACTTGGCTTCTTGTTCTAAAAATAAAGTAGCAGCAATTAAACCCTCAGTAGCAGAAGTTATGGAAATTGTGCACGCATCGGGAGTTATAAAAGCAGATGGATAGTACACGGTTTATGCTACCGTAAATGATACACTGCAAAAAGTAATTAGTATCGCCGGACGACCCATCAATAAAGGGTATTCACTATTTGAACTAAGAGGTGATGAAGTACAACAGAATAATTCATAACGAACTTAGTACGGGGGAAACCGACAAAGAATTAGCAGTAATCCGACATGAAAAAATTGGTTATATGCTTCAGTTTCATTACTTATTGGCAGAATATAATGTGTTGAAGAATGTAATGCTTCCGGGGATGAAATTAGCCAAAGATACAGATACAGCATAAGAGCATTACGCTATGGAACATTTGAAAACACTGAACATGGAAGACCAAGCTTTGAAAATGCCTAATCAATTAAGTAGTGGATAGAAGTAGCGCGTGGCAATTGTACGTGCTTTGATGAATGATCCGTTCATTATAATGGGGATGAGCCTACAGGGAATTTAGACAAGAAAAACAGTGACTTGGTTTTTGATGTTTTCAATAAATTGACTAAGGAGAAAAATCAAACTTTATTGGTGGTTACCTACGATACTGATTTTGCCCAATAAATTAATAGAATAATTACTATAGAATACGGAATAATAATTTTATAATTACTACTTAACTATGATTTCATGTTTGTATAGCAATCCCTTCACACCTTCTAAAGCGAAAATGGCTTTTTTTAATTTTGTAGTTTGGGGATCAATTGTATAATTATAGCTGGTTCTAAAATCAGCTTTATTGGCAATTGCTTTTGCAAACTCAGAACGGTATAAATCGCAGTTTTCAAAAACAACTGTGGTCAGATCAGTGCTCATAAAATCGACTGCAATAAGACTGCAATTGGAGAAGGAGGTTCCTTTTATATTTAACGTATAAAATTTAGAGAAATCCAAAATACAATCCTTAAAAGCGATTTCGAAAATTAATTTATCGCACATGGCAAAATTGACATCTTTGATTTCACACCGATTAAAAGTTACGGTTCTAAAGGCAACATAATTTATTTTGGCATTACTAAAAGTGCAATCATTGAAGGTGCAATCAATGAAAGTAACCGCCACAAAAACGCATTGGGAGAAATTACAATTGGTAAAAGTACAGCATTCAAATTCCTTAAAATTGACTTCTTTTTCCTCGTAAGTAATGTATTTGTACTCAGTATCTAGATAATATTCTGCCATTTTAGGTTTTGAATTCAGTTTTATTGTTTTCTTTTCACCACAAAGAAACAAAATTCGAAATTGTTAGATTGGATAAATTAGTCTTATTATTTTTAGAATTTTAAACTCTTTTATCAGCCGCTTTCCAGTGCCTGGTCGTTTTTTTAATTTCCTTTGCCAAAAGATTTTCATTCTGTGCTCTTTGTGTTAACGCTGGAAATTAATAATCTGAGACAAAATGCAACGCAAACAGTTGATAGATATTTAATTGAAATTCAAAATCTTCCAATCTTTTTTCAGTAAAAGAAAAATAACGGTACCGAAGTTCTAAATGGACAGTTCGGTTTTGTAAGGTCAACGCATAATGTTAGCGCAACATAAAGGTTAAGCAAAAAAGCATTACAAAGAGTGCACTAATAAATTTTCATATTAAAGAATCTTTTTTGGTACAACTAAAATAAATACCGAAGGCCAGCAATGTCATGATTATTGGATAGTAACCAAAATGATAAGGCCGATAGTATCGAGTGTGATTTTTAAAAGATTGTGCTTTGATGGATGTCGATTAAAAAAACTTAAAAATAAATAAAACTATCGACTTAAAGCATTATTGGCTATCCAATTACTACAAGGTATTCTTTTCTGGAGGAGACATTTATAATTTCTTTCGATTTATTTAACATTTTGACAACTTATTTTTCAAGATAAATTTAATAATTTTAGTGAAAATAAAGAAAATGATAGCTACAAAAGGATATGCAGTTCAAGATGCCAAGACAGATTTAGCACCTTGGGATTTCGAAAGAAGAGAAGTAGGACCACATGACGTACAATTCGACATTGAGTTTTGTGGCGTTTGTCACAGTGATTTGCACCAAATCAAAGACGATTGGGGAGGATCGATCTACCCAATGGTTCCGGGACATGAGATTGTAGGTAAAGTGGTAAAGGTAGGAAGCCACGTAAAGAAGTTTAAAATAGGGGACATAGCAGGGACAGGTTGCCTAGTAGACTCTTGTAAAAGTTGTGAAAACTGTAAAGAGGGATTAGAGCAATTTTGTTTGAAAGGAAGAACAGACACCTATAATGCTTTGGGACAAGACGGAAAAACACCTACTTATGGTGGGTATTCGAACACCATTGTAGTACACGAAGATTTTGTTTTGCAAGTTTCAGATAAATTACCTTTGGCCGCTGTAGCGCCTTTATTATGTGCCGGAATCACAACCTATTCTCCATTGAGACATTGGAAAGTTGGGAAAGGGCATAAATTAGCCGTTCTTGGTTTGGGAGGTTTGGGACATATGGCGGTTAAATTTGGAGTTTCTTTTGGAGCTGAAGTTACCGTGTTAAGTACATCAGCAAATAAAGAAGCCGATGCCAGAAAATTAGGAGCACATAATTTTATCGTTACTAAAGATGCTAAACAACTCGAAAGTGTAGCTGGTTCTTTTGACTTTATTCTGGATACTGTTTCTGCGCCACACGACTTAAATTTGTATTTGTCATTATTGAGAGTAAACGGCGTGCATATTTGTGTAGGCGTACCACCAACACCTTATGAAATCCAAGCTTTTAGTCTCATAGGCGGACGAAGAAGTCTTGCAGGTTCACTTATAGGAGGCTTGCCTGAAACTCAGGAAATGTTAGATTATTGTGCGGAACATGATATTGTTTCTGAAATAGAAATGATTGATATCAAAAATATACATGAAGCGTATGACCGAATGACAAAGGGAGATGTCCGGTATCGTTTTGTAATCGACATGGCTACTTTGTAAAAATATGTCTTGTCCTGAATAACCGATACAGATTATTAGATAAAAATATTTAATTAAACACTTGCAAAAACGTTTTTGCAAG
>NZ_RYDN01000059.1:3005-5008 GCF_003968735.1 Flavobacterium sp. RSP49 | reverse complement strand
AATGGTTTAGAAGTTCTTTAAAATACTGGCAAGTTAGTTAGATCAAAAGGAAAATTTATTTTCAAAAAAAGATTTAATAAAGCTTGCGAGAATAGAAAAGGATGTTACCTTTGCACCCCGCAAAACGCGCAACGTTCGTTGACAGATTGATAAGAAAATCAGAAGAAAGGGATAAGAAAATTATCTCAAAAAAAACTTCACATTTTTCTTGTTAGTTAAAAAGAAAGTTGTACTTTTGCACCCGCTTCGAGAAACGCTATACCAAGTGTTGGTAGAGGTGATAGAAATAAAAGAACACGTTCCTAGACATATTGAATTGACAGCCGTTTTGTCGTAAAGACAAGACAAAAGAATAAGAGTAATAGAATTGAGAGATTTGAAAAAACCACTAGAATTTAGTCGCATAAACAAAGAGAACAGATTTATCTGAACTCACAACTATACGATGAAGAGTTTGATCCTGGCTCAGGATGAACGCTAGCGGCAGGCTTAACACATGCAAGTCGAGGGGTATGTTTCTTCGGAGACAGAGACCGGCGCACGGGTGCGTAACGCGTATGCAATCTACCTTTCACAGAGGGATAGCCCAGAGAAATTTGGATTAATACCTCATAGTATAGTACCTTGGCATCAAGGAACTATTAAAGTCACAACGGTGAAAGATGAGCATGCGTCCCATTAGCTAGTTGGTATGGTAACGGCATACCAAGGCAACGATGGGTAGGGGTCCTGAGAGGGAGATCCCCCACACTGGTACTGAGACACGGACCAGACTCCTACGGGAGGCAGCAGTGAGGAATATTGGACAATGGGCGCAAGCCTGATCCAGCCATGCCGCGTGCAGGATGACGGTCCTATGGATTGTAAACTGCTTTTATACGAGAAGAAACCCTGCTACGTGTAGCAGCTTGACGGTATCGTAAGAATAAGGATCGGCTAACTCCGTGCCAGCAGCCGCGGTAATACGGAGGATCCAAGCGTTATCCGGAATCATTGGGTTTAAAGGGTCCGTAGGCGGTCAGATAAGTCAGTGGTGAAAGCCCATCGCTCAACGGTGGAACGGCCATTGATACTGTCTGACTTGAATTATTAGGAAGTAACTAGAATATGTAGTGTAGCGGTGAAATGCTTAGAGATTACATGGAATACCAATTGCGAAGGCAGGTTACTACTAATATATTGACGCTGATGGACGAAAGCGTGGGTAGCGAACAGGATTAGATACCCTGGTAGTCCACGCCGTAAACGATGGATACTAGCTGTTGGGAGCAATCTCAGTGGCTAAGCGAAAGTGATAAGTATCCCACCTGGGGAGTACGTTCGCAAGAATGAAACTCAAAGGAATTGACGGGGGCCCGCACAAGCGGTGGAGCATGTGGTTTAATTCGATGATACGCGAGGAACCTTACCAAGGCTTAAATGTAGATTGACCGTTTTGGAAACAGAATTTTCGCAAGACAATTTACAAGGTGCTGCATGGTTGTCGTCAGCTCGTGCCGTGAGGTGTCAGGTTAAGTCCTATAACGAGCGCAACCCCTGTTGTTAGTTGCCAGCGAGTGAAGTCGGGAACTCTAACAAGACTGCCAGTGCAAACTGCGAGGAAGGTGGGGATGACGTCAAATCATCACGGCCCTTACGCCTTGGGCTACACACGTGCTACAATGGACGGTACAGAGAGCAGCCACTGGGTGACCAGGAGCGAATCTACAAAACCGTTCTCAGTTCGGATCGGAGTCTGCAACTCGACTCCGTGAAGCTGGAATCGCTAGTAATCGGATATCAGCCATGATCCGGTGAATACGTTCCCGGGCCTTGTACACACCGCCCGTCAAGCCATGGAAGCTGGGGGTGCCTGAAGTCGGTGACCGCAAGGAGCTGCCTAGGGTAAAACTGGTAACTAGGGCTAAGTCGTAACAAGGTAGCCGTACCGGAAGGTGCGGCTGGAACACCTCCTTTCTAGAGCCTTAGTGTTAGTAGCAATACACGCTAGGGAAAGAAGACTA
>NZ_RYDN01000059.1:0-2909 GCF_003968735.1 Flavobacterium sp. RSP49 | reverse complement strand
CTGAATGGGGCAACCCACTATGTTGAAGACATAGTACACCGATAGGTGGGCAAACCCGCTGAACTGAAACATCTAAGTAGGCGGAGGAGAAGAAAACAAAAGTGATTCCGTAAGTAGTGGCGAGCGAACGCGGATTAGCCCAAACCAAAGATGTTACGGCATTTTTGGGGTTGTAGGACCACGATATTTGTTGCGGATAGAATTAGAATCTACTGGAAAGTAGGGCCAAAGAAGGTGATAGCCCTGTATAAGTAATAGAAGATAACGATAGTGGTATCCTGAGTAGGGCGGGACACGAGAAATCCTGTCTGAATTTGGCGGGACCATCCGCTAAGGCTAAATACTCCTGAGAGACCGATAGTGAACCAGTACCGTGAGGGAAAGGTGAAAAGAACCGTGAATAACGGAGTGAAATAGATCCTGAAACCATACGCTTACAAGCGGTCGGAGCCCTTTCGTGGGGTGACGGCGTGCCTTTTGCATAATGAGCCTACGAGTTAACGTTGCTGGCAAGGATAAGTGGTTAAGCCACGGATCCGTAGCGAAAGCGAGTCTGAATAGGGCGCTTTAGTCAGTAGTGTTAGACGCGAAACCGTGTGATCTACCCATGGGCAGGTTGAAGCTGTGGTAACACATAGTGGAGGACCGAACCGGTTGACGTTGAAAAGTCTTCGGATGACCTGTGGGTAGGGGTGAAAGGCCAATCAAACTCGGAAATAGCTCGTACTCCCCGAAATGCATTTAGGTGCAGCGTTATGGTTAAAGTTATATAGAGGTAGAGCTACTGATTGGATGCGGGGGCTTCACCGCCTACCAATTCCTGACAAACTCCGAATGCTATATAATGTTTCATAACAGTGAGGGCTTGGGTGCTAAGGTCCAAGTCCGAGAGGGAAAGAACCCAGACCATCAGCTAAGGTCCCCAAATATACGCTAAGTTGAAAGAACGAGGTTTGTCTGCCCAGACAGCTAGGATGTTGGCTTGGAAGCAGCCATTCATTTAAAGAGTGCGTAACAGCTCACTAGTCGAGCGGACGAGCATGGATAATAATCGGGCATAAGCGTATTACCGAAGCTATGGATTTCATATTAATATGGAGTGGTAGGGGAGCATTCTCACAGGGTAGAAGGTGTATCGTAAGGTATGCTGGACTGGTGAGAAAAGAAAATGTAGGCATAAGTAACGATAATGCGGGCGAGAAACCCGCACACCGAAAGACTAAGGTTTCCACAGCTATGCTAATCAGCTGTGGGTTAGTCGGGACCTAAGGCGAACCCGAAAGGGACAGTCGATGGACAACGGGTTAATATTCCCGTACTAGTTATTACTGTGATGGGGTGACGGAGTGATGAAAGCGCCGCGAACTGACGGAATAGTTCGTTGAAGTACCTACCTATAAGACCCGCAGGCAAATCCACGGGTTTTGGGGAAATACGATAGTACTCGGATACTTCGGTAGAAGAGATAGTGCGCCTAAGGGCTTCCAAGAAAAACCTCTAAACTTCAGGTAATAAGTACCCGTACCGCAAACCGACACAGGTAGTCGAGGAGAGAATCCTAAGGTGCTCGAGAGATTCATGGCTAAGGAATTAGGCAAAATAGACCCGTAACTTCGGGAGAAGGGTCGCCCCGAGCAATCGGGGCCGCAGTGAAGAGGTCCAGGCGACTGTTTATCAAAAACACAGGGCTCTGCAAAATCGTAAGATGAAGTATAGGGCCTGACACCTGCCCGGTGCTGGAAGGTTAAGTGGAGATGTTATCTTCGGAGAAGCATTGAAATGAAGCCCCAGTAAACGGCGGCCGTAACTATAACGGTCCTAAGGTAGCGAAATTCCTTGTCGGGTAAGTTCCGACCTGCACGAATGGTGTAACGATCTGGACACTGTCTCAGCCATGAGCTCGGTGAAATTGTAGTAGCGGTGAAGATGCCGCTTACCCGCAGTGGGACGAAAAGACCCTGTGCACCTTTACTATAGCTTAGTATTGACCTTGGATAAATGATGTGTAGGATAGGTTGGAGACTGTGAAGTGGCGTCGCTAGGCGTTGTGGAGTCATTGTTGAAATACAACCCTTTGTTTATCTAGGGCCTAACCCCGCTATGCGGGGGACATTGCTTGGTGGGTAGTTTGACTGGGGTGGTCGCCTCCAAAAGAGTAACGGAGGCTTCTAAAGGTTCCCTCAGTACGCTTGGTAACCGTGCGTAGAGTGCAATGGCATAAGGGAGCTTGACTGAGAGACATACAGGTCGATCAGGTACGAAAGTAGAGCATAGTGATCCGGTGGTTCCGCATGGAAGGGCCATCGCTCAAAGGATAAAAGGTACGCCGGGGATAACAGGCTGATCTCCCCCAAGAGCTCATATCGACGGGGGGGTTTGGCACCTCGATGTCGGCTCGTCACATCCTGGGGCTGGAGAAGGTCCCAAGGGTTGGGCTGTTCGCCCATTAAAGTGGCACGCGAGCTGGGTTCAGAACGTCGTGAGACAGTTCGGTCTCTATCTACTGTGGGCGCAAGAAATTTGAGTGGATCTGATTCTAGTACGAGAGGACCGAATTGGACAAACCTCTAGTGTATCTGTTGTCACGCCAGTGGCATCGCAGAGTAGCTACGTTTGGAAGGGATAAGCGCTGAAAGCATATAAGCGCGAAACCCACCACAAGATGAGATTTCTTTTAAGGGTCGTAGGAGATGACTACGTTGATAGGCTATAGATGTAAAGGCAGTAATGTCATAGTCGAGTAGTACTAATAACCCGTAAGCTTATGTACGCTTTTCCTGCCGAGCAATCGGCAGGAAGAAACTTTCTAAATACAAATTATATTTCTTTATCTCAGTATGTTAAGATATTTGTCCGCCGCGCGGACAGTCCAAAGACGAAAGTCACAAGTCCAAAGGAAACTTTAGACT
>NZ_RYDN01000058.1:0-5269 GCF_003968735.1 Flavobacterium sp. RSP49 | reverse complement strand
ATGGGTGGTGTACTTTGCAGCGGAATCGTGGTGCACTTTGTAGCGGAATCGTGGCGACCTTTGCAGCGGAATATCCATAAATATTAAAAAACTTTTTTTCCAATCATTTAAAGTCATTTTTTTATAAGCATTTATTGCCAGTGGAGGACCAACAAATCCAGATGAGATATTACTTCTATCTAATTGTTTTACATTTAGTTTACCAAATTTTCTATATAATTCTTGATGAGTTTTTTTTAAAATAGGAATAGATTCCATTTCTTTATTAGGCAGGCTATCTATAAATAAATATTTTTTCTTACCATAAAACCCAAGTGCTGGTTTTCTTATACTATTGCTATCATTGTAATAATATATATCTGCTGGATGTTTTACTGATAAAATAATATTTGCCAATTCTAATTTTTGGTTTTCAGAAAAAATCACAAAACTTTTAGTAATTAAATCTCTCAAGTATAGTTGAAACTTATCATCATATCCGTTAAATCCATTTTTAGAATGAATTATTTTTATGAATTCGAATACTTCTTGTTTATATAATAATGGAATTTCTGTTAAACCTAGAATTAAAATTTTAAGATGCGATATAGAGTTAGAGTTTTTATGTTTTTCATAATAAGACTTGAAAAACACCTTATCTTTCGATTTTAATTTTATATACTTTGAAAGTAATTCTTCAATTATATCATCAGCATTTTCATTTGTATCGCTTTCAAATAAATCAGAGAATTTTGAGTTTTTATATAATGGACTGCCTACAATATCAAACTCTTTTTCGTATTTATTATTATCGACTAACTCGTCAAAAATAGAGTGAAAATAAACAAAACATAAATCGGGATTAATATTATTTATCTTTTCTATTATAGTGCTTTGCTCATAAGTAAAACTTATAGTAAATGAATGTTCTTCAAAACATTTTAAAATGATAGGACTTAATTTATCAAGCACAAAATTAGGATAATGAATAAATATTTTTTCTAGTATCTGATAATACCAAAAGTTGTCCCTACTTTTATCTTCTAGATTAAAATGAAAATATTTTTCAAATTGCACCAATAATTTTTCAACATCCCAATTGTCAACATTAATCAAAAATCTATTCATAAAATTTACCTTTTCATCTGATTCCGGTAATTTTTCTATAACTCTTATAATAACATTTAAGCCGTCTTTTCTATTATTAGTAAACAGACGGAATAGTAATGATAGTCTCATTTCTTTCTGCTTCAAATAATCGTACTTTAATGAAAATCCTGGTTTAATAATTTTATTTGAGATTAATTTTTCATAAAAATTAATCTTCCAATCTTTTTGATAATCAAAATATTGTAATGGAATGTTTTGATTAATAATAAACTCTAACCAACCCAAAGAAAAAATAGAGTTTATAAAAACTTTTGTTAAATCAAAATCAATCAAAATGAATTTTGATACAATATCTTTTTCTTTATTAGTCGGATTTTTTACGTCTCCTAAACTTGTTATAACTAAAGTTTTTATATGAAACCTAAACTTTGATGAAGTTATAAGTTGCGTTATCGTTTTGCAATATTCAATGTGGTCATATTCTCGATAATATTCTGTAACCATTTTAATGATTGATCGAACATATAGACTTTGTTTATTTTCATTAATATAATTGCTTAGTGATTTTTTATTCTCAACAAATTGTCTTGAGAATGTATAATCATAAAACGTTTGATGGAAAAACTGTAATTCATTGTTGTTTTCAATTAGTAAATGATTACTTTTTAAATAATTTATTTCTTTTGAGTATTCATTTTCAAATACATTACTGATTGTAATTTGCTGATTTTGATACATTCCAGCAGCTATTTTATTTAAAATAGATTTTAATTGTAATGCAGTCTTGTTATATATCAGTTGTTTCCATAATGCATCGTATAAATCTTTCAATGTTGAAAAAGTATCTATATTAATTTTGTTTGGTAACCTGCAAAATATATCTAAATGATTTGGAACTGTTAATAATTCTAAAAGTTTTTCAGAACAATTATTAATTCCATATTTTAGTAAAACTTCTTGAACCTTTTCTTTAGAAATCCCAGTGATTTTAATTTTTGAATATTTGTTAGATTTATAAATACTCAATTCAGCATCATAGTTTAAATCATAACTTCTTGTGGATATTATGATTCTTACATTTGATTGAAAAGATAAATCGGATATTAATCTATTATAGGTTTGTATGAATTCTCTATTTGTTGATAATGTTTGTGAAAGTGCATCTAATTGATCAATTACAATTACTAGAGTTTTATTTTCATTTTTATAAAGTTGAACAATTTTTTCAATTGATATATTTTCCTTTTGGAATATTTTTTTTTCTAATTCAATTCTATCAGAAGCATAATATTTATCTGCCTTAATACCTAATACGTTCGTATTATTTTGCTTAAGCTTTAGTAATAAATCTTTTAGAACTACAGTTTTGCCGTAACCTTTTTCTCCTTCAAGAATAAATATATTTTTTTGATCATTATTTAAATCATTATTGATCCATTCATAAATAAAATTAGTTTCACTTCTTTCAATATGAGTCTCTGTATTTTCTCCAAAAAGATTTGGAACATTTTCAAGATAAAAATTAGCTTTATTAATTTCGATTTGAGTTTCATCAAAAGAAATATCGTTAGTTATAGTTTTATAAATAACATCAACTTTTTTATCAATATCCGCTATTTTTAAAGAATCTTCAATTTTAAAAACCTGATTAAAAAGATTATGTGTTTTGAATAAGTCAATTAGATTATTACCGTCATTTAATATGATAAAATCATCTTTCAAACTGTGTTTAGATTTCATAGCATCTGCCCATTCGCACCACCATTTATTCTGCTTTAAATCTAAAGTTTTTGGAATACACAATATCCATTCCTCTGTTTCGAATTCCACAGAATTTATTACAGTATTAAATGAATCTTTGATTTGTTGTTTTTGTGAAGCACCAAAAGCTTCTAGAAAAAATTTGCATTGAATAACTATTATTGGTTCAACACCAATATTACCAACAAAAACATCTATACCACCATCGCCAACTGAAACTTTTACAGTTTTGACATTTCTATCTTTATGAATAATATTGAACAACGTAGCGCAATCCTTTTCAAACGCAGCTCTTGCTCCTTCAACATTCGTATTTCTAACTTTATAATCCTGCCAGTCCATATTGAATTCAATAAATTTAACAATCTACTAAAGTAATACATTTACTATCAAATTCTTTTATCTACAATCTCTTTATTAAATCCAATCAAATTAACCATTTCTCTTAATCGACTTCGCACCCGATTCCCATAAAAATTTTCTATTTCACTTGCCGAAAGATTTGTTGTGATATGCGTTTGAAGTTTTTTAGTTGTGAATAAATCATACCGAGATAATAGGATTTCTGCAATAACATTGCATTCATTACCGTAATATTTTAGATTGTTTTCAGTTCCTAAATCGTCAAAGCATATTATTTTTGGTTGCGATTCATAGAGCTTGCCTTTGCTGTATTTGTGAATTATTTCATAGCCGTCTTGTATAAATTCAAAACTGATGTAACGACACGGTTTTACTAAAAATTTATGTTCTGTTGGGGTTAGGTATTTCATTAAATTCATCAATGATGTTTTACCACATCCGACTGGTCCAGAAAGTAGAATTCCTTTGTTAAGGTCTATGCCAAGTTGGTAACAAGTTGCCTCGTCTTTTAAAAAATAAGCAATTAATTTATAAATTATTGGATAATCGCCTTCAATTATTTTGAAATGATTGCCGTATAATTCAACGCCTTTTTTCTCTAACCAAATAATTACTTCCTTGTAGCTATAATGGCTCTGAATAGTCTTTGTTTGTTCCTGTGTTGAGGTGTTTTGCTCTGTTGGATTGTGGTTCATTTGAAATGAATTTTGGTGCGTTTAATATCCAATTTTGTGCTGCTGCTTGCCAATCGACCATCGGAGTTTTGCCTCCGACTAACCAACCGTTGCTGGAGAAGTAATTGAAAAACTTAATGGCTTCGAGTTCTGGAAAGTATTGTTCGAGAAAGTAGGTTTTGACATTTTCGATAGTTGGCTTCTCGACTGCGCTCGAAGTGACAAGAAACTCTTTACCTCCAGTTTTATGATTGTTTTCAATTTGAGTCGGAGAATCCGAAAAGGATTTCTTTTTTTCGCGCAACTTTTTTTCTTTCTCGTCATTATCATTTTTTAGAAAACCATCATCAATTTCAAAATTTTTTGCTTGCTCGTCCAAGTTTGCAATCTTTAAATCGTTTGAAATGTTTGGTATGTTTGTATTGTTTATATAAGATACTAGAGCTTGTTCACTACCAGTCCCACTACTTGTACCAGTACTAGTATAAGACTTGTTCACTACTTGTTCATTAACAAGTTCAAAAAGATGTTCATTTTTTGGTACTGTTGATTTTTCGTTTTTAGGAATTGGTTTTAGATCATCTGAAAAATTTAGCAAGTAAACGTGGCTACCTTTGAATGGATTGTAAGATGGTTCATAGTTTATATACCCTTGAGAATGCAAATTTTTTAAACATTTATGATAGGTTGCTTTGGAGCTAATTTTGCTTATTCGCATAACTTCATCACGAGAAATACTTATTGGATTTTTGAATCGATTGCAATTCCAGAATTGGAACAACGACATATACAAACTGACGTGTGTTGGATTGAGTGTTTTGTCAACTGCCACTTTCTCGAAAAATCCAGTTAGGTGCTTTATGTAATTCATCGTACCAACCATTTTGGATTGAATAAATTGGGTGTAGCTTCCACTTTGTTTGTTTCGAGTAGTTTGTTTAAATCGCCGCTGGCGTAAAAAATAATTCCGCCAATTTTGGTGTATGTTAAAGTACCGTTTACCCGAAGGTTTTGTAAAGTACCCGCAGAAATATTAAGTAGTTTTCTGACTTCGGAGGATTTAAGCCACTGTTTTTGCTGTTGCGGTTTTGAATTAAACATTGCGTTTAAATCAGAAAGAAGAAGTGTACGAAATTCGTTCAAATCTTCGCGAGTGATAACTTCGATTGCCATAATAATTGGGTTTTAAATATTTTGGACAAAGAGAAATAATAATGTAATACCAAACCAGTTACAGGGGTTCCGTAACCCCCAACAAAACCCAATAAAATCAACCAATCTTTTTTAAAAGTTTTTTTATTTATGAGTTGTCCCGTCCTGAAATAGCGATACACAAAAAGTATCCTAATGGAAAAACATGAAGAAACACGCTATGTGAAGCG
>NZ_RYDN01000057.1:0-5612 GCF_003968735.1 Flavobacterium sp. RSP49 | reverse complement strand
TGCAAAAACGTTTTTGCAAGTGTTTAATTAAATATTTTTATCTAATAATCTGTATCGGTTATTCCGGACGAGACATAGGTTATATGTCATTTGAATTTTTGAAAAGTAATGTTTCAATAGGTGATAAATGTACATTGGTACAAGAAAAAAATAATCTTCAAGACAAATACGGAAGAAGCCTTGGTTATCTATTTCTGAAAGATGGTAGAGTTTTAAATGAAATAATGATTAAAAAGGGGTTTGCGAAGCCATACAATGACGTTTTTTGCGAAATGCTACCTAAGTATCAAAAATGGAATTTACAGGCTAAAAACAAAAATAAAGGATTGTATTCTTTAGTGAATAAATTTTAATTTGATTGTGGACTAAATGTGGGCTAGGACTAGAAACAAAAAACCCTAACTAATTGATAACCAATCGTTAGGGTTTTATTTTTGCGGAGAAAGAGGGATTTGTTTCTCTCTCCTTATGTCAGTGTTTACGATGTCTCGCAAACTATTTTAAAACAAGGGTCTCGATTTTACTCCTACGATTTATAGGTAAAAAATCATGTAATCTTATCGCTGTAAATATAGTGATAATTAAAGGTTTATCAAAGTAAAAAAAGGTCTTTCATTGTTTAAAATTTGAACTTGTCGAGTAATATTATTGAACCGGAATCGGTTCAAAATTTAGTTGCCTAAAACATAAATTCTATCCAATTATCAAAGGTTCAACTTGTTCAATTTTTAAGCTCGTGTATTGGCAAAATTCCTCGATTGACACGAATTCATTTTGGAGCTTATTCAGCTCCTTTCTTATGTTTTGTAATAGTCTAATGCTTTGACGGTAACTCTTTCCTGTTATGCGTTGTATATCCTTTGGGTAGATACACAATCTCTTGTTTTCGGTTCTCATACTCTATCTATGGCTTTGATTGGGCTTTGCCTAACTTGAAATCTCTATGATTCAAGTTCTTGCGCACAATAAAAATAGTAAATAATTCCTTTCGTTCAGAAGCGGTAATTTATTTCAATTTATGATGGTTGTAAATGGGTATTTATGTCCATTTCTGCCATTTATGTCACAAAGTGACATATGGAATAGTGTCCCCTTTTTTATGTGGTTTAATTGACTAAAATTTGTTTCATAATCAATCTAAAGGTGTTGCAACAGGATAATGATTGAAGGAGTTTAAAAAAATCTAAATTTAGAAATTATGGCAAGACAGAAGGGCATTATTAAATTGAAAGGTACTATTGGAGATATTACTTTTTACAAAACTAAAGATGGTCATTTGGCCAGAGAAAAAGGTGGAATCGATGCGAGTAGAATAGCGAGCGATCCTGCGTTTCAGAGAACGCGTGAAAACGGTTCTGAATTTGGAAGAGCTGGAAAGGCAGGGAAAACTTTGAGAACGGCATTGCGAACTTTACTTATTAATTCTGCTGATGGGAGAATGGTAAGCCGATTGACTCAATCTATGATTAAAGTCATTCAAGCGGATATGGTAAGTGAGCGTGGATTGCGTAATGTGATAGATGGTGAAGCAGAGTTGCTTGCAGGCTTCGAATTCAACATTAGAGGAAAACTGGGCACTGCTTTATTTGCTCCTTTTGTGGGGACAATTGACCGTGCTACGGGTGATATTATGGTTGATTTGTTGCCGTTTGTTCCTGCGAATATGATTGCGGCTGCAAGTGGAACTACTCATTTCAAAATTATATCAGCAGGTGCGGAAATTGATTTTGAAGCGGAAACTTTTGTAGTTGCCACTTCGGAAACGGATATTCTACCTTGGGATTCGAATCAAACCGTTGATATCAATCATGTCAATCCAGTTACTCCGGGCAGCACAAAACCATTGTTTTTGGCTTTGGGAATTGAATTCTATCAAGAGGTAAACGGCAGAATGTATCCTTTGAAAAATGGGTCATACAACCCATTGGCATTGGTTCAGGTAAGCGGGCTTTAAGATGGTTTTAGTGTTAAATAGGACGTATTTCCCCGAGGGAACACAAGGAACTATAGTATGGAACGGCACCTTAGTTTGTTATACCATCGAGTTGCCTTGGATGCATAACCAGCGACGTATTTCTTGTATTCCTGAAGGAGAATATGTTTTGCAGAAGCGGTTTAGCCCAAAGTTCCAATGGCACTTGCATTTGAAAAATGTTCCGGGAAGAGATTTGATTTTAATCCATCCCGCCAATGACGCTAAAACGGAATTATTGGGCTGTATTGCTCCTGTAACACTGCACATCGGAATAGGGAAGGGCAGTTCTTCCCGAAAAGCGTTAGAAAAGTTAAAAGGCTTAGTTTATAGAGTTTTGAGCTATAATGAAGAAGTGAAAATAAGAATCCAATCTAATAAATAATTTTATGAATATAGTTGAACGTGCAAAAGCACCTACCCCTAAGTTTTTTCGGATTTTAAGAAGTATTGGAATGGCTCTATTGGCTATCAGTGGGAGTATCATTGCAGTTCCGGTAGTATTACCTGTAGTCGTTGTCAGTATTGCCGGATATGCAGCTCTTGCGGGAGGAGTCATTTCGGTAATTAGTCAGATTACTGTTGATGATGAGGCAAACCGAGAGCGGGCCATAGTGAACCGGTTGAAAAAAGACAATCAAAATTTACCGCGAGATGGAATCAAATAACACTTTGCAAATCGGAACCGCATCTGGAACTTTATTAAGTATAGTTCCCAATATCGTTTCTGAAGATATTCTAAAAACGATAATCTTAGCAGTCGTTGGAGCGATTATCAGTTTTAGTGTTTCGCTCCTTTTAAAATGGTTCATACGATCCAAAAATAAATAATTCGGTTATGATTGGTAACCTTTTCCGGATTAACTAAGAAAGTCTGGTCGTTAGATCAGGCTTTTTTATTGTAATGTCACACGCTTTGCAATGTTTGAGAATTTGAAGCAGAGTATTTTCTGCTAAACGAAAAATACGAATTAAAACAATATTTCTACTAAAACCCATATTGATAACCTTATGTTGAACTAATATTTGATTAAAATTGTGGCATAAAGCAAGATAAACAAAAAACATCAATTGAGTTGGAATAAATTACATTTCCTTTGCAATCTTTTTCGATGCAATCTTTCCTTTCAACAATAAATCCGGCATCACAATTCACACAATGTATTTCTTTTGAATCTGGTTTATTAGGTATGAGAAACGCCCATTTGCTTTCTAAATGACCTAATTTTTCGTCAATAGTTTCTTTACATGAAGGACAATAATAATTTCTACCAGTTATATCTGTTTTTATATATTTATTTAACTTTTTACGTCCAAGCATAAATTCAGCAAAATCTAGATATCTGTAAGACATTAAACTTTCAAAATCCCAATCTAAATAACCGAAAAGTGGATTTTCAAAGTTAAAATTCCACATTTCTAAAAACCAAGAATTTTCCCCAAAGAAATAAGTATATGCTTCTAAAATATTTTCTAATAATTCTTTTGGTGTAATTGATAATTTTGAAACACCGTGAATTGCTTCATTTCTTTTTTGTCTAATATGTTCAATAAAATTAATTAAATCATTGTCAATTTTAATTATTGACGGAACTGCGCAAAACGATGTTAATAATGCTTCTCCAGAGATTGTATAGAGACTATCAAAGTCTTTATTAGCACTTGATGGCAAACTTGGCCAATCAGTTCTTTTTTTTTCAATAAGTAATAAAGGTGAAGTTTTACATATTACAGATTTCATAAATGTTTCTATTCCTTGATGTAATAGAATTAATGAAGTTCTTATAGTTCCGCTATTGTGTTCCCAAATTCTTTCAATTGGAATTTCATCTTTTTTTATTAAATAATCATATCCTTCATAATGTTCATAAACTTTAAAAAGCAAATTAAATGCTTGAGTTAAACATTGTTTAGATACAATTTCAAAATCTTCTGAAACTGGTAGATTTGTAATCATTAGTTGTTTTTGAATTATAGCTACTACTTGTATAATATTTAACTAAATTATGCCAATGCTTTCATTTTAGGGTGTTTTATATGATAAATACACTGTTTTAGTTCTTTCAAATATACATTATAAAAGAACAAGTTTTTTTATTTTCTATAATACCCAGATAGTATCACCCTTTTCATTTCATTGATAAGAACAATATTCTGATGTAATTGGTTCTCTTTTTGTTCCAGTAACCTCAATGCTTGAATTTGTTTTTTGTGCAGTTCGTATTCCTGCATCATTTCATCTGTTTTAGCCGAAAAGTCCTTTTTGAAATCGTCAATTCGTAAAAATGGAATTACGGACCCAACTAGTGATTGGTGCCAGAATCTTGCTTTCCATAAACTATAAGCCAACCAGTACACAGTTTCGGCATCTTGCTCGTCTTGAAATAGGATTACAAAACTATTGGTAAAAGGTTCTTTTTGCGGCTTGCCACTGTTCATCCCTTTGTTGAGTATGAAGATTTGGTTTGCTTTGTAAATTGCATTTTTTTGATGTGATTTAATGATGAAATTTGGCATGGTATATTGGTATTAAAATTAAACCTTAATTTTTTGAAAAGAAAAAAGAGAAAAAAAGAAAGCCGTTAAAACAGCAGAAATGACGAACGAAAACGGAGGGAGGAACGACCGACTGAAAGTGAGGAATGGATGCTATGTTTGCTGGATTTTTTTCTTTTTCTTTTCAAGAAATTGCACTATCGTCTTGTTGAAGTTTTTCGGGGGACGTTGTTATGGAAGTAGCAATCAAACACCCCCAAGCACCGCAGAAAATGATGATTGTAGCGATAGCGGAAATTATTATTTATCGAGGAGCGCAGTGGCGGGGTTGCGGCAATCGAACAGCCGCCTGAAGCCGAGAATTGCAGCTGGCGAGGAACGAGACGCAAAATGAAGGGGGAAGAGCGTGTAACGGCGGGGAAAAAATATAAGACAGCCGCAGGCGTACCTTGATTTAGGGCAAAAGTGACGTTTTTTACGGAACGGCGCCAACCCCGATGGCTGTGCGAAGGAGCAACCGCTGAAAAAATAAAGGGCGACAGACATGATACTGCTGGAATGCAGTGGAACGGAGCCTGCGGAGTGTAACGGAATGAAGCGGTATTGTGGATGTACTAGCCCTGCCGAATGCAGGAAGTGAACGTGTGAAGATGAGGAACGTAACAGTGCAAAAAAATAGCTGCTTATTTTCAAGCTGCTGTTTTTTTTAGTGCTGTGAAGTGTCTGCGGAACGGAGGGAAACCTAACTATTGAATTGAAATAATAAATTGCTTATTTCCAAAAAATCTTCTTATGAAAATGTAAGGTTGACCGACTGAAGCTGCCGAACGAAACAAAGAGAACGACCGAAGAGAGACCGCTTGATTACTATGTCTTTTGCAAATAAATATTGCTTTATTTTCAAAAATAATTTTAGGTTTTTTTAGGCATATGTCGCCTCTGAATAAGTAATAAAAAAGGAAGGATTTTAGCCTCCCTTTTTCGTTTGACTTATTCGTCGGCACCACAGATTATTCCTGATAGGTTGCTCCTCAGCAGAGCCTATTTCCGCTTTGTCTTGGTAGATGCAAAATTATGTTTTTTATGCTACTTCTCTAATTTTATAGACTCTATTTTCTTTAATACAAGCACAAATCCGATGTAT
>NZ_RYDN01000056.1:0-6826 GCF_003968735.1 Flavobacterium sp. RSP49 | reverse complement strand
AATCTAAAATATTCATATCAAATCTGTTTAGATTTTAAAGATACAAAATAATTAGGTGTTAATACGGACAAGCATATAATATTATAAGAAAGTCCCGCTGAAATTGCCAAAAGTCCCGCTGATTCTTTTGCAATATCGTGTCTATCTGTGTCTGCTCCACGCACAATATCAGCTATAATTAAAATAGCTGGGTCTTTAATTTTATATTTTTTTACAATATAATCAAAGGTGCTTTTCTCTTCATAATGTGTGTATTCTACATTAGGAATATCAAAAGGAATGGCATCAAATTCTTTTGCTTTATTCAAAACATCACTGAATGGGACATAAATAAATTCAGCGTTTTTGTCTACAAAAGTTTTGATCAACCAAGGACTGGCTATTCTATCAATTTTAGGGCGTTCTCTAGTAATCCATTTCATTTGAAATAATATAAAGGAAATTTTGCTCCTTCAATAGTAAGCTAATCTACATTTATTTATCTAGGTTTCAAAAAAAATATTTACAAATCAACAGTTCAAGAGCTAAGGTTAGAGATTGATTATTTCGACAATATATCTTTAGATACAAAAAAAGATAAAACAAATGAATATCAGTCTCTTCAATATGACTTTAAGATATTCGAATCAATAAATTGAGGGTTATCAATTGTAGAACCAAACTAACCTCTAAAATTAAATGACTTTGGTTATTTGAATTTTGTGCGCGATAAAGAATTTGAGCACCCGATAACTTCGGGTATAATCGTAATTTTATGAACTATTTAAGCTTATTTTTGTTTAAATTAATTCTTGAAATTTAACCCGGTTTTCCAAGATTTAACGTTGTACCTCTTTATTAATTTACAGTACGCAACTAGATTAGGGCTTGTATACTCAATTTAGAAACAAGGCTGTCTGGAAATTACTTTCCGGGCAGCCTTGTTTTTGAATTATTCTTTTCCGGATTCCTTCAGTTTTTCAGCAGCCTGATTTATTTTGTCAGCTCCTTTTTTAAGAATTTCTCCTGCTTTTATTCTGGTAGAATCAGCGGCAGCATCAACTTTTACCGCCGCAGTACCGATAGCTCCTTCCATTTCATTACTAATGGCCTCTCTAGCTTCTTTCACTTCCTCTTTTGTTTCTTCTTTACAAGAAGTCATTAAAGTGGCAACAAATACTAATCCTAAAAGTGCTTTTTTCATTATATTTTCATTTTAAAAAATTGATAATTGAGTACATTCATCGTATAAAGATAAACAAAATCGCTACAAACATAAGTCTGGGGAAATTTCGTTTATTGGACACCAATTACCACTATTTTATACATTAGCGGTAACAGCGTCTCTGTCAATTTTCCCGATCAATCCTGCTAATACTTTTCCAGGGCCTACCTCAGTAAACGAGGTTGCTCCGTCTTGGATCATTTGCTGTACTGATTGTGTCCACTTTACCGGAGCTGTCAATTGAATGATTAGGTTTTTCTTAATTTCTGCGGGGTCTGACACTGCACTGGCTGTTGTATTTTGATATACCGGACAAATAGGAGTTGAGAACGTTGTTGCTTCAATAGCTGCGGCCAGTTCTTCACGAGCCGGTTCCATCATTGGAGAGTGAAAAGCACCTCCAACAGGCAACAATAATGCACGTTTTGCACCAGCGCCTTTCATCGCTTCACACGCTTTTTCCACTGCTGATGTTTCTCCTGAAATCACTAATTGTCCTGGGCAGTTGTAATTTGCAGGGACTACAATTCCGTCAATCGAAGCACAAACTTCTTCTACAATGTTGTCAGCCAATCCTAAAACGGCCGCCATAGTCGATGGTTTTATTTCGCAGGCTTTTTGCATAGCTAAAGCTCTTTGAGAAACCAGTTTCAAGCCGTCTTCAAAAGATAAAGTACCATTAGCTACTAAAGCTGAAAACTCACCCAATGAATGTCCCGCTACCATTTCTGGTTTGAAATCCTCCCCTAATGTTTTTGCTAAAATCACCGAATGGAGGAAAACGGCTGGTTGTGTCACTTTGGTTTCTTTCAATTCCTCGGCTGTTCCTTCAAACATGATGTCTGTGATGCGGAAACCTAAAATTGCATTGGCTTTTTCGAATAATTCTTTTGCGAGAGCAGAATTTTCATACAAGTCTTTACCCATTCCTGTGAATTGCGCGCCTTGACCTGGAAATACGTATGCTTTCATGTTTTTATTTTAAAGATTGAAAAAAATTAAAGACTGAAAAATGAATTCCAATCAGAATGCAAAAATACTGTTTTTTGCGGTATTGTAAATAGGGTTATTGTTTTCTTTAAAATTGACACTTTTATTAGTGTAACATTTAGGAGTATTAAAGACTAATACTTAAAACTTAGTTTTATGAAAAAGATTTTATCAATAGCTTTCTTACTCCTTTTTAGTTTTTTATTGTTTTATGGCAACCTTCCGGTAATCAATTATGGATTTACTGGTTTTGCTTTTATTTTATTACTGTTGTTAGTAATAGGGATCTTATTTTCTGTTGGTTTGACTATTTCTCAGCAAACAAAGCAAGTCAAGATTGTTTCCAAACCTAACAAGATTTTGTTTGTTTTGGTAGGATTGCTTTTAGCGTATTGTGTTGCGCTTCCTTTTATAACCAGCCTAAAAATGTTCCGAAGCGATTCGTATCAAAAATTAATAGGCGAGGTTAAAAACGGACAAAAAATTACGAATCATATTGCTCCAATTTCAATTGATAAAATCCGTGTGGTCGATGAGGAACTAGCCCATCTTTTGGGAGAGAAAATTTTAGGTTCTCAACCCGCTTTGGGAAGTCAGGTAGAATTGGGGGATTTTTGTATCCAAAAGGTGAACAATAACTTGTACTGGGTTGCTCCATTATTACATTCTGGTTTTTTGAAATGGTTTAACAACCAAGAGGGAACTGCGGGATATGTTATGGTTTCTGCAACCAATGAACGTGATGTGAAATTAGTTCAGAGTGTAGGAGGGAAGAACATTAAGATTAAATACCAGCAAGGCGCTTACTTTCAAAGTGACATTCACAGACACGTTTATTTTAATGGAAATGCTACTGTTGGTCTGGCTGATTTTAGTTTTGAAATTGATGATGCTGGAAATCCGTTTTGGATTGTCACTAAATATGTGAAAAAAATTGGTTTTTCAGGAAAAGAAGCTACGGGAGTTATTGTGGTTGATGCACAATCTGGGGCAATAAATGAATATTCAATTGCTAAAACGCCAAAATGGGTGGATCGAATTCAGCCTTTGGATTTTATAGAACATCAGTTGAATGATTGGGGTGAATATGTTCACGGCTATTGGAATTTTTCTAATCAGGACAAACTGCAAATTACAGAAGGAATGACATTGGTATATGGAAAAGACAACAAAGCTTATTGGTACACCGGATTGACTTCGGTGGGCAAAGAAGAATCTGCTGTAGGTTTTGTATTGGTAGATACCAGAACCAAGGAAACTACCTTTTACAAACAAGGCGGCGCAACAGAATTTGCTGCTCAAAGCTCTGCACAAGGGAAAGTTCAGGAGAAAGGATATAAAGCGTCGTTGCCTATTCCGTACAATATTAATAACATTCCTACCTATGTGATGACACTGAAAGATGATGGCGGATTAGTTAAAATGTTTGCGATGGTGGCTATTTCAGATTACACGATTGTAGGCGTCGGCAATACAATGCGGGAAACCTTGACTTCGTTTAAAAACGTATATAATATGGCAGATAATAAAATAAATTCGAATAGTGTTTCCAATAAAAAATCAGTAAAATCAGTAGTAACGAGAATTCAGAATGATGTGAAAAACGGGAATAGCTTTTATTATTTTAAGGTGAAAGATTATCCTAATATTTTTGTGGGTTCGTCACAAATATCCAATCAATTGCCGGTAACAATTGTGGGTGACAGTGTGAAAATTTCTTTTGATGTTGATTTGGAGGAAGTAATAGACATTTCGAGTTTTGAGAATGTCAATCTAAAATCGAGTATGAAATCGAAATAAATAGTAAGAGCCTAAAACAAATGTTTAAGGCCCTTTTTTTATTTTTTTGGCAGTAATTTAAAAGAAGTTACTTTGAATCGATTGTCTACAATTTTACCAACAATTTCGGCTTTTCGTATTGTTGTACAAAAACCGTCATTGGCGTGTGCATCTCCGTGCGAATCGATTGAACTACCATCAACAAAATAAGATTTTCCATCCACACGAACGGCTAATTCACAACCGTGTCCTTCCATTCCAAACTGGCATTGACCACAAGCAGCCTCAACAATTTGTGGTTTTGGTTCTTCTTTATTATCTTTATCCTGAGCACTTGCTAATGTTACAACGAACAAAAGGGTTAAGTATAATAACTTTTTCATAATTGATTATTTTTTGCTTTAGCTAAGATACTCGTTTTTTACATCGAATAATTTTTAAACATGTAAATTCATATTAATCTGGAAAGAGGAATGTTAATAGAAGCCATTTCAATAATGACAACTGCAATAATTGAAATGATTCGTCAATCAAAACTTTCAGCAAAAAAGAATTGAGCAAGGCCAAATGTGGCAATACTTTGCGCTACCGCCAGACAATAATTAACATACATTGCACCATGAAAATAACCCGGTTCTTTCTCGAATTTATTGTGACCATGGAGGCAATATTCATTCGTTTTTGGAAACCCTATGTGTAAGTAAATATTTTTTTTCTTTGAAAACTTTCCCTTGAAGGCAGTGTGGGTAATCATTATTCAGGATGTCTACGATAGAATTAGACATCGGTATTTTTTTATCAAAGGTATTTAAAGGTTCCAGAAGAACTTTCGAATGGTTAGGTGATAATTCACAAGATGATAAAAAGGAACGCTGATAACACTGATTTAGCGAATTTTTTTTCATCTTGTTTTCGGTATAATATTGGAAGTTTATTAAATGTAATTACGAATGCACGGTAATCAACCTTGCTGCATTTTTTGCTTTTTCTACCACTTCTTCAATTGGAGTTTCTACGGTATCACTTACTAAAGCCACTGCCATTCTGCGGTAGGGTCTTGAAGTTGGTTTGCCAAAGATTCTGAAATCCGTTTTAGGTAAAGCCGCAATTTTTTCGATACCGGAGTACGTTGGGTTTGTAGAGTTTTCCGAAGCTAAAATGACTGCACTGGCTCCCGCTTTTTCTAATGTGATTCCAAAAATAGGCAAACTTAAAATAGCGCGTAAATGCAATTCAAATTCATTGAAGTTTTGTGTTCCAGCTAAAGTTACCATTCCGGTATCATGTGGTCGAGGCGATAATTCTGAGAAATAAACGCCGTCATCAGTCAAGAAAAATTCGACTCCAAAAAGTCCTGCGCCGCCCAAAGCTTCGGTTACTTTTTCGGCCATGTCTTGCGCTTCGTACAAATCCTTGTCGGAAATTCTGGCGGGTTGCCAGCTTTCCTGATAATCGCCACGTTCTTGTCTATGGCCAATTGGCGCACAAAAAAGTGTCGGATTATTGTTTTGTACCACCGTTAATAAAGTAATCTCCGAATTGAATTTGACAAATGCTTCTACAATCACTTCTACGACATCGCCACGGGAACCTTCCACGGCATACTTCCATGCTTTTTCGATATCGGCTTCGGTTTTTATGGTGGATTGTCCTTTTCCGGACGAAGACATTAATGGTTTGACGACACACGGCATTCCAACGGTTTTAACGCCTTTCCGTAATTCCGCGGCAGTAGTGGCGTAGCGGTAATTTGCGGTTTTTAATCCTAATTCTTTACATGCTAAATCCCGAATCGCTTTCCGGTTCATCGTGAAGTTTGCCGCTTTCGCCGAAGGAACTACGGTAATTCCTTGCTTTTCATAGTCATAAAAAAGCTCGGTTCTGATGGCTTCTATTTCGGGAACTATGAAATCAGGTTGGTGTTTGGCAACGATGCGGTCTAGGGCTTCTCCGTCGAGCATGTTGATCACTTCAAAATCATGGGCAACTTGCATGGCGGGTGCATTTTCGTAACTGTCCACCGCAATTATGATTTGCCCAATGCATTGTGCTGCGATTGTAAATTCTTTTCCTAATTCGCCTGAGCCGAGGAGTAGTATTTTCATTTTTTTATTTCCTTAATTCAACTGTAAAAATACTAAATTGCTTTTTTACGACTGCAGATTCACTACAAACTTTACCCAAAAGTCAATAAATTATAATCTGGATACAATATTGAAAATTCCCTATGTTTCCACGGTTTGATTTCCAAAGGACCTTGGGGATGAATGGCAACGCCATTGTTCAAGAAGTTTTTATATACAATTTAAAATCCTGCACCAGAATGTAAACTCCAGCGTAATTTTCAACAGAATCAATGGTTATAAACTCAAAAAAATGAATTTCAATCGTGTCTTTTTGCACCATCCAATACCCGTCAAAGTCAGCATTACCCAATACTTGAAAACCCAAGTGGTTCACATAGAAATCCCGTGTAATCGCTTTGTTGCGCATGGGTAGCTTTGAGTTTATGACGGTTAGCATGATTTTTGGGTTTGATCGTAAAGATCACTCGTTAAAGAGTTTTTAGAACCCCAGTCTTTTCAGCCTGGGGTTCAAATAAAGAAAGGCGACGAACCGAGCCCTCAGGGCGAACACGTCGTACCTATAAACAAAAGAACCCCAGTCTTTTCAGACTGGGGTTCAAATAAAGAAAGGCGACGAACCGAGCCCGCATGGCGAACACGTGGTACCTATAAACAAAAGAACCCCAGTCTTTTCAGACTGGGGTTCCAACAAAGAAAGGCGACGACATACTCTCCCACATAACTGCAGTACCATCTGCGCAGGCGGGCTTAACTACTCTGTTCGGGA
>NZ_RYDN01000055.1:0-8648 GCF_003968735.1 Flavobacterium sp. RSP49 | reverse complement strand
ACAATGGAAAGACTAATCATTGCTGGAGTTAATCATCAATGGAATGAATTATAGGTAACTAAACGGACAAGCATATTATTTTATATGTTTCTGATTTTCTTCCATTCTGCTGTGTATATAAAAATTAGGGTACGTTTTTATATATACCCGATCGAGGTGGATTTGTAATCCATGCCCGCAAAGTATACCTTAACAGATTAAAAAAAGAAAATCTAGTTTCTATTAATATAGGAACGGGAACGGAAAAAATTTGATTGCTATCGTTGAGCATATCCGAGCGATCGTGGTTATATAAATTTTTAAATCTGTTTTATAAATGCTGCTAAATCATTCCATTCGTTAGGTTGATTATTTACATCAATAAAAGGTATCAATTCGTAAATTCTGTTCTCAATTGTGCTGTCAATTTCTATACCTAATTCAGTAACAATTTTTGTCAGGATAATTTCGACATCATCTTTATTACATATATGATCTATTAATCCTGTTTTAAATTGTCCTTTACAATAAATTCTATATGAATTTGAAAGGTTTGTTCCATTATAAACTTTAGAAATTTCTAGACTACTTTTTAAGTTTGCTTTTCTTGCATCAATTTGTCCTTGAACACTATTACAAAATAATATATCATTATCCATAAAAGCTGTTTTCTCCAATACATATTCTGCATATTTTTCAGCTATAACATTATCAATTTCTGAAATTGTTTTAATAATTCCTTTCGAATGGGTATAAGTAGATAATATTTTCGATAAAGCGTTCTTATCCTTTAGAATTGAAGATTCAATTGTATATGTATTCCAAATGAATGTCGAAAGTCCAGTTTTTCTTTTCAGTGCTTCTTTCAAACTTCCCTTTTGAAGATCTGTAGTATAATCAGAATCAACGATAATAGAACATTTATTCCACAGCGCTGAAATATTGCCTATTCCGCTGAAAAAAACTTTGTAATGTTTAATTTTACTAATTAAATTATCAAGTCCATCAAATGCCCAAAAAACACAGTCAATATTGATATTATTGATTTCCATTATTTTTCTTATATAATCGCTGTCGTCACATCCTTCAACAAAAAATATTTTGTCAGCCTCTAGAGCATTTAATATATCTAATGAAGTTTCCGCTCCAATTTTGTGCATTATATGAGAATGGTATGATGGCGATATACCTGATTTTTTTGCAGTTAATGTTTGATTGTATATTGGATGATATTCTGTTAGTGATTTACTTGAAACATCTTCTTCAATAAAAAATATATTTTTAGGATTTGTACTTCTTATGAGAGCTTCATTATGAGTTGTTATAAAAAATTGAATTTGGCTATTAGCTAACTCCTTGATAAGTCTTTTTTGTATGTCTCTATGAATATGGCTATCCGGTTCGTCTAAAAGAATTACGTTCAAATCTTTTTTGACTTCAAAAAGATGAAGCAAAATTTCCATAATTTGTATTGTTCCACTGCCAAGCAATGAAATGTTTTTATATCCTTTCTGTTTTATGCTGACCTCAATTGAAATATTTATATCGATTTGGATATCTCCAATAATTCTAAATTCAATAGAATTATTATCATTAAATACAATTTGAGATAACATTGTTTTGTAAATCTGAAATTCATTGGCTGACTGAAATAAATTAAACAGTCTATTTCTAAAAAAAAGGACCGATTGCCTAGTTTTAACCCCTTCTTTAATTTTCGGAGGTAATGAAAACTCTTCCATGGTTGGTAATGTTGCAATTGGGGAAGAAAAGAAACAGCCAATAGGATTCGGTAATAAATTAAAAATTCTATTAAATTTCTGAAAATCAAATCGATCATGCTCTTTTAAAACAATATTATAATTATTTCCAGTTACTGCATTTATAACGAAACCAATTTCAATTTTGTCAGTATTGTTTTCTACTATCGCTGATATTGTGATTTTGTTACTAGTCTTTAAATCATAAAAAATATCTTTATATCCCGAAGTTCTTACTGAATTAAACTTACGATAATCGAAATAATTACCGTTCTTATGAGAAAACCGAAAATCATTCTGACTTATTAAAAGTTTATTATTCCCTTTTTGTGCTTTTGATATTAGATAGCCAAAAAGCTCATTCCATAATGAGATTGCTTCTAGAATTGTAGTTTTGCCACTATTATTAATACCTGTTATTACATTTAAATCTTTTTCACAGTTTAATTTAAATTTTCGGTAGCCTCGAAAATTATCAATATAGAATGACTTTATATGCATCTTCATTATTTTCTTAAATAATTAATAGTTTAGGAATTAAATTTAAGGGCTTATTGAATAGACGTGACATTATAAATTATTCAGGAAATAATTCTAAGTTCCCTAATCCATTTTTTTCTGTCTTTCTAATATTTGATAGTAATAACTAAAAGGTTTATTATATTTAATAATTTGTCTTTTTGGTTTTTTATCTTTTATAATTTCTGGTTCTTCTACTTGTTTAAGTAATTTATAATACAACTTGCTTCTATTTCGATCTAGATGCTTTATCTGTATAATTGAATGTTTATTGAAATTCAGTAGTTTAAATCCATTTTTCCAACACATATCTGTTGAAACTTCATTAAAATTATCCATACCAATACGTCCAACGGACATGCCAATTAGCCTATTTATTGCTGATTCTGTTGCAGTTCCTTTTGACTTACGCATTCCATTTTCAATTGCATTTTTTATTTCTTTAATTACTGCCTTTTGTTTTTGCAATTCTTTTTCAAATGATCTTTTTCTGACTCTAATTTCGCCCAAGAAATTAATCTCATATCCAACAAAACCAATCCAAGGAAAGGAGTTTTCTCCTATTTCACCCCATTTGTAAGGTCCTTTTGATTTTCCTTTCCAAAAAGCCTGATAATTTATTTTACCATCATTTATTGTCATTAATTCTTTCTCCGCTCTAAATTTATGTGGAAAGAGCTTTAGTTCATATAAAGCGTTCTCATATAATTCTTTTGCAGTAATGCATTCTTGTAAATTATCTGAAATGATAATCATATCATCACAAAATCTTTGATATAAAAAGTTTTTTTCACTTAAAAGAGTGTCAGCATAATTAAGATATATATTAGCAATAAGGCCAGAAAGGGCTCCTCCTTGTGGAACTCCAACTCTTTCTAATGTTATGTCTGTATAATGATTTGAAATAACATCATCTACCCAAGAGAACTCACCTTTAGGAATTCTGTATGAATCCCAATACTCTATGTCTGAGGATTTTGGAATATTTATATTAAATGCAAAACAATTTAAATAACTTTCAAAAATGTGTATCGAATTATCAAGATTTAATTCAGGATAAAGCACTTTTGATTTTGTAATGAGTTCATTAAATAATGATTTTACTATTTTATGATTTACAGTATCATAGAATTTTTTCATATCACATTCAGCAATGTATAAATCAACTTCTTTGTCTTTATTTCGAAATTTTAGTATGTCATTTATGCAATCGTGATGTGACAATATTGTGCCTTCAACATTTTTTTTAGATCTAAAAGCATAAGAGCTATCTTGAAAATGTTCGTCAAATAATTGAGTTAAAAATTTATTTGTAGCACTTAAAATTATTCTTTCTTTCAAACTAAATATGCATATTGGCCTACATTCATTTACTTCATCTTCTTCTAATTTTTCCTTTAATTTATCTTTTAATTTTGGAAAAATGACTGGTTCTGTAATGGAAAATGACTTGTTTTTAGATAATTCTAAAGTTTCATAGATGAATTTTTGTAAATCTAAATACCATTGCTCTTTTAAATCTTTTTTACTGTGAACTTTAATTGTCTTTAACAGCGAATAAAAATTTTTATCGTTTGATGTTAAAAATTCATTTCTTGAGTTGGGTTTTCTCCTTGAATTTTCACCGAGTTTTATCCATTTTTTTCTTGGAGGCAAGATTGTTCTCAAAAACACCGTTAAATCATGCTGATATTGTTCAAAATCATTGTTGGGAGTTTTATTTGACTTTAAATGATAATTGTAATTAGAAGAGGAAGTTAATAGATGAAGTAAATGTTTTTTTGATTTACTTTTAGCAAGCTTCACACGAATTTTACAAATTTGTCTTAAGATCTCGTTTTCTGTAAAATAATTTTCAAATTGTCTCATACATTAAAAAAATGGGGTCTCCTGTAACGTGATTTCTCACGTATGACTATTGATACTGATACTGATACATATTTGTATTTAGTCTCTTTTAAACTCTCTGGCAGTGCTTTACCGTTAATGAGAAGTGATATTCGCGAATAGAAATTAATCCTCCACCTTCGGTACCCCATTTTTTTGTTTTTTTGTATGATAGCCTCTTTGGTTTGCTAAATAAACTATACTATTAAAATTGATATTTCCTTTTTTTGTTTCATAACAATTTTCTAAAAAATTTGTGCAACTTATTTCATTATACTTTAAACCATCTAAGACACTGAGCTTCAAAAAATAATTCATTCCAATATCATAGGTAAAAGAATTTGCGATTGCCATTGATACTTTACACCAATCATTATATGAATATGTAATACTTAATTTCTTTTTGGATAAATATCGTATTATATCAGTCATTATTTTTCTATCAAATGGGTCATTCCTTTCAAATGGATTATAAAGCTTGTCTCTTGTACTAACCAGGTTAAATCCGATTTTTTTATTTCCCGTTTCTTTTGTGAGAGCAATTAGATCATCATCTTTAATAATAAAATTTTTAAATATTGGCTTTAAAATTAACTCTTCGTCATAAGATAGGAAACAAAGTCTAGTAATATCGCTACCACTTTTATCCAGCTCAATATCATATTGTTCTAAAAAATAATCTGATAATTTTTTAAACGCACTCTTATGCAATTTATCTAAATCAGTTTCAATTTCTTCAATAAGGTATTCGATAGAAACTAAACCTTTAAAACCTTTATTCGAGGGTGAACGCCAAAATGAAAAAACATAGTCGTTACTTAAAAGTTGCTTATAATTTTCAATTAACTTCTCTGAACTAAGTTTATCAATATCAATAACGATTAAAGAGTTGTATGTTTTTAATTTATTAAACGATCTGTTTAAATTAAAAGTTCCGCTAAAAGTCACTGCAGGCAACTGTTTCTTATAATTATCATAATATTCTTTATCACCTTCTTCAAGTTTTTTTCTTAATCGAAAGATTTGAACTTTATGTTTTTCTGATTTTATTTCATTTAAAATTATTTCAATTTTAGGCTCAATAGAAATTGCAGACCATGTATTTGCTTGATATGATACATTTAAGTTTAAAATTTCATTTATAGCCCTCATGATTTCCTAAAATTAGTTGATCTGTTTATGAAAATTATTTTTTACTAAATAATAAAACAAATATTGCAATTTAATTCTTATATCCATTACGTAAACCATAATTTTTTATAATATTTATTTTACACAAGTTTATTTGTTGCAAACTTTTAATACTTACATGAGTATAAACCCACTATAACTGATCTGCAATCCTCTCCCACAAAAATTAGTCATTTCAATTTTATAAAAAAAAGCTACAGAAATTATTTTCTTGCAGCTTTTTTGTGTGTTAATTTTATGGCTTATTGACGCGGGCACAGATTATAGCGTCAGTTCAGTTCGTTCGTGTACAAATCTGCCTATACTTTAAAATCCTAGTTCCATCAAGTCCACTGAATTGGATGATTGTAAAATCATCCCTTTTTTGTTCCTATATCAAACATCATTTTTCCATCATTAGCTGTGTGTTATGAATAAAATTGGGAACTTAGCAAAAACTAAGCTGCTGTCATTTTATTATACTTATTTCTATATTCAATCGGACTTAAACCCGTAAATTTCCTAAAAATAGTTCTAAACGCTTTGGTATCTGTATAACCAACATCGTACATTACTTCATTGATATTCTTACGGCTTGTTTCAAAACTTCGTTTAGCATTCTCCATTTTTAGTCTATTGATATATTCTAAAACCGAATGGTTTGTCGCCAGTTTGAACCTTCTTTCAAAACTTCTTCTTCCCACAGAAACTAAATTGGCTAGTTCTTCGATTGTAATTGATTCTTGAATATTATTTTCGATGAATTCCTGCGCTTTTTTTATAGAAGCATCGTTGTGATTTTTTTGGCCTTGAAACATTGCAAAAACCGATTGACTTTCTCTATCTATGTCAATAGCAAAATATTTTGAAGCTAATATTGCAGTTTCCCTATTCGTGTATTTTTCTACTAGATAGAGTAATAAATTCCAACAAGACATCGCACCGCCGCCTGAATACAGTCGATTTTCTTCGGTACTCATAAGTGTTTGAACTTCATTCTGGATTTAAAATTGTATTTCCCAGGTTTTTTTGCATTGCTTTGTTATGAAATATTCCGAAAGTATTTGTAAGAGAAAAATAATAACTATTTGTAGATAATTTTTTTCTCAGACTATGGTATTTTTGTATTAAATCATCTTCTTATTGCTCTCTTTCTTTTTCTTTTTAGCAATTCATCATCAACCACTGGATCGATTTCGTAGGGAAGAGATGATAAAATAGACGTTAATTTTTCGGTATTAATCTTCCAGTCCTCAAATGACGGTTCAGTTTGTTGCAATTGCTTCGTTGTTTTACTATCAGCACTAAATAATTCATGGAGTTTTAAGTTTTGATCAATTTCATTCGCTTTGAAATCTATCCCTGATTGTTCGTGAAAAAAGTGATTCTCTTGGGTAAAATCACCTTTATTTATTGTTGGTAAAACTTGAATAGCAAATTTTATCATTCGTTGCTGATAATCTTTTAAATTGTTTGGTTTTAGCATCAAAACATTGAAATGAGCATTCCTAATTTGCTCTTTTATTTCATCCATCTTAATCGATTCTATTTCTATTTTTTTATTGATTTCATACTTGTCTTGAGGACTTCCATTTTTTAAAATATTTTGATTTTGAAATTTTTCAAGTTCTTTTCGTTTATAATTAAAATGTTCGTCAAAAGTTTTTTCGTTTGAACTGATCCATTTTACCCTATCAAATCCCACTTGATATTCGTTATTACCAATTTTTCTATTGGTTTGTTTTTCATTACAAGTAGGACTTAATTTAAACATTTGTGTTTTATCTTTTCTGGAAACAATTATGTGAATATGAGATTGCAGTCCCTTTTTATACTCTCCAGAAATTTCCTTTCCATTAATAACCTCTTTATCTGTACCCTTGTATTTTCTAAAATGCTCAATTTTTGCAAAATAAACTAAATCAGCACCCGTTTTAATTCCTTTGTCTTGACGATTAAAATTCAAAGCGTAGTTATCCATTACTTTGCGTCCATACTCTCTTATAAGATTATTAAATTGCTCTAATTCAGATGAGTTTAATTCCAAAATACTTGTAACTTCTCTTTTACCAGTAGCTAGAAAGGCAATATGATTCAATTCATTCTCACTGAAGCTAATTGTTGGAGCAAAATATTTAGCATCATTTGCTCCTAATTTTCTTTTATTATTATCTATAGAACTAATAACATCTATCGTGCTGATATTAATCTCTGAAGCGGTAAAGAAACCTTGTTTCCTGTTTTCTAGCTGAGATATTTCACTCATTGAGGAAGACTTCTTAATGGTTCTATCCAATTCTTCATTTTCCTTTTCTAAGTAAATAGCCAAGTTGGAACAACTGCCTTTATTGTCCGCTCCAGGTGTACTATGTGGTTTAGATATTGGCATTATGAAAAAAGAGATTTAATTTTATCCAAAGTGCCGGATTTGTTTTTGTCATCTAATAGTTTACAAATAAGCAAAATGGCTTGTCTGTTTTTTTGTAATTCAGAAATTATCATTTTAGTTCTTTCCCCATCATTGCTATTTATTTTGTTCAGATTCTCAAGATGAGCTTTTTTTATTTCAGTTGTTCGTTCCGAATGTTGATCTAAGAGTTTATTTATCGAAATAATTAATTTTGAAATTTCTTCCTTTTGAGCATTTTGATAATTAAAAACATCTTGTCTTAATGGTTTCAAAATATCTCTTTCTTGAACTTTTAAAAAAGAGACTATCCTTTTATCTAAAGCGGCAACCATTAAAGCTGGATTTTTGTTTACAGCATCTTTGGGGTCGATACCTGTTTTTTTGAAATAATAAATCATTTCTTGTATAAGAGCACCCAAATTCATTCGTAAACTTTCAGATAACTTCCCAAGTTCTGTATGCGCTTTTTCATCTATAATAATACTTTTTTTAGTCATAATTATAATTTTTAAAACTGTTAATCAGGTAGTTATGCGTTTAATTATATTTTAATTATAAAATATTATAAACTTCATTCCTAAAGAAAGCCTTATTTTCAAGGCTTTGGCCTCGCAGAGCAAGTAGGATAGGGGTTTTTCCGCCCCTGTCCTACTTGCTATCCTTTCGGAGACAACAAGATAATTTATAAACAATATTTTTCAAATGGGCTTATATTTACATAAGTATTCATTTAAGTCTTTACATTCTGAATATTTGAATCGTTCATCCTTTGCTGCGGGTAATCGTTCCGTAATCAATTTGGTATATTTATCTCCCGTACTATCATTATCCAAATACAATTCAATTATACCAAACACATGTATTATATGGTCCAAATTTTATCTAAAAAAATATAGTTATATCCACAGATACTCATCACCTCT
>NZ_RYDN01000054.1:0-8964 GCF_003968735.1 Flavobacterium sp. RSP49 | reverse complement strand
GCAAAAACGTTTTTGCAAGTGTTTAATTAAATATTTTTATCTAATAATCTGTATCGGTTATTCAGGACAAGACATAATTTAAGTGACCTGAATTCGGTACTAAAAAAGTAATTATGAAAACATATTACAAAAAAAGAATATTGGTTTTGATGTTTTTGAATGTGTTTTTTCTTTATGCACAAACTGATTTTAATGTATTAGATGCAAAAGGGAAAAAACACGGAGTGTGGAAAGGTGTATATGAAACCTCAAAACGACCTAGATATGAAGGAACTTTTGAGCACGGAAAAGAAATTGGTATTTTTAATTTTTTTGATGATACCAGAGCAAAATCGCTAATTGCAACTCGAGAATTTAATCCAAAAGACAATGCAGCGTTTACTATTTTTTACGACCAAAACAAGAATAAAGTAAGTGAAGGAAAAGTGATCAATAAAGTATTTGAGGGTCAATGGAACTATTACCATTTGGCCTCAAAATATATAATGACAACGGAACACTATAGTAAAGGAAAACTTGAAGGTTTGCGTACCGTATTCTATTTAAGTGGAAAAATTGCCGAAGAAATCAATTATATAAATAATTTAAAAAATGGCTTTTATAAAAAATATACTGAAAAAGGAATCGTGTTGGAAGAGTCTGCTTTCAAGAACGACCTTTATAACGGTTTAGCAATCTTTAGAGATTCCGACGGGAATACAGTCTCTAAAGGACACTTTGTAAATGGAAAGAAAGCGGGTATATGGCAGTTTTTTGAAAAAGGAAAAGTAGTCAAAGAAATCAATATGAGCTTTACAGAAAATGCCACAAAATCAAAAAACAATTAACGGTATCGTTAGCCATTACTGTTGTAAATCTTTTTGTAACTTTGCACCCTTATAAAATTTTAATTTTTTGAAGATGAAGCGTGTAGTTGTAGGACTTTCCGGAGGAGTAGATTCAAGTGTTGCTGCTTATTTGTTGCAGCAACAAGGGTATGAAGTTATTGGTCTTTTTATGAAGAATTGGCATGACGACTCAGTCACTATTTCTAATGAATGCCCATGGCTGGAGGATAGTAATGATGCATTGTTAGTTGCCGAAAAACTTGGAATTCCATTTCAAACGGTAGATTTAAGTGTTGAATACCAAGAAAAAATCGTAGACTACATGTTCAATGAATATGAAAAAGGGCGTACTCCAAATCCCGATGTGCTTTGTAATCGGGAAATAAAATTTGAAGTTTTCATGAAAATTGCTTTGAGTCTTGGTGCTGATTATGTTGCAACGGGGCATTATTGTCAAAAAAGTGAAATCAAAGTGAATGGCGAAACCGTGTATCAACTGAAAGCCGGTGCCGATACCAATAAAGATCAATCCTATTTCTTGTGTCAATTATCCCAAGAGCAATTAGCAAAATCCTTATTTCCCATTGGCGAATTAACTAAGCCGGAAGTACGTGAAATTGCTGCCCAAATGGAATTGATAACTGCCGAAAAGAAAGACTCACAAGGCTTGTGTTTTATTGGAAAAGTGCGTTTGCCTGAATTTTTACAACAAAAATTGCAACCCAAAGACGGAATTATTATCCAAATAGATAAAAATGATCCTGTTTACAGTGCTGAAAATCATGTAGGCCTAAGTGTAGAAGCGGATTTAAAATCAGCAGCAAGAAAAATTCCGTACACGCCACAAATGGGAAAAATAGTGGGGAAACATCAAGGGGCTCATTATTTTACTATTGGACAACGAAAAGGTTTAAATGTAGGAGGCACAACGGATCCCTTGTTTATTATAGCCACGAATGTAGAAACCAATACGATATATACCGGATTATCAAGTCAACATCCCGGATTATTCAAGAAAGCATTGCGTATTGAAAAAGAAGAAGTACATTGGATTCGTAAAGATTTGGCTTTGGCCAATGGAGGAACGATGGAGGTGATGGCAAGAATACGCTACAGGCAACCGTTGCAAAGGGCTACTTTGCATCAGTTTGAAAATGAAATGTACGTGGACTTTAACGAACCGCAGTCGGCAATAACCGAAGGCCAATTTGCCGCGTGGTATTTAGGGGATGAATTAGTTGGTTCAGGAGTTATTTCTTAGTTTAGTACTTTATTTTAGTATGATTTCAAGAAAAACCGTAGTTTCAATTGCCATTTAATTTCATTGGAAGCTATATCTTTATATCTTAACAATATAGTTACCTATGAGAAAATTCTATTTATTCTTTTTTCTATTCATTACTACTGTGGGTTTTTCACAACAGGATGCTTGGGTGTATTTTAATGCGAAGCCCAATTCTCAATTCTATGTTGATTCACCACTGAAAATGCTTTCTCAAAGAGCATTGGACAGAAGATCCAATCAAAATATTGCCTTAGATTTTAAAGATATTCCGGTAGAAGCTTCCTATGTTAATCAAGTAAAATCTACATCGGGAATTACTGTTATGGCAAAATCTAAATGGATGAATGCCATTCATGTTAGAGGAGAACAGGTGGCGATACAGTCATTAGCCCTATTTTCTTTTGTAGATAAAGTTGATTTTGCAGACAAATCGTTAAATCAAATGGGTAAAACCGCAAAATCAATTAAGGTAAAAAGAGAGGACAAGACTAGTAAAACCAAAATTGATTACGCATATGGATCTTCTTCAAATCAAATACGGATGCTCAATGGGCAGCTGTTGCATCAGCAGAATTATACTGGTTCAGGAAAAATAATTGCCGTTATGGATGCCGGATTTCCGGGTGTAAATACCATACTTCCTTTTGAAAGATTAAGAAATAACAGTCAGATTTTAGGAGGTTATAATTTTGTATTACGAAATCCAAATTTTTATACCGGTTCTTCACATGGAACTTCTGTGCTTTCTACAATGGGAGGTTATAAAGAAAATGCTCTTGTAGGAACGGCACCTGATGCCTCTTATTATTTATTTATTACGGAAGACGATACTTCTGAAAATCCTGTAGAAGAATCACTTTGGGTTGAAGCAACAGAAAAAGCAGATAGTTTAGGGGTCGATATTATTAACACCTCTTTGGGTTATTTTGATTTTGATAATCAGGCCTACAATCATACGTATGCCGAAATGAATGGCACAACTGCATTTATGTCTAGAGGAGCTGAAATTGCATTTAGCCGAGGAATGGTTTTAGTGACATCGGCCGGTAATTCAGGAAGTTCCTCAAATCCACACATAGCCGTTCCTGCAGATGCTGTTTCAGTAATTGCAGTTGGTGCAGTAAATTCCTCTGAAGTAATAACTTCTTTCAGTTCAATTGGTCCTTCTTTTGACGGAAGAATAAAACCGGATGTAATGGCACAAGGACAAGCAGCAGTAGTTTCTAATGTGTTAGGAAATATTGTAACGGCAAGCGGAACTTCTTTTTCCAGTCCAATTATGGCAGGAATGGTAGCGTGTTTGTGGCAGGCATTTCCTAAAAAAACGAATAGGGAAATTAGAGAATTAGTACTCAAATCATCCGATAAATTTTCAGTACCAAATAATCAGTACGGATATGGAATCCCCGATTTTAATTTGGCGCTAAGCAATCAATTGTCCATAGCTTCTTTTTCGAAAGATGATTTTATTATTTATCCCAATCCGACAAGCGATTTTGTTTCGGTTTCTTTACCTTCAAAATTTGAAATGGGTACTTTATTTATTTATACTCTTTTAGGCCAAATAATTTTAGAACAAAAAGTAACTCCTCAATCTGCAACTATTTCCTTGAAAAAATTGGAGAAAGGAATGTACTTTTATAAAATGGAATCCGTTGGTTTTTCTAAAACGGGAAAAATAATGAAACAATAATACAGTAGGATCACATGAACAAAATTACAGCCCTTTTCAAAATAAAATATCCAATTATTCAAGGCGGAATGATTTGGAACAGCGGATATAAATTAGCAAGTGCCGTCAGTAATGCCGGAGGTTTAGGATTAATTGGAGCAGGCTCCATGTATCCTGAAGTTTTGAGGGAACACATTCAGAAATGCAAAAAAGCGACTTCAAAACCTTTTGGAGTAAATGTTCCTATGTTGTATCCAAACATTGAAGAAATCATGAAAATTATTGTTGAAGAAGACGTGAAAATTGTTTTTACATCAGCAGGAAACCCTAAAACGTGGACTTCATATTTAAAAGAAAATGGCATAACGGTAGTGCATGTAGTCAGCAGTTCTGTATTTGCGTTAAAAGCACAAGATGCGGGCGTCGATGCCGTTGTTGCCGAAGGTTTTGAAGCCGGAGGACATAATGGAAGAGAAGAAACTACGACCCTTGCGTTGATCCCTATGGTTAAAGAAAAAATAAAGATTCCGTTGATTGCTGCCGGCGGAATTGCCACAGGCCATGCAATGTTAGCCGTAATGGTTCTTGGTGCAGATGGCGTTCAGGTTGGAAGCAGATTTGCAGCGTCTATCGAATCATCCGCTCATGATAATTTTAAGGAAATCATCGTAAAGGTGAAGGAAGGTGATACACAATTGACTTTAAAAGAACTGGCTCCGGTACGATTGATTAAAAATAAATTCTATCAAGACGTACAGCATTTGTATGAAAGTGGTCCTACAAAAGAGGAAATTGTTACCTTATTAGGAAGAGCTAGAGCAAAACGCGGGATGTTTGAGGGTGATGTAATTGAAGGAGAATTAGAAATTGGTCAAATAGCAGGTATTATTCACGCGATACGACCAGCGGGAGAAATTGTTCAGGAAATGATATCCGATTTTGAATTGGCAAGAATGGAAGTGTTGAATTTCAATTTTAAACAATGACAAAGACAAAAATATACAAGATATTGTTTTTTTTGGTCATCGGGTTGCATACTTCTTATGGACAAAGCTATACGTTTAAAACATCAGGATTTAGTGTTTTAGAAAAAAAAGAAAAAGGGGATAAGTGGTCAGATTTACAGCTGGTCAATCTCCGGGTTACTTTGGATACGGATAAAAACAGGATTGTAGTTTATTCTCAAATCATTCAATTATTTGAAATAATCGAGTATCAACCCACCGAAGAAAATGAGACTGATATTGTGTATTCATTTACCTGTAAAGACAATGAAGGCTTTGATTGTACCGTCTCAATCATAACCAGAAAAAAACAAAATAACAGAAAACAGCTCTATATCAATTATGACAATCGGATAATAGTTTATAATATTTTCAATATGTAAACAGTGAATTATCGTATTAGATTTTGTTGCTTTAAAGTTTTTCGATGTCTTTGATGAAACCATCATATTCTAAATAAAATAATTCTACAGCATTCATCTTTTCGTTGTAAAAATCAAAGATTTCATTCCAATAGTTTTTATTGCTAACTCCCACACCCAGTTTTTCAACCCAAATGCGGCTAATTGTTTTTCCGCTTTCCAGAGTGTAGTCTTTTTCAAAAATCAAATCTTTGATAAATTCTTCTTCAAGAATGTTTTTTAACGCTTCGAATTTTTCAAAATAAGCCATTCTTTTTTCGTCACTTCGATGTTCAATATCTATTAAAACTTGCGCTTTTTTATTGTCTACGTAAAATTTAAAGGAGAAATCTTTAATCTTAGTATCATATAAGACCCATTTTCTGGGATATTTTTCTGCAAATGCAATCCAGAATTCTCGCTTTAATCTTTGGGTCTCTTCTTTACTGTACATTTTAGGGGCTTTTTGATCCTGGAAAATTTGCTCAAGCACATTTTCTAAACTATATTTATATTAAATTTCAGTGTACAAAAATAGACTTTGATTATGGATTTTCAAGAATTTTTACGGTTTGTTCCTAAATTAATTAATGCTGGGCTACCTGCATTTGACGCACATATCAAAATGGCGCCACTAGAGCGATTGGAAAGCTTGAAAAAGAGTACTGTAGAGGCTGAAAATCCAAGAATAGCAGCAGTGATGATGCTTTTTTATCCTAAAAAGGACAGTGCTCATTTCGTTTTAATTGTGAGGAACTCGTATAAAGGAGTTCATTCAGCACAAATTGCATTTCCAGGAGGCAAGTATGAATTACAGGATGGGAATTATGCAATTACAGCCTTACGTGAAACACATGAAGAAGTAGGGATCCCTCCGGATAAAATTGAAATTATTAAACCATTTACTCAAATTTATATTCCGCCAAGTAATTTTATGGTGTATCCTTTTTTGGGAATTAGCAAAGAAGAACTTGTATTTGTATTGGAACCTGCTGAAGTAGCCAGTATTATCGAAATACCGTTGTCAACTTTTTTAAACGATGCAATTGTAATTGAAGCAAAATTGTCAACTTCTTATGCGAATGATATAAATGTACCGGCTTTCAAAATTGAAGAACACATTATTTGGGGAGCTACAGCGATGATGTTGAGCGAATTGAAAGATGTGTTAAAAGTAGTTTTACGTTAAAACAGTTTTGTTTAGGAATTGAAAAGAGCAATTAATTGGCTGTCATGTTCAATTTTTTTCTGTGTACTTCAGTGCTCAACTTCAAATATAAATTTCGTAAGTTTGTAACTAAAATTTTAAAAAAACACACACAATTTTATGGGATTATTTAAAAGAAATCCTTTTGGTCATATATTATTTATAAAAAAATGGTTAATTCGAATTTTTGGTGCTGTAACTCACAGGCGTTATAGAGGATTCAATGAATTGCAAATTGAAGGGTCAGAAATTATCAGAAATTTACCGGACACTAACGTGCTGTTTATTTCCAATCATCAAACTTATTTTGCAGATGTAGTTGCTATGTTTCATGTTTTTAACGCAAGTTTGAGCGGACGAGAAGATACTATCAAGAATGTTTGCTATCTGTGGCAACCCAAAATGAATATTTATTATGTTGCTGCCAAAGAAACCATGCAGGCGGGATTGTTACCAAGAATTATGGCGTATGCCGGAGCAATTTCTGTAGAGCGGACTTGGCGTGCTAAAGGAGTTGATGTCCAAGAGAAAAAAGAAATTAACCCGGATGATACTGAAAACATAAAAACAGCCTTAAATGACGGATGGGTAATTACTTTTCCGCAAGGAACAACAAAATCTTTTAAGCCAGTTCGTAAAGGAACAGCCCATATTATCAAACAACACAGGCCTATTGTGGTGCCTATTGTTATAGATGGTTTTCGTCGTTCATTTGATAAAAAAGGGTTTCGGATGAAAAAGAAAGGAATCCTGCAATCGTTCATTATTAAAGAGCCCTTAGATATTGATTATGAAAATGATACAGTTGATGAGATAGTCGAAAAAGTAGAATTTGCTATTGAGCAGCATCCTTCGTTCCTTAAAGTTATTCCTGCTGAAGATATTAAAGAGCAAGAAGAGTTGAATAAATTTAGAAAATGGGAATATTAAAAGAGGCTTTTGCCTCTTTTTTTATAAATCAATTTTCTTTAATTCCGTGTAATTTCTATTTAATTTTTTTAATAATATACCATAAATCAATTGGTAAAAAAGCCATACAATACCTACCAAAATAATTATGGAAAATAACATTAGAATACAATTTAAAAATATTCTAGATCCATTATCATTGTTTGTTGCAGATTTAATTAGGATTTCAGTTGATAATAATAGTATAGCAACAAAAAACACAAGAAACAAATTATATCCTATGTAATAACGGACTGTTTTACGTGTGTTTAAAATGCATTCCATCAATTTTTTAGTATTTGAAGTGACTGATATAGAGCGATAATTCTTATAGAATAAATACATAAAAAATATTGCTACACCATAACTTAAATAATCTAAAACAGTAATAAAAATATCAATTGTTTCAGATGCACTCATCTTTTTATCAGGAAGTAAAAAACTCAAAGTGTTTAATACTACAAATTCAATAATGCTAATAATAAATATCCATTTCACAATCGAAGACGATTTTCTATGAATCATTTTGTAAATCTCGGTTTCGGATACTTGCGCAAAAGAATTATCATTCTTCTGCCAGTCTTTTTTTAATAAATCCAGCTCTTTCATATTCCTTACGGATTTAATATTTTTTTTAATTTCCCTTTTATTCTATTCATTTTTACCCGGGCATTCACCTCGCTAATTCCTAATGTTTCTGATATTTCATGATAATCCTTATCTTCCAGATACATAAATATCAATGCTTTTTCAATATCATTCAGCTGGTAAACCGCTTGGTACATTAATTTTAATTGCTCCTCTTCTTCATAATCATATTCCACGTCATTCAGGAAATGTTGTCGTCCTTCAAATTCTATGGTGTTTATGGATCGTTTTGTTTTTCGGTATAAAGTAATTGCTGTATTTAAAGCAACTCGATACGCCCAAGTAGAAAATTTGCTGTCACCTCTGAATTTTGGAAAAGCCTTCCATAACTGAATCGTAATTTCCTGAAACAAATCCTTGTGTGCATCATCGCCATTAGTATACAACCTACAAATCTTGTGGATTATATTCTGATTTTCTTGCAACTGCTTTACAAAAGAATGTTCTAAATTATCACTCATATATACGTTAGTAATTCAATACTGGTTTTTGTTACAAAGTAGTGCTTTTTTTTTGAAGCACAATAGTGTTCCTTTTTTGATACTATTCGTTTTGCAGTGCTTTTGCGTCATTTATCTTCTAAAAGTATGGAGAGAATATAATGATAGGTACTCCTTATATAAGGTATTGTGCAAATAGTTCTTTTTGATGATGTTTACCGAAATGATGTAGCATGATTTCTGTTTGAAAAGAAAGAGTTAAACCGGATTTTTTGTTCGAATGCTAGTTAGGGATGCTATCTTGAATACGCAAAGTGAATTGCTGAGTGCAATAAAGCATGAATTTTTGAAGATTTAATAAACAGGAAAGGCAATTTTACACTAGTTAAAGCTGTAGAACCCCTAAAATTTGTAGATAAAGTCATCCTTTCTTTTGAATCTGGATGAGGAGAAGGAAAAACTTTGATCTTCAAAAAACGAGATATCAGCTAGTTAAAGACAAAGTTAAGAAAAGTTTAAAAAAAAGGGAATA
>NZ_RYDN01000053.1:0-9968 GCF_003968735.1 Flavobacterium sp. RSP49 | reverse complement strand
TTGCAAAAACGTTTTTGCAAGTGTTTAATTAAATATTTTTATCTAATAATCTGTATCGGTTATTCAGGACAAGACATTTTTCAGTTTTCGGAAAATCGTTATTCTGTAGTATCTGCTAAGTTGTTTTTCAAATGCTCGCTGTCCCAACTGTGATTGGTGGCTGCAACTTGGGAATAAATATCACTTTTCAACAATTGTTCCTGTAATTCAATTTCTTCTTTTACGGTGATCAGATAGGCCATTTTATCATGACGTTTTTCTGCCAATTTTCGGGTGGTAATTTCATCATATTTTATAAATTGCTGCCCTTGTCTGGTAGCGGTATATTTTCTGTGACCTAATTCTACTAAGGCATCTACCCCCATATTGACCGCACTGTATAACGTTTCCCGATAAATGTGTTCTACTTTATGGTCAATTAATTCATAGGCATCAATTCGGTTTCGGGCACGAGTTAAGATCTTTAAATTTGGGAAGTGTTTTTTTAAGGTTTCAATTACTTGCAAATTTACCGTAGGATTATCAATGGCAGCAATAAAAAGTTTGGCAGTATCACAACCTGCAGCTTTCAATAATTCTAAACGAGTGGCATCTCCATAATATACTTTGAATCCCATTTTTCGTAATACATCTATTCGATCAGAATCATAATCTAGGATCGTTGATTTTACGTTATTGGCTCTTAATAGGCGGCCAACTGTACTGCCAAAATGACCAAAACCAGCTATGATTACAGGATTGTCTTCATCAATATAATCACTGTCTTTTTTTGTTTCCTTTTCTTGAAATTTTGAATTAGGATAAATTAAGCGTTCATTTATTAACAGTAAAAAAGGTGTTGCTATCATACTCATAGCAATAACGGCCATGATTTGATTGGCCAAAATGTTAGGAATGATGTTTAGCTGCATAGAGAAGCTCATGATTACAAAACCAAATTCTCCTGCCTGACTTAACCCAAAAGCAAATAATAGGTTTTGGTCTATTTTCTTTTTATGAAAGCGGCTGATTATAAATAAAACGAAAAACTTAACCAAAGTAAGAATAGCTCCAAAAACAAATATGAAAAGGGGATTGTCAAGAATCAGTTTAAAGTTTATCGATGCGCCTACTCCAAGAAAAAAAAGACCAAGCAGTAATCCTTTAAACGGAGCAATATCCCCTTCCAGCTCATGACGAAATTCAGAGTTGGCCAGTACGACTCCAGCCATAAATGCTCCTAGAGCGGGACTTAACCCAACCAGCTGCATCAAATAAGAAACGCCTACAACTAATAACAATGCCGATGCGGTGAACAATTCCTGCAACCGAGTTTTGGCGATAATATGCAGTAGCGGAACAAATAAAAAGCGGCCTGCAAAATATATTGTCGATATACTTCCGATGACTATTAAAGTTTGCAACCAGCTGGGAAACCCTGTAATTAAGGATTGTTGAATTTCATTTGTAGTTTCAAGATTTACGGTAGATAAAAGCGGCAGAAAAGCTAAAATCGGAATTACGGCGATGTCCTGAAAAAGAAGAACAGCAAATGACGAACGTCCCACGGAAGTATTAGATAATCCTTTTTCTTTTAAAGTTTGCAATACAATGGCCGTAGAGGATAATGCGAGCGCTAAGGAAACGGCCAGTGTGGTTTCCCATTTCCAATCCATAAAATAAAGACATCCAAAAAATAAAAGAAGCGTTGTTCCAACTAATTGTGCGGAACCCATTCCAATAATAAACTTCCTCATTTTCCAAAACTTACTGGGTTCCAGTTCTAAACCAATTAAAAACAACATCATCACAACGCCAAATTCAGCAAAATGCATAATATCCTGGCCTTCCTGACCAATAAATCCCATTACATAAGGGCCTATTATTATACCGGCAAATAAATAGCCTAAAATAGAACTTAATCCTAATTTTTTAGCAATAGGAACACAAATAACGGCAGCTGATAAATAAATAATAGCCTGAAGTAAAAAATTGGTATCCATGTTATTGTTGTATTGTGGCAAACCATTCGTTTAAATAATGGTACTGCAAAAGTACTTCCGTATCTAAATTATTGTTGTTTATGTAATCTAGAAAATGGCCATACATTAAACCGTTTTGTTTATAATCATCTTTGGACATATTGTGTGTGCCATGCACAACAAAAGGGGGTAAATATATCATGTTACATACTTTTGCAGTTTGGTTAAACGGTTCGAGCAATTCGGGAATACTGTACCGTTCACTGCCGGTTTTGCAATAATTTTCTTTGTCTCCGCCGGTTGTAATTACTTGAAAAATAATTTTATCTTGCAAGGCCTTTCCTTTTTTTCCGTACGCCCAGTTGTGTTCCAGTACCATATCAATCCATTGTTTCATCAATGGCGGACAACTATACCAGTACATGGGATGATGCCAAATGATGATGTCATGCTGACTTAACAAAACCTGTTCGTGTTTTACATCAATATCAAAATCAGGATACTCTTCGTATAAATCATGGAAAGTTATGTTTTCTGATTCTGGAATATTTTCCACCAAGGCTTTATTTGCGTGCGATTTCTCGTAAAGTGGATGGGAAAATAGGATTAATATTTTGTTTTTTGACATAAAATTGATAAAGTGATTAGCTTATTGAATTATATTTTTTTTCGGATTTAAAATTTAATAATGATATTAATTGCTGCAGTACTCCTACAAATAAAACAAGAAATCCCGACAAAAAAATCGATAGATTTATTGAGAACGGCTCTTAATAAAGATAATAATTTATTTTAGACGTTGGTAAAATACATCTCAAATAAAAGAGGACCCTGTTGAATTATAATTTCATCAAACTTGGAGTACAACAAAAGACCTTGGTTTACTTTTCAAAAAAGGCAGTAAGTAATTTTTCGTTTCCTGCAATCCAAAGAATATCATTTTTCTCTAAGATAATATCCGAATTCGGGTTAAGAATCCGTTTTTCATTTCTTTCAATTCCGACGATCAGACCATGCGTTTTTTCTCTTAGCTGTGATTTCCGAATGCTTTTTCCGATAAATTCTTCATTTTCTAGTTCTACTTGTTTTAATATTATAGCGGTTTCTTGTACTAATTCAGGAACTTCAAATTCATTTTGATCCAGATAAGATTTAAATATTTGAACTTGGTCATCGGTTCCAATGACGCAAATTTCATCACCGGGAAATACGCGTTCATTGCCATCAGGAATATTTATAGTAATACCTCCACGTTTTATAAAAGCAATATTAATACCCATGTTTTCTCGGATTTCAAGTTCATTCAATGCTTTACCTGCCAGATTTGATTCTTTGGTAATTTCGAAAAATGCCATATGCCCGTCCCAAGGAGTTAAATCACTTCGTTTCTTCTGTGCTTGAGAAATTTCTCTATCATTGAAATTTCGAAAAAAGTGAAGCTCAATTTTATTGTACAAAGTGTTTAATTTTTTTGGGAACAATAAATAAACAGATATTGCGGCGATCAAAGCGACGAAGGCTATCCAAGGCGATAAAAAATTATTTAATAAGAAGCCAATAAAAAAGATTCCTAAACTAATTCGGATTAGAATCAATACCATTATTGGACCACGATGTTTGCCTGCTTTTTGCAAAGCTTCAATCTGCTCTACCGCCACTTTTCTGAAGGATAATGCCCATAAAAAAGGAGCTATTATTATAGATGTTACCAAGGCTGCTGCTGCGTTTCCAAATTTAGAACTTTCTGTCATTGGAATAATATAACGGTCAGATAAAATAATTATGGCAATAATAATTACAGAATGAACCACAATTTGTGACAACTTTGCTTTCAAAACAATCTGCCAATTGCTGGTCGTTTTTACAGATTGTGAATTCACACTATATCGATCTATAGCATCTATCAATTTTTTAGGCAGTATTTTTATTAAGCGTTCATAAACTGGCAACGCTATTTTGATCATAAATGGGGTAGTGAAAGTCGTTACTGCTGAAACTGCAACAATAATTGGATACACAAAATCACTTGTCACTTTTAATGTCATTCCCAAGGTGGCAATGATAAAAGAAAACTCGCCAATTTGTGCTAAACTCATCCCTGACTGGACTGATTGCTTTAGGGGCTGACCGGCAATTAGCGCTCCAAACATCGTACTTATCGATTTTCCAAAAATTGTAATTAACGTGATTACTACAACAGGGACTGCATATTCTACTAAAGTATTTGGGTTGATTAACATTCCTACCGATACAAAGAAAACAGCTCCAAATAAATCTTTTACGGGTTTAATTAAATGCTCAATTCTTTCTGAATGAATGGTTTCAGCAATGATAGAGCCCATTATAAAGGCACCTAGTGCTGGGGAAAAACCTGCTTTTGTAGCTAAGATAACCATCATTAAACAGAGTGCGATTGATATTATCAATAGGGTTTCCTCATTGAATAAATTTTTTGCTTTTTTAAGAAGGGTGGGTATGAAAAAGATACCACCTACAAACCATAATATTAAGAAGAAAAAGAGTTTTAAAACAGATTCGAATAACTCCATTCCTGAAAATTGTTTACTGACAGCTATTGTTGAAAGTAAGACCATCAGTAAAATGGCTACAATATCCTCTATTATCAAGGTTCCAAAAACAATTCCAGCAAATTTTTTCCCCTTTACATTCAGCTCATCAAAAGCACGAAGAATAATTGTTGTTGAAGACATCGATAAAATAGCGCCTAAAAAAATACTATCCATCAAGGACCATCCCATCCATTGTCCGACGAGATACCCTAAAACGATCATAGTGGTTATTTGAAACAGCGCCGTTATAGCGGCAGTACCTCCAACTTTCATCAGTTTTTTAAAACTAAATTCCAGACCTAAACTAAATAAAAGGAAAATAACACCAATCTCAGCCCAGACTTCGATACTGTTTATTTCTTGTACTGATGGAAAAAAAATAAAATTTGGCCCCGCTAAAAAACCAGCGATTAAATATCCTAAGACTAAAGGTTGTCTTATTTTTTTGAATAAAAGTACCGCAACTGCAGCGGTCATTAATATTAATCCTAAATCACTGATCAGAGGATGTAAATGTTGTGTTATTTGTGATGTTGCTTCTATGGGATTCATTGATGGATGTACTGATTTGTATTAAATGTTTTTTGGTATTGTTGTAATATATAATTTTATTATTATTTATCAAAAAAAACGTTAAAGGATAACTTTTTTTTATGATAATTTTAGTCTTAAAAGAAAATTCTGCTCCCATAAAACGTTAAAATTTTATAGAAGCAGAATTTAATAAGAAGACGGGTTATTTTTTTTTAGCTGATTCCCAAAAAATTACTAGGAGTTATTTGCATTAATTCAGCTTTAATGGCATCCGAAACTTCAAGTGTTGCTATAAAACCGTGAATCGCTTTTTTATCAATAGCTTCATTGGTTCTGGTCAATCCTTTTAATGCTTCATACGGATTAGGATATCCTTCACGACGCAAAATTGTTTGAATTGCCTCGGCAACTACAGCCCAGTTTTTTTCTAAATCTTCGTGGAATTTTGGCTCATTCAATAACAATTTGTTCAAGCCTTTCAAAGTAGCTTCAAAAGCGATTAACGTATGTCCTATGGGTACACCAATATTTCTCAAAACGGTACTGTCCGTTAAATCACGTTGCAATCTAGACAAAGGTAATTTAGCTGATAAATGTTCGAAAATCGCATTGGCCATTCCTAAATTTCCTTCTGAATTTTCAAAATCAATAGGATTAACTTTATGTGGCATAGCTGAAGAACCTATTTCTCCCGCTTTGATTTTTTGCTTAAAATATTCCATCGAAACATACGTCCAAATGTCTCGGTCCAAATCAATGATGATTGTATTTATTCTTTTCAACGCATCAAAAAATGCAGCAAAATGATCGTAATGTTCAATTTGAGTAGTAGGGAAGGAGTGGTGTAAACCAAGGTTGTCCTCCACAAATTTCCCTCCAAATTTTCTCCAGTCAATTTGAGGATACGCCACATGATGCGCATTGTAATTTCCAGTTGCTCCGCCAAATTTAGCTGCAAAAGGAATATTAAACAACAAACGCATTTGTTCTTCCAGACGTTCTACAAAAACACCAATTTCTTTACCCAAACGAGTAGGTGAAGCCGGTTGTCCGTGGGTACGGGCAAGCATTGGAATATCGTGCCATTCGACACTTAGATCTTTTAATTTTGATGTCAAAGTGATCAAGGAAGGCATGTATACTTTCTCGAAAGCTTCTTTTGTCGAAAGCGGAATCGCCGTGTTATTAATATCTTGAGATGTTAATCCAAAGTGAATAAACTCTTTATATTGGGATAAGCCTAGTTTTTCAAAAGCATCTTTGATGAAATATTCTACCGCTTTTACGTCGTGGTTGGTTACTTTCTCCGTCTCTTTGATCCAAAGGGCATCTTCAGTAGAGAAATTTTTATAAATATTACGTAAACTGTCGAATACATCTGGGTTTACGGTTGCAAGTTGAGGTAAAGGTACTTCGCACAAAGCAATGAAATATTCAATTTCAACCAATACACGGTATTTGATTAAGGCTTCTTCAGAGAAAAATGGAGCCAGCGAAATAGTCTTGTTTCTATATCTTCCATCAATAGGAGAAATAGCATTCAATTCGTTTAAAGTAGTCATTGTTTTGTTGTTTGTTCGAAAGGCGCAAATATAACCCTTTCGTGACAAAATAGAAAACGAATGGTTTTTAAATAAAGCCGATTAGCTTCTTTTTTAGTGTTTTCATTCCTTCTGATGCCACTTCAGGAATCACATCTAATGGATTTCGGAGATTTGGAATTTTTATGGGTTTTGGATCAATATAAAAAATAGGTGTTTCGCGGGATGTAAAATCGATTAATCCGGCTGCAGGATACACTTGCAAAGATGTCCCAATCACCGCAAAATAATCTGCACCTTCACTAATTCTAATGGCTTGATCAAGTGCTGGAACTTCCTCGCCAAACCAAACAATATGTGGACGCAATTGATTTTTATTTTCATCGAAATCGCCAAAATTCAAATCGTCCTGCCAATCCAGAATGTAATTTGGGTTTTTGGTACTTCTTACTTTCAACAATTCGCCGTGCAAATGCAACACATTCGTGCTTCCGGCGCGTTCATGTAAATCATCTACATTTTGTGTGATGATGAAAACATCAAATTCATTTTCTAATTCAGCCAGAATTTGGTGGCCTAAATTAGGGTGTACTTCCTTGAGTTGTTTTCGTCTTTGATTATAAAAATCCAGCACCAAAGCCGGGTTTTTATGCCAACCTTCTGGAGTGGCCACATCCAGCACATTATGCCCTTCCCAAAGTCCGTCGCTATCCCGAAAGGTTTTGATGCCACTTTCGGCACTAATCCCCGCTCCTGTCAAAACCACTAATTTCTTTTTCATTTTATATCAATTTGGGCGTGACCACAAGGGTCGGGCTTTCAGCTTTATCTTTTTGGCTAAAAAGCCCAAAAAGGATACCGCCTCTATCCCTCACGCAAATTCCGCAATCATTTATAATTCAGCTTTTATGGAACAATCCCAAAAGCAGCTGTCAGAATCTACTTTTGAAGCTATAAAGCTAGTCTTTTTTACTATTTTTGCATAAATAAATATTCTAATGGTTGACATTGATTACCTTAATTTTCTTGAAAATATCCTAACGGATAACCGCAAAGAAAAATTCCTGAAAATATTAGAAAACAGAACCAATCATTTTACCATTGCTGTAGAAGATATTTTTCAAATGCACAATACCAGTGCAGTGATGCGAAGCTGCGAGATTTTTGGAATTCAGGAGTTGAACGTTATCGAGCAACGCTACGGAAAAAGTATCGACAAGGAAATTGCCATGGGCGCCCAAAAATGGGTCGATATCAATACCTTCGACAGCATTACAAACTGTGTGGACGCGTTAAAAAGTAAAGGATATCAAATAATCGCTACCACGCCACATGAGAATGATTGTTTGATGGAAGATTTTGACATTTCGAAACCCAGTGCCTTATTTTTTGGAACAGAAAGAGATGGACTATCTGAGGAAATTTTGAAGCGCGCCGATGGTTTTCTAAAAATTCCCATGGTGGGTTTTACTGAGAGTTTGAACATTTCAGTCTCAGCTGCAATCATCATTCAAAACTTGACGAATCGATTGCGCAATTCAAACATTGATTGGCATTTATCCGAAAATGAAATTTTAGAAAAGCGATTGGCTTGGGCTAAAAATTCAATAAAAGACATTAAGCGAATTGAAGAACGGTATTTTGAGGAGCATTAAAACGTTGTTTCACTTTCTAGTTGTATGTCTTTTATATTGTTCGGATTCATTTTATAGCGATAGACGCCGTTATTTCCAATGGCAAATAAGGTGTTGTCTCGTACAATTAAATCAAAACAATTTTTGTTAATGGCATGTACTAAAACTGGTTCAGCAGGATTTTGAATGTTGAATATTTTGATAACATCATCGCAAACCAGTAAATAATCAGCGGTGTAAAAACTGATGCCTTTAGGTTGCGAGAGTGTTCTGCGGTGAATTAATTTTGGATTCGTTAAATCTTTGGTATCATAAACTTGCAAAACGTTAGTGTTGTTGCCACAGGTGGTGTTCGAGTTCAAGGTTACATAGGAGTGTGTGCTATTGGCAATGACAGGATCACAGGCGGTAAAGTGCTGCACGCTTGACAATTTTGTTGGATTTTCAGGATTGCTGATTGAATAGATAAACATTCCGTTTCGAGATCCAATAAACAAATTATCTCCGAATGAAAACAGGGTTTCAATGTCAAAACCTATCGAAATCTCATTGACTTTTACGGGTTTTTCGGAATCGATTAGCGAGAATACATTTAATTTCATTTGGTCAACACCGTATAAATAGTTCCCTTTTATGGCAAAAACAGCAAGCGAACCACCTTGTCCTATTTCACTGTTTTGTGCGCTGTCACTGTCTGAACAACCCATTAAAAATATTAATAATACTAAGGATATAATTTTTTTCATGTGTTACTTGATTAAAGTCCAATCGATTATTATTTCATTTTCTTTAGTGTAGCCTTGTAAGCCATTTGGAGCTTGCTTTTGCGGAAATACATTTTTGTTTCTGTTGGTTACCGTAAAAATTTTGGTAGTAGGGTTGAATGTGGCAGTGACCAAATCAACTGCTTGATTGATGTACACCGTATTTCCTTTGATGGCTAAGTCAGTAGCGCCTGGAGCTTTTATAAAATGGATTCGGATTGGTTTCTTAGGATCCGTGTAATCATAAACATGAAAACCTTTATTGACATCATTGATAAACATTAAATCGTCCTTGATATAAATTTTCCCTGATTTGATAATAGGTTGTGCATTTTGAAACGCAATAGATGTTTCTAGAGCGCTACGGGCAATAATAACAGGTTTGTATTCTTGACGAGCAAATTCACCGTTATCTGTTGTGGGCCAACAGGAAATAAATAGAAATGAAACCAGAAGGAGAAGTACTATTTTTTTCATTGCGAAATGTTTTTATAAAGATAGCAAAAAGTGTATTTGGTTGCGTTATGACACTGTTATTTTTTGCGTTGCATATATGATGAGACATTAGCTATCAGATTTTAACCGTGTACTTTGTCATTGCGAGGAACGAAGCAATCATATTTAGTGTTTTCTTTTGATTGAGTTTTTATCGTTATGGGCACGGATTGCAAATCCGCTATCGGATTTTAACCGTGTACTTTGTCATTGCGAGGAACGAAGCAATCATATTTAGTGTTTTCTTTTGATTGAGTTTTTATCGTTGTGGGCACGGATTGCAAATCCGCTATCGGATTTTAACCGTGTACTTTGTCATTGCGAGGAACGAAGCAATCATATTTATTGTTTTCTTTTGATTGAATTCTTATCGTTGTGGGCACGGATTGCAAATCCGCCTTTACTTTGTATTAGATAAAAAACACTAAATTTATTCAAAGGAAAACAGAGGTGAACTATCAATTCCGCT
>NZ_RYDN01000052.1:0-10637 GCF_003968735.1 Flavobacterium sp. RSP49 | reverse complement strand
AGTCATACTATTCTATTTTAGTTATCTTCGTAAGATAATCAAAATCTACAATGGTGCTACCGAAGGTTTAGTTCAACGGGTTATGTTAGTATTTTTTTGTACATTTAACATTATAATTCGTTCGTGACAACAGGCTGAATTTTAAATACCACTTTTTTCAGCATTATAGTAGTAAGGTTTTATACCATTTTTCCAAAATTCATTTTTAATTGTTTTTAAAGTTATTCCCTTTCGGAAAACGCTTTCTATGTTTTTAGTTCAACCGTTGCAATTCATTGTAACGGTTGAACTTTTTATTGGAATTTATAATTTTTATTAAATAGAACCCTCATCGTTTGAATATATGAATAATTTTTACGTAGCTTTTTTTTTCATGGTTCAACTGGGATGCATTACGGCACAAAATAACACAGGGTTTTTTGGAAAAATCATCGATTCAAAAACGCAAATTTCGTTAGGTTTTGTGGTGGTCAGTGTTCAAAATACGACTTTAATGCAACTCACTAAAACGGATGGTAATTTCAGTTTTGATACCGTTCCCACAGGAAATATTTTGCTTCTGGTACACAGTCAGGGTTTCAAAGATGGCTTGTATCCCGTTGAAATTACCGAAGGACAAATGCTGGATTTGGGAACCATATCTTTAGAACAAGACCAATCCATAGAGCAGCAAAACAGTATCATCACACTTATTGAAAGTGATTTTGGCGAAGACAACAGCAGTTCCGAAAGTACTTCCGGACTCTTGCAATCCTCCCGAGATGCTTTTTTGCAAGCTGCCGCTTTCAACTGGGGACAAGCTCGTTTTAGAGTTCGGGGATTAGACAGCGAACATTCCACAATGATGATCAATGGCGTTTCCATGAATAAAATTTATGACGGCAGACCGCAATGGGGTGCATGGGGCGGATTGAATGACGCGCTACGTAATCAGGAATTTACCCTGGGAACTGCCCCTTCGGATTATACGTTTGGGGGTATTTTAGGGACACAGGAAATCAATATGCGAGCCTCTATTTACAGACCAGGTTCTCGAATTTCATTTTCTGGGACCAATACCAATTACAGTTGGCGCACCATGGCTACGCATGCTTCCGGAATGAATTCCCGTGGCTGGGCTTTTGTAGTTTCGGCAGGAAAGCGCTGGGCGCAAGAAGGGTATTTTGAAGGGACAAGTTATGATGCGAATTCCTTTTTTATAAGTCTCGAAAAAAAAGTAGGCGAGAAGCATTCGTTGAATCTCACGGCACTGTACACCCCGAATTCCAGAGCCAAAAATTCCCCTAATACAGCTGAAGTTACCCAATTGACAAACGTAAAATACAATTCGTATTGGGGTTTTCAAGAGAATGAAAAAAGAAACGCCCGCATCAAAACCATTGAAGAACCCATGATAATGCTGAATCATTATTTTAAAATCAATGATAAAACCAATTTGAATTCGAGTGTGACGTATCAATTTGGAACAATTGCCAACAGCAACATCGATTATCAAAATGCGAATAGTCCTGATCCAACGTATTATCGAAATATGCCCAGTTATTACAGCTCTCTTTATGCGCCTGATAATGGAGAATTCTCGGGTGCATTTACTCCGGATTATGAAAATGCAGAAAAAAGTAAAGCGGAATTTTTAGCCAATTCGCAAATTGATTGGACCGCATTGTACCGAGCCAATCAAAATCCAGTTTTGGATGCTAATGGAACAATTACGGGCTACGAACCCACAAAAAGCAAGTATGTTTTGTATGAAGATCAAGTAGAAGATCAGACAGCGGTGGCCACAACAAATTTGAGTGCGCAACTGTCGGAAAATATTTTTTTGAATGCAGGAGCATCTTTCAAAAAACTAAAATCGCATAATTCACAAAAATTGTTGGACTTGCTTGGCGGTTCCTATTTTGAAGATATCGATGCTTTTTATAGTGGAAATCAATCCCAGTCTGATTTGAATAGTCCCGACCGTCAAGTAGTTGTTGGGGATACGTACGGATACAACTATAATTATTTTGCCAATACTGTAGAAGCATTTACCCAATTCAAATTCACCTACAACAAAGTGGATTTTTATCTGGCGCAAAGCTTTTCCAAATCTGATTATCAACGGGAAGGTCTGTACAAAAACGGAATTTATGAAACCAATTCCTTCGGGAAAAGCGAAAAAATAGCATTTGAAAATTTTGGCTTCAAAGCCGGATTCAATTTCAAAATCTCCGGCAAACAGCTGGTGACTTTTAATGCGGCACATTTAACAAAAGCACCCTCTTTGAAAAATACGTTTGCGAATTCCCGATTGAATAATGCGATTGTAGACGGAATTGAAAGTGAGAACATCAGCAGTTTGGACGCCAGTTACATCTATCGTTCCCCAAAACTCAAAGCCAGACTAACTGCGTATTATTCCTTAATTAAAAATGCGACTCAAATTTCCTTTTTTTATGCCGAAGGAATTTTTGATGATGGCTCCGGTTATTTAAATACCGATGCTTTTGTGAGTCAGACATTAACACAATTGAATAAGAAAAATGTAGGGGCCGAATTCAGTTTGGAATACCAATTAAGCCAAACATTTAAAACCACTTTTTCGGCCGCTTTCGGGGAATATACGTATGACAGTAATCCAAGAGTGACTTTGACAAACGATGCTGAAGCAACTCCAGAAAATACCAGTCCGGTTTTTGATTTTGGAACAGCTTCCCTAAAAAATTATAAGCAAGCGGGAATGCCACAACGCGCGTATTCCGTGGGAATTGAATATCGAGATCCAAAATATTGGTGGATTAGCGCCAATGTAAATTACCTCACCAACAGTTATATTGATATTTCTCCTATTTCCAGAACCGAAATATTTTATAAAAATCCCGCAAGCGGTTTCAATTTTCCAGAGGCAACGGAGGAACGGGCTACAGTACTCATAAAACAAGAAAAATTTGATCCAACGATGTTGCTCAACCTTGTGGGTGGAAAATCATGGAGAATTTACGGAAAGAATGTTGGGATTTTTGCCAGCATCAATAATGTACTCGATGTTACCTATAAAACGGGTGGTTATGAACAAGCCCGAAACGCAAATTTCAGACAAATTAATCAAGATGTTTCCAGTGGCACGCCTTCTTTTGGACCAAAATATTTTTACGGATACGGAAGAACGTATTTCGTCAATCTTTATATCAATTTATAAATTAAAGCACATGAAATCAATATTCTGCAAACCGGTTCTATTTTTACTGTTGACAATCACTTTCAGCAGTTGCATAACGGATGAGGTTGTGGCTCCAAAACTCATTTGCACCCAGCCGGATTTAGTTGTAAATAAAACAGTTAACGAAGTTCTTGCTGTTGCGAATGCCATTGTAACACAGTACAAATACGAGGATGTCATCGAGGCGTATGTGGTTTCCAGCGATGAATCGGGAAATTTTTTCAAGTCGATTTCCTTTCAGACTTTGGCAACAGCCACAACGCCAGCCATAGGATTTAGCGTTCCTGTGGATGCTACCAACTTGTATATTGACTATAGATTAGGCAATAAAGTATATATAAAATTAAAAGATCAATATACGGATATTTCATTTGGTGGAATGCGTATCGGAAGTATTTTTGTGAATTCCTATAATGAAGGTGGCGTGGGGCGACTTTCACAAAATGAGTATAAAAAAGTGTTGAATGCGTCGTGTAGGAATGTAAAGGAGGAGGTTTTGGTTCGGTCGTTAACCATGTCGGAACTGCTGAATGATTCTAATTTGAATACGTTGGTCGAATTGTCTGATGTTCAGTTTTCAGCTTTGGCAATAGGGCGTCATTATTTTGAAGAAACCAATAATGTAGGCGGTGCGACAAATTGGGGATTAGTCGATAAATTAGGCAATCAAGTCTATTTTAGAACTAGTAGTTTTTCTGATTTTTCGACTAAAGTTGTTCCCGATGGGAGCGGAAAAGTAAGGGGTATTTTGACGAAATACGGAACGGATTACCAATTATTGCCGCGTTCCGAAAAAGATGTGGTGATGACTGGAAGCAGAGCTGTTCCTTTTTTCTCTCAAGATTTTGAAAAAGTTGTCGATAAGTCGAATTTGAGTCTTCCCGGCTGGGCAAATATGGTTCAAAAAGGAACACTTTTCTGGAAAGGCACCGTTTATTCCGGTAACGGGTATGCCGAGTTTGCCATTAGCGGAACTAAAGTTGTTTCGAATGTGGCTTGGTTGATTTCGCCAAAAATTGACATGGATGTTCATACGAAAGAAGTCCTTACTTTTAGAAGCGCTCAGCATCATTTAGACGTTGATTCCCAGTTAAATTCCTTGGAAGTGTATGCTTCCAGTAATTTTGACGGATTGAATTTTGCAACTGCCACATGGATTCCCTTAATGGTTAATTTGCCCAAACAAGCCACGCCTTGGTATCAATTTATAGGAAGTGGCGCAGTAGATTTATCTGCATACCAAGGTAAAATCAGCATTGCTTTTAAATATACAGGCTCCGGAAAAAATCTGGCTTTGGATGGCGCTTTTCAAGTAGATGACGTCCAGATTTTTGGTGATAAATAATTTTTATAAAAGACTTTGCTTGAATTACTATATTTGCAGCATTAACGTTTAAATTAAATTATGAAATCTACTTTATTAGCCTTAATTTCTTTATTATTTGTTTCTTGTTTATCGGATAACGAAGCATCTAAACCTGTTGATTACACGGTTCAAAACGAAAAAGAAATCGTGGATTACATTGCGAAAAATAAATTGACTGCCACAAAAACCGATTCAGGATTGTATTATGTGGTTGATGAAGCGGGAACTGGCGCTCAACCAACAGCTTCATCTAATGTAACAGTAGCCTACAAAGGATATTTTACTAATGGAAATGTTTTTGATCAAAGTGATGCTTCAGGCATTTCATTTGGTTTGAACCAAGTGATAAAAGGATGGACAGAAGGTATTCCCTTTTTTAAAGAAGGTGGCAACGGAATTCTCTTAGTTCCTGCTCACCTGGGTTATGGAAGCAATGATAGAGGACCAATTCCAGGAGGTTCTGTTCTTGTTTTTAATGTTAAACTGATTAAAGTAAATTAGTTAAAGACTATTATAAATTCACAAAAGGCTATCTTTTCGGATAGCCTTTTGTAGTTATTTACTTTTTGATTTCGACAATACTTATCGCATAACCTCCACCGGGAGCACTGAGTTGTGCCAGTTTTGATTTGTTAGTCACCGTCATTTTACGAATCGTATAGGCTTGTGGATTGGTTTTATAATGTGCCTCTTTTGCATCAGCATAAATAGTGGCAACATATTTTTTTCCTTTTTCCAAAAAATCAAATTTGATGGTTGATGTACGAGAAGTATCGCCATTTACATTACCAATAAACCAATTGTTCGTCACTTTTGCTTTACGCGCAACAGTAACATATTGACCAGGTTCTGCTTCAAGGTATTTGCTGTCAGACCAATCTACGGCTACATCTTTGATGAACTGAAAAGCATCCGGAAAGCGATCGTAATTTTCCGGTGTATCGGCGGCCATTTGCAACGGGCTGTACATCGTTACGTACAATGCCAATTGATTTGCAATCGTACTGTTGACATGGGAATTATTATCCGGATTCAATTTGCTTAAATCCATTTCAAAAATCCCAGGAGTATAATCCATCGGTCCGCCTACTAAACGGGTAAAAGGCAACACTGTCACGTGATTGGGTTTAGAACCACCAAAAGCTTGGTATTCTGTTCCTCTTGCTGCTTCGTTACCAATTAAATTGGGATAGGTTCTTGAAATTCCCGTTGGACGAACCGCTTCGTGAGCATTCAACATAATTTTATATTCGGCTGCTTTTTCCAAAGCATATTGAAAGTGATTGACAATCCATTGGCTGTAGTGGTTTTCGCCTCTTGGCATAATATCACCTACATAACCACTTTTTACAGCATCGTATCCATTGTCTTTCATAAACTGATACGCTTTATCCATGTGGCGCTCATAGTTACGCACAGATCCTGAAGTTTCATGGTGCATCATCATTTTAATACCTTTTGATTTGGCATATTCATGCAATCCTTTGACGTCAAAATCCGGATATGCAGTCAGAAAATCAAAAACATAATCTTTGGAATGACCAAACCAGTCTTCCCAACCTTCATTCCAGCCTTCTACTAAAACGGCATCAAAACCGTGTTTAGCGGCAAAATCAATGTATTTTTTTACATTAGTGTTGTTGGCACCGTGTTTTCCATTTGGTTTCGCTTTTGAAAAATCAGAAACGCCAAGTTGTACCGTTGGAAATTCATCCGTATACGCCCAAGAACTTTTTCCGGTGATCATTTCCCACCAAACACCTACATATTTAACGGGTTTTATCCATGATGTATCTTCAATTTTGCTTGGGTCATTTAAGTTCAATGTCATTTTTGAAGCCAGAATTTCTCTTGCGTCATCACTAACAATTATTGTACGCCAAGGCGTATGATTTGGAGCCTGGATATATCCTTTGTCTCCTTTGGCATCTGGTGTTAACCAAGATTCGAATACCATATTTTTATCATCTAGATTCAAATGCATACACGAATAATTGATTAATGCTGCTTCATGTAAATTGATATACAATCCATCTGCTGTTTTTAGCATTAGCGAAGTCTGTACTCCTGTTGTCGAAAAAGACTTTTGAGAAACATTTGCGGTAGTTGCTTTTTCTGATAAGCCTCGGATTTCCGATAATTTTGATGTGGTGTAATCGTATTCTTGAGTGTCATAATCACCCGGAATCCAAAATGCAGTATGATCTCCTGTCATGGCAAACTGAGTTCTTTCTTCTTTAATTACAAAATAAGTAAGGTTTTTTTGCGAAGGAAATTCATAACGAAATCCTAAACCATCGTCAAACAAACGGAAACGAATCACAATCTTCCTGTCTGTTTCTTTCTGATTTAAGGTTACTGCCAATTCGTTATAATGATTGCGAATGGAAGCTACTTCTCCCCAAACGGGTTTCCAGTTTTCATCAAAAGTGGCTGTTTGGGTATCTGTTATCGTGAAATTATTTAACAACGAATTTTTATCAAAAAGTAATTTTTTTTCAGCGGGATTAGTACTATATGTCAAATCATACAACATTGTTTTTTTGTCGCTTTTTAGTTCGAGACCCAGTTTACTAGGTTTTATAACGACGTTATTTTTGTAGCTCAAAGTGTAACTTGGAGTGCCGTCACTTAACAATGAAAAATCCATTGTGAATTTTTGGTTGGGTGATTTTAATTGTTGTGCCGCAACGTTACTCAAGAACGTTAAAGTGAATAGTAGTGAAAAAAGATAATGCTTCATTTTTATTGAATATAAATTACTAATTGATTTTTGGTTTTATAATTCGGCTTGATTTTTACGAAATCGTTTTATTTAAAACAGTAACAAAATTGTAGTTATCGCTGCAATTTCTTAAAAAGTAAAAGTAAACTCTTTATTGTTTATTTCACACTCTTTCCAGTGGAATAAAATTTGGAATGATGTACTGTTTTGTTCAATTTAATTGATAGTAGGTCAAAATTAGCGCCGAAACTGTTTTCAAATGATGCACTTTATTAAAATAGAACTAACATTTAATGTGTGCGAGGCAAGAATAAAAATTTTTAAAATAACTGCAAATTCGGCAAATTTTTTTAGCCACGAATTATCCGAATTTTCACTGATTTTTTAAAATTAAATGGTGATTTGTGGCAAAACTTTTCTCGTTCTGGAGTTAAATAGCAGTTTCATCTGCAGAAATACAGGGCTGAATTTATTTTATTCGCAGGAAAACATTTCAGCAGTATAATTTTCGGATCGACAAAAAAACTATCATTATTTACGGCTTCTAATTTTTTATAAACCCAGAACTCAATAAGTCCCTTACAAATCATTAAATTTGTAACTTATTCAAAAATATGTTAGAAAAAGAAGTAATAAATTTCGAAAAGACGGCTATAGTTGGTATTGTAACTCAAAACCAAAGTGAAGAGAAGCTGCGCGAATATCTTGACGAATTAGAGTTTTTGACTTTTACCGCAGGAGGGCAAGTGGTGAAACGTTTTTCGCAAAAAATGGAACGTCCTAATCCCAAGACTTTTGTTGGTACCGGAAAAATTGAAGAGATTCATCTTTTTGTAAAAGAAAATGATATCTCGACTTTGGTATTTGATGATGAATTATCACCTTCACAACAAAAAAATATATCTAAAATCATAACGGAATGTAAAATTCTGGACAGAACGCACCTTATCTTGGATATTTTTGCGCAACGTGCTGAAACTTCGTACGCCAGAACGCAAGTAGAATTAGCGCAATGTCAATATTTATTACCAAGGCTTTCCGGAATGTGGACGCACCTTGAACGCCAAAAAGGGGGAATTGGAATGCGTGGTCCCGGGGAAACGGAGATTGAAACCGACAGACGTATTGTTCGTGACCGAATCGCGTTATTGAAAGAAAAAATAAAAACCATCGACAAGCAAATGGGTGTGCAGCGCGGCAATCGTGGCGCTATGGTTCGTGTGGCCTTGGTGGGATATACTAATGTGGGGAAATCAACCTTGATGAATGCCGTTGGCAAAAGTGATGTTTTTGTAGAGAATAAACTTTTTGCTACGCTGGACACCACCGTCCGAAAAGTAGTTATTAAAAACCTGCCTTTCTTGCTTTCGGATACGGTAGGATTTATCAGAAAATTGCCAACACAATTAGTTGATTCTTTCAAAAGCACGCTGGATGAGGTTCGTGAAGCGGATTTGTTATTGCACGTAGTTGATATTTCGCATCCTGAATTTGAAGATCATATTGCATCCGTAAATCAAACTTTATTGGATATTAAGGCAAATGACAAACCGGTTATTATGGTTTTCAATAAAATTGATGCTTACCAGCATTTGACTATTGACGAAGATGATTTAATGACCGAAAAAACGCCAAGACATTACACGCTGGAAGAATGGAAATCGACTTGGATGAGCAGAGTAGGCGAGCAAAATGCGTTGTTTATTTCGGCTACTAACAAGGAAAATTTTGAGGAATTCAGAGAACGTGTTTATGAAGCCGTACGTCACATTCACATTACCCGTTTTCCGTACAATAAGTTTTTATATCCGGATTATAAAGACGCAGTGGAGAAAGAAGACAAAGACGCGGAAGAAATGGAATAATTTTCTCCAAAACTAAAATAAACCAATCCCTTTTGAAGTTTTAAGAGGGATTTTTTTGTGCCTGTCCTTCTTGCTTCAGGCTATTGCGCTGTCAAACAAGTTTATAGTAATCTATATTATAATACTGTTTGGTATAAAAAAAGAGCAATTCCTAAATTAATTTTTAGGTTATGCACTCAGATTTTCCCTCGGAGATTTTGGAATTATTTTAAACCTTAAGGATATTTATGTTAGTAGGAAATTATCTTGAAACAACCGATATAATAAAATAGTTCCATAACTCTTATAGGGAAAGCCAGTTGTATTATAAAGCATGTTAATTATTCCTATTCGTAATGTTATTTTTACGTAAAGCGAGCTCATTTATTTTACAATTAAAATACTTAAAAACAATAGTATGATAATAAGGGGTTGATTTTTTATTAATAGGACTTTATTTATTTTGTAAAAATTATAAAACAACAAAATAATGAAGAATTTTATTTTTACGGCACTCTTTTTTCTTTCTGGACTAGTGAGTAGTATGGCGCAATCAAATCTAGATATTGAGCCGTGCTTATTTCCCTTTTACCACGGAGTTGCTTCAGGAGATCCGCTAATTGACAGAGTTATTCTATGGACTCGAGTTACTCCAGCAAACTTAGGTGCTGATCAAGTAACTGTTCAATGGAAAATTGCTACTGACACCACAATGACTTCTATTGTCGACAGTGGAACCAGTGTCACGAACCAAGACAGAGATTATACTGTAAAAATAGATGCTGATAAGCTTGAGTCAAACAAGTATTATTACTATCAATTTGAAGCTTTTAACAAAAAGAGTCCAATTGGACGTACTAAAACAGCACCAACAGTTACTATAGGAAGTTCTCGTTTTGGAGTCGTTTCTTGTGCAAACCTTGAAGCTGGTTTTTTTAACGTTTATAAAATAATGAATGAACGTAATGATATGGATGCGGTAATTTGCTTAGGTGATTATATTTATGAATATGAAACTGGAGGATATTCTCCGAATCCTTCTACTAATAGATACTGGCAACCTGAAAACGAAATTACAACGCTAGCAGATTATAGAACTCGTTATTCATCATACCGTTTAGATCCAGATTTAAGAAGAAATCATCAATTGTTTCCTTGGATTTGTGTTTGGGATGATCATGAAACAGCTGACAATAGCTGGATGCACGGTGCTGGAAATCATGATGCAGGTGAAGGAGATTGGGAAGACCGAATGGGTTATGGTAAAAAAGCTTATTTCGAATGGTTGCCTATTCGGGAAACTGGAACTGTAGATCCTTATCAAATATACCGTGCTATTCCTTACGGTAATAATATTGATTTAGTGATGTTAGACACAAGATTACACGGTCGTGATCTTCAAGCTGGAACAACTGGAGCTGTTGTTGAACTAAACCTTCGGTAGCACCATTGTAGATTTTGATTATCTTACGAAGATAACTAAAATAGAATAGTATGACT
>NZ_RYDN01000051.1:0-11195 GCF_003968735.1 Flavobacterium sp. RSP49 | reverse complement strand
GTCATACTATTCTATTTTAGTTATCTTCGTAAGATAATCAAAATCTACAATGGTGCTACCGAAGGTTTAGTTCAACATCCGCTCCCACACCAGCAATCTATCTATGGTAATTGATGTGATAGATCATACCGATGATATTACTGAAAAATTATCTTATTTTGATTTATTCAAAGAAGGCACCCAAAAACTCTCTGAAACAATTGAATATTTGAATGAGATTATAACCATTCAGCAAAAAATAAATATTGAAAAAAAAGGAATTCGCTTAAGGCACGAAATTGAAAAAACAAGAATGGCTTTGAGTCAGGCCATCAAAGAGAGTAAAATAGTAATTACTAACACCATTCCTGACCATTTGATCGTAAATGCTATTCCCGCTTATTTAGACAGCATATTACTTAATTTATTTACCAATGCGATTAAATACAAATCCCCCCATAGAACTGCAACTTTAGAAATAAGCTACGAAACTAAAGACAATTATAGCATTATCAATTTCAAAGATAATGGTCTGGGCTTAGATTTAGAAAAAAATGGACATAAACTTTTTGGTATGTACAAAACGTTTCACGGCAATGAAGACGCGAAAGGAATTGGATTATTCTTAACCAAAAACCAGCTGGAAGCCATGAGTGGAAAAATTGAAGTAGAAAGTGAAGTGGGGCAAGGTTCTAATTTTAAAATTTATTTATATGAAGAATAAATTAACATACATCATTGACGATGATAAATTAACTGTAAAATTGATAAGCATTCTCATTTCTAAAAACAAGTTTTGTGACGAAATTGAATCTTTTCATAACCCGCAATTAGCCTTAGATAAATTAAAACACTATTTTGATACTAATGAAAACCTGCCGGACATTATTTTATTAGATTTAAATATGCCGGTCATGGATGGTTGGCAATTTTTAGATGAATTTTTGCTGATAGCCTTAGAAAAAAAAATTACTATTTTCATCATGACGTCCTCAATTGACCCTAATGATATTGAAAAGGCAAAAAAAATACCATGTTGTAAAAGACTATATAGACAAACCTATTACGGCACAAAGATTAGATTTATTACGTAAATTGATTGAAGAAATAAACTAAGTAATAACCATGGTATAATGTCGTATTTTAAAATCAAGATAAAATTACATAACAATCTGATTTAAAGCTGTTTTACTTAAAGTTAATTCTTTTGACTTTACGACTTTTAAACTTTCGACTTACTTAATATGAATCTTTGAGTAACAAAATCATACCTTGAACGTCATAATTAAAATTATTAAGATGACCCCTTTGGAAACGATACTCTTTATTAAAAATCTCCATAAACGTTATGGCACATGTCAAGCTTTAAAAAACGTTTCTTTCGAAATACAAAAAGGTAATGTATACGGGATTCTAGGTCCTAACGGCAGCGGGAAATCAACTACTTTAGGAATTGCGCTGAATGTGGTCAATAAAACCTCCAGTGTATACCGCTTTTGACGGGACAATGAAAACTTCATTAGGCCTTGAAAAAAGTGGGTGCCATTATTGAAAGACCTAACTTTTATCGCTACATGACGGCTAAGTAAAACTTAAAGTTGGTTTGCAAAATTAAAGAAATCCAATCTGCAAAAGTCAGTAAAAAGCTGGAATTTGATACTGGCAAAGTAATAAAAGGCGATTTTTCAGTAAAAAGATAATAAAAATTTTGTTATTTTTAACACATGAAAAAAACTTTACTTATACTCATCATTCTTTTTTCCATAAGTTGTTTTTCGCAGTTTAGTAAAACACATTATATTCCGCCTTTATCCGGCTCTGATCAAATAGCAGCCCAAGATCAATTTTTATATATTTCAACTCCAAGTAGTACGCCAGTGAAAGTAAAAATTAACGCTATTGGCGTTGGTATTGAAGAAGTTACAGTCTCCAAAAGTGTACCCCTTGAGTACCCTATAGGATTTGACACTAACAGTCAGTTGCACGTAGATCCAAGTTTACTAAACATCCCGTTAAATAATAAAGGATTTATTATTGAAGCTGAAAGCTTAATATATGTTGCTGCGAGGGTACTAGCGGGAGGATACAATCAGTCAGGGTCATTGGTTTCTAAAGGAATTTCTGCCATTGGTCAGGAATTTAGAGTTGGTGCTTTCGTGAACACTGCCACTACAAATAGTGCTACATTTAGATATACTTTCTTGTCTATATTAGCAACTGAAAACAATACTGTAGTTGATTTTAGCAGTATCAAACCAGGAGTAACTTTAGTTGGTAATATTGGAGTTGGAAACACTCCTCCAAGCGTAACATTAAACAGAGGTCAGAGTTATGTTTTAGCCACAGAAGACAACAGTATTGCCAACAAAGACGGATTAATTGGCGCATTAGTAAAATCGAATAAGCCAATTGTAATGAATTGTGGTTCTTATGGAGGCACAAATGGTAATATAAATGGAAATTTAGATTTGGGTTTTGATCAAATAGTTCCTGCGAATATTATCGGAAATGAATATATTTTTGTTCGTGGATTTGGTTTAAGTATTACAGAACGGCCCTTATTAGTTATTCATGAGGACAACACTAATGTCTATATTAATGGGAATACTACCCCATTTAATGCAACACCTTTAAATGCCGGACAATATATTATTCTGGATGGCAACGATTATTCTGCCAACGGAAGCTTGTATGTTAATACCTCCAAAAAAGTGTTTGCTTACCAAAGTGTTGGCGGTTTTAGTCAAGCAAATCAAGAAATGTTTTTTGTACCACCTTTAAACTGTTCAACACCAAATATTGTAGATAATATTCCATCAATTGAACGGATTGGGACAAGAACTTTTACAACAAATAGTGGTTTAAACATCGTCACTGAAAAAGGTGCAACAGTTGAAATTGCAATAAACGGTGTTAGGCAACCTATAGGCGTTAGCCCAAAGGACGTTATTGGAAATGTACTTTATGAAACCTATACTGTAACAGGCTTAACAGGTCATATTAGTGTGTTTTCAACGAAACAAGTTTATGTTTCTTACTTTGGTTCCAATAGCGCAGCAACTTATGGTGGATACTATTCAGGCTTTGATACAAAACCTGAAATTGTAAGTGATAATAGTGCAGTAACAAGCTCGAATTGTATTCCAAATGTTGTTCTAAAAGTAAGTTCTATTTCCTCTTATGATAGCTTTGAATGGTATTTTAATAACGTGTCTATACCCAATACGAACAGCAATTCATATACGCCTACACAACCAGGTTATTATCAAGTTCGCGGAAGCATTTCAGGATGTAGTGCCCCTCCCGTTTTATCTGATTTAATTCCTGTTAGTACCTGTGAAACTGATGTAGATCTTGACACCGTAAATGACAATATAGATCTTGATAATGATAAAGACGGCATAACAAATTGCACTGAATCTTATGGAAATCAAGTTATAGACATCTCCAATTCATCTAATGGATCAGTAGCAGTTGGTCTTTACTCCAATTCATTTACTGGAACAATTACCACGTCAACAACTGCAAGTACAACGCCATTTATTGGAAGCAGTGACGGAAGTTTTATTTCCAATGTACCAGCAGGAAAAGGAAACTTTGTTAGTTATAAAATGACTTTTTCTAATCCAATCAGTTTGGAAATGAAATATGTAAATATAGCTAGTGCAACTGATTTATTGAATGCAGATGCTGAATACATAATGAATTCAGATGTTAATAAAACCATCACGGTACTAAATCCAAGTGACCAACTATTAATTGATACTAACTATGATGGTATTTACGAAAGTGGAGTAAAACAATTTTCCTCATTTGAAATCAGATTTAGATTAAAAAGCATCACTCCATTGGCTGCAGGAACAGCAACATTTCAGTTTCTAACCAATTTATCGAAATCTATTAGTTTTTCACACAAAAACTTATCAGATGTCAACGCTAATAAATCAACATTAGCGATCAGTGCAGTGTGCGTTCCTAAAGACAGCGACAATGATGGGATTGCAGATCAGTTAGACAGCGATAGCGATAATGACGGAATTGCAGATACCATTGAAGCACAATTAAATGCTACTGTAGTACCAACAAATACCGATACCAATAAAAACGGAATTGATAATGCGTTTGAGCCAGGACTTATACCGATGGATACTGATAGCGATGGTGTCCCTGATTATTTGGATTTAGATAGTGATAACGATGGGATTTTAGATTCAATAGAAACGGGAAATGACCTTGATTCTGATGGAATAAAAAATTATCGCGATTTAGATGCTGATGGTGATTTATGCAATGATGTCATCGAAGCAGGATTCTTAGACCCAAACAATGACGGAGTATTGGGCAATAATCCAGTTTCAGTAAATACAAATGGTCAAGTAATAAGCGGCGTAGCATATACTACACCAAATAGCAATTACACTACTGCTGCTCCTATAACTATAACAACACAACCAACAGTTTCACCAACTTGTGAACTACAAAATGCGGTAATCACTCTAGCTGATAATGGCGGAAACACCTATCAATGGCAAGTATCCACTAATGGAACCTTTTGGACTAATATTACTAATAACGCAACATATTCTGGAGTAACTACAAATTCATTGACTGTTACCAGTGTAAAAACCACAATGAATGGTTATAAATATCGTGTAAAATTAGATAAAATTGGAAACTCTTGCGGCTTACTTTCAAATGACACTACTTTAATCGTATATACGTTACCAACCGTGAATAATACAACCATTATTCAATGTGATGATGATTTAGATGCGGTAACCACATTTAATCTAACGGTAAAAAATGATGAGATTTCAAGCAATTTTGCAAATGAAACCTTTTCTTACTACACTTCATTTTCAGGTGCTACAACGGCAAACGCTTCAGAGCTAATTAGTACGCCTAAGACTTTTACGAATACAACACCCGTAATGATGAAAGTATATGCAAGAGTTCTTAATTCTAATAGTTGTTTTAGCGTAGCTGAATTGACCCTAAAAGTTTTATCAACACAAATTCCAAGTACATTCAATAGAAAGTTCGTGCAATGTGATGATTTATTAGACATAAACGGCAATAACAATGCAAACAATGATAAAAGAGATGGTGTAAGTACTTTTGACTTTAGCAGTGCAGAAACGGATATAAAGAGTTTATTACCCGCGGGAAATTACACAATAACATTTTATCGCAATCAAGCCGATGCGTTAGCAGAAATAAATGCAATCACCAATATCTCTAATTACAGAAATATTGGTTACGTAAACACTCAAGAAATCTGGGGCCGAGTAGACAGTGATACAGATAATGCTTGTTATGGCTTGGGACATTACGTAACACTTACAGTTGAAAAACTTCCATTTGCTTACGCTGTGTCTATCCAAAGACAATGCGATGACAACCAAGATGGAAAATATACTTTTAATACATCAACATTAGAATCTGATTTAAAACAAGGACAAACTAATGTTACTGTTACTTATTTTGATCAAAATAACAATTCGATATCAAGCCCATTTCCTTCAACCTATACTACAGGCACACAAACGATAAAAGCAATTATTACTAATAATTCAACTTTAAAATGTTTTGACGAAACTTTGATAACATTCACAGTGGATGATCTTCCAGAAGCCTTCCAAGTAAATATAAATTTAACAACCGTATGTGATGATGAAATAGATCCTTTACTACAAGATGGTAAGTTTGGTTTTGATACGAGTACTTTTCAGAATACGATTTTAGGAAATCAAACAGGAATGGTTGTCAAATATTTTGATGCAAATGGAGCTTCATTATCTAGTCCATTGCCAAATCCTTTCATTAGCAGCACCCAAAACATTACAGCCGTTGTGGAGAATCCTGCTAACTCAACTTGTAAAGCTTCCATTATTTTACCTTTCATAGTAAATAGTTTACCACCTATAAACTTAAATTCTGACGGATCAGCAAACGAATTGGTCTGCTCTAATCTTCCTACTTTTTTTGTAACACTAAATGCAGGGATTCAAGATGGATCCCCAACTACTGACTACACCTATAAATGGTTTAAAGATAAAGTTCTTCTACCAACTGAGAACAACTACACGCTAGATGTAAATCAAGAAGGAAACTACACTGTAGAAGTAAGAACAGTTTCAGGATGTTCTAGAATTCGAACTATAAAAGTTACAGCTTCTGATATTGCTAGTATTAACAGCATTGATGTAGTTGATTTAGCAGATACAAATACGGTAACCGTTAATGTATCCGGAAAAGGAATTTATGAATACAGTCTTGACGAACCTTTTGGACCTTTTCAAGATTCAAATTTCTTTGATTATGTACCAGCGGGAATTCATGAAGTTTACATCAATGACAAAAATGGTTGTGGAACAGTGAGCCAAAAAATAGCCTTAATTGGCGTACCTAAATTTTTCACTCCAAATGGAGACGGCCAAAATGACTATTGGAATGTAAAAGGAGTAAATGCTGATTTTAATGCAAATTCGACCATCTATATTTATGATAGATACGGCAAATTACTAAAACAAATTACAGCTTCCAGTCAAGGCTGGGACGGTACTTTTACAGGGCAGCCATTACCCTCTGATGATTATTGGTATACCATAAAATTAGCTGATGGAAGAGAAGCTAAAGGTCATTTTAGTTTGAAACGATAAAACAATTAATAGGGCATGCCACCATAAATAGAAAAGGCCTACTTATCATTATGCGGAATTAGCCCTTTTTATTTATGCTGTCGGGCTATCCGCGCTACTTCGGTAGCTTGCTGCTATCCCTTATGCAAATCCCGGATAATATTATTTATGAATATCAATTAATCTAAATTTTATGGTACAATACCGTCATAGTTAAAATGTGCCGCAAAAAAACAACTGACATTTACACCTCACAAGAGGCCATTAAAATTGTGTAGCAAACAGCGAATTAAAACCAATAAAAGGGATCTAAACACCAAAAAAAAGCCATTCGAATCAACGAATGGCTTTTCAGTTTTATAAAAATAAAATTAGATTTTAAATCTTTTTCTATCTGTTTCTGTCAAATATATTTTTCTCAAACGAATCGATTTTGGAGTTACCTCAACATATTCATCTTTTTGAATGTACTCTAAAGCTTCTTCGAGAGAGAAAATAACTGGAGGAATAATTCTAGCTTTATCATCATTTCCAGATGAACGAACGTTAGATTGTTTTTTCTCTTTAGTTACGTTGACACACATATCATCGCTACGTGAGTTTTCTCCAATTACTTGACCTTCGTAAATTTCATCATTAGGATTAACGAAGAATCTACCACGATCTTGCAATTTATCGATAGAGTAAGGAATCGCTTTTCCTTTTTCCATAGAAATCAATGACCCTTTGTTACGTCCAGAAATTTCTCCTTTGTAAGGCTCATATCCTATAAAACGGTGTGCCATAATAGCCTCACCAGCTGTAGCAGTAAGCAATAGGTTACGCAATCCAATGATTCCACGAGACGGGATATTGAATTTTATAATCATACGCTCCCCTTTAGTTTCCATACTCAACATTTCTCCTTTACGGAAAGAAACAAACTCTACCGCTCTTCCAGACAAATTCTCTGGTAAGTCGATTGTCAATTCCTCGATTGGCTCACATTTTTTACCGTCAATTTCTTTGATGATAACTTGTGGTTGCCCAATTTGTAGCTCATATCCTTCTCTCCTCATTGTTTCAATAAGAACAGACAAGTGAAGTACTCCACGACCAAAAACCATGAACTTATCCGCTGAATCAGTTTCACCCAATTTCATTGCTAAGTTTTTTTCCAATTCTTTATTCAACCTGTCTCTGATATGACGAGAAGTTACAAATTTACCTTCTTTTCCAAAGAAAGGAGAGTCATTGATGGTAAATAACATACTCATCGTTGGCTCATCAATAGTAATTGTTTGTAAGGCTTCCGGATTTTCAAAATCAGCGATAGTATCTCCAATTTCAAAACCTTCAACTCCAATAATTGCACAAATATCTCCAGCAATTACTTCTTGCACTTTTTTACGACCTAATCCTTCAAAAGTATGTAATTCTTTAATACGTGATTTCATGATTACACCATCTCTTTTGCACAAAGAAATTTGCATTCCTTCTTTCAAAACACCTCTTTCTAAACGACCTATAGCGATACGACCTGTAAAAGCAGAGAAGTCTAATGAAGTAATCAACATTTGAGGAGTTCCTTCTGATACTTTAGGAGCAGGTACATTAGCAATAACCATATCTAATAATGCTTCCACATTATCAGTTACGTTTTCCCAATGATCAGACATCCAATTGTTCTTAGCTGATCCGTAAACTGTTGGAAAATCCAACTGCCACTCTTCTGCCCCTAATTCAAACATTAAGTCAAAAACTTTTTCATGCACTTCTTCAGGAGTACAGTTTTCTTTATCTACTTTATTAATAACAACACATGGTTTCAAACCAAGGTCTAATGCTTTCTGTAATACAAAACGGGTTTGTGGCATAGGCCCTTCAAATGCATCTACAAGTAGACAAACTCCATCGGCCATATTCAATACACGCTCTACCTCTCCGCCAAAATCGGCGTGACCAGGAGTATCGATAATGTTGATTTTTGTTCCTTTGTATACTACAGAAACATTTTTAGAAGTAATAGTAATACCTCTTTCACGCTCTAAGTCGTTGTTATCAAGGATTAAGTCACCTGTGTTTTCGTTATCACGAAATAACTGACAGTGATACATAATTTTATCAACCAAAGTTGTTTTACCGTGATCGACGTGGGCAATAATTGCAATGTTTCTAATAGATTCCATCTGTGATTTTTAATGGGTGCAAAGGTACACTTTTTTTTGATATAAAAAATATTTAGTCAATAGTTTACATATTCTTAACCTATTAGAAACAAAAAAAAGAGCTTACAAAATAAGTTAGGAATGATACTCGGTAATTCATCAATAATTATTTACATTTGAGTAATGAAAAGCAAAACTAATCAAGTAATCCTGATCTACATTCTTATCGCTCTGTTTATAGCTATTATTAGCCATAAACTAGTTCTAAAATACGCTCCTGACGAGAATCTGCCCTTTTATACTTTTACAAAAGATCTTCTGTTTGTATTTTTTACAGGAATCATTTTTAAGCTTATTTTATCAAAAAACGACACCAGAAATACAGCCATTATTGAAAAATTAAAGAGTTCAAATGACGATATTAAGGAATCAAACGAAAAATATGACATAGTAGCTAAAGCCACCAGCGACACTATCTGGGACTGGAAAATAGAAGGAGACAATTTCTACTGGAACAAAGGAATTGAAACTGTTTTTGGCTATAAACAAGACGAAGTAGGCCACAATTCAACATGGTGGTTTGACAAAATTCATCCTGAAGACAGCATCAAAATGTCTATAAAATTATACGCTTTCATAGAACAAAAAACTGAACATTGGCAAGATCAATACCGTTTCAGATGTGCTGATAACTCCTATAAATATGTACTAGACAGAGGTTTTCTATTAAAAGATGAAAACGGAAAAGCAACCCGAATGATTGGAGCCATCCAAGATATCACAAAGCAAAAAGAAGAAGAACAAAGACTAAAATTGCTAGAGACCGTTATTACTCAATCAAAAGATTCCATCATCATCACCGAAGCCAATTCGATCGACGGAAATATCCCAAATATCACCTACGTAAACCCGGCTTTTTCAATAATGTCAGGATACAATTTCAAGGAAAGCATAGGTAAGTCCCCAGAAATTTTTAATAGTCCGAATTCAGATTACGAGGAATTAAAAAAACTAATGATTGCAATACAAAACAAGGAAGAGTGCATTATTGAAACCATCAGCTACACAAAAAACAAAAAAGAATACTGGGTACGCTTCTCCATGATACCAATTTATAATACTGACAACGAACTATCACATTGGATCTCCATCCAGAGAGACATAACTGATGAAAAAAAACAAGAAAAGGAAAAAGAACAGCTTATTCGAGAGCTAACACAAAACAACAAAGATCTAAAACAGTTTTCGTACATTACTTCACACAACCTTAGGGCTCCATTATCAAATTTGACAGGACTTTTGAACTTAATTGAAGACATTCCTATTGATAATCCAGAGTTAAAAGAAATTTTATATGGCTTCAATAAATCTACCCATTTATTAAACGAAACTATTAATGACTTAGTCAAAGTAATCATCATCAAAGACAACCCTTCAATCAAAAAAGAACCAGTACTTCTTCAAGATATTTTTGAAAATGTGTTCAATCAACTCAACTTTCAAATTGAATTATACAAACCCATTATAAAAATTAATTTTGAAAAAGTTTCTATTATTAACATCAATAAAGCGTACATAGAAAGCATTTTACTAAACCTATTAACCAATGCCATAAAATACAAATCCGAAAATAGAAAACTAAAAATAACAATCACAACCAGCGAAATTGACGACACAATTGTATTAATTTTCAAAGACAACGGAATAGGCATCGATCTGGAAAGAAACAGAGATAAAATTTTTGGTCTTTACCAGAGATTTCATAATTATCCGGACAGCAAAGGATTAGGGCTCTATTTAGTAAAATCTCAAGTTGAAACCATGGGAGGAACAATTAATATTGAAAGCGAAGTCAATAAAGGAACTATATTTACATTAACTTTTAAAAATAAATAATATGTTAGATACAATTTTATGTGTTGATGATGACCCAATAACACTTATGCTGTGTAAAAAAGTAATCAACAAATCATCCTTTTCTAACGAAATAATTACTTCTCAAAATGGCGAAGAAGCACTAAAATACTTCAATACTATCAGACAAAATAATGATAACAAACACTATCCGCAATTAATTTTTTTGGATCTAAACATGCCCGTAATGGGAGGATGGGAATTTCTGGATTATTTTAACAGCCCAGAGTTTTCAGATTTTAGCGCTATTAAGGTAATTGTACTTTCTTCTACAATTGATCCGGAAGACTTAGAAAAAGCAAAAAAATACCCTATGGTCATTGACTTTTTATCAAAACCAATAACCTTATCTATGCTTGAATATTTAAAGAATAAGATTAGCTGATACTACCCATAAAAAAAGCTCTCATCCTAAGAATGAGAGCTTTTTATTTATATAAATGTCCCGTCCTGAAATAGCGATACACAAAAAGTATCCTAATGGAAAAACATGAAGAAACACGCTATGTGAAGC
>NZ_RYDN01000050.1:0-13473 GCF_003968735.1 Flavobacterium sp. RSP49 | reverse complement strand
TAAATGGCGCACTTTGTTGCGGAATCGTGGTGTACTTTGCTCCGGAATGGGTGGTGTACTTTCGTCGGAATATCTAATTTAATGACAATTATGTTAGGGATAGATTTAACGACACTTTTAAAGGCGGAAAACGTGAGCACTCAAATACCTTTAGAGACGAGGTAACTAACGATGCAAATAAATTTTATCCACTGGTTAGGGATTTATTTGATATTCAAAATATTTCGATAGATTATATTTCATCAGGTATTGATGGTTTAATAAAAGGGAAGTTTAATGTGATATTAGTAAAAGAACTTTATTTAAAATTAATAAAATTCAATCTCGATTTATCAAATACTTTAAGCTCCATCTGGAATGTAAGTTACTTCATTGATGAAAAGGTTGTCGATAATGAAATCTTAGAATATTTGTCTAATTTAGCATTAAATCATTCACATCCAGAAAAAAGTAATAATCCAACAGATCCACATTTTGATAGCTTAAATTCGGTAAGGGGTGCAGCAATTCATAGAATAATTCATTGTTATTACGATATCAAATTTTGTGATACTATTTTCACTACGGTTGAAAATGCTTGTGATGATAGTCAAACTTCTGTGAAAGTTGCGATATTGTTAAACCTTGCATATCTTAATTATTTAGATATTAATAGAGCTTTTAAAATTTTCATTAAACTAACAGATACAAATGATGCCCTAATACTTAAATACTGTTTTAAATCGGCTAGTTTCTTTAATAAGAAGTTTTACTCAAATATGCTACCATTAATGGATAAAGCCATTAAAAATGAAGAATTACACGATAAAGGCAGTTATTTGATAGTTCATAGTTGGTTATTAGGTTACGATAATAACAAACAATATTATAATAGATTTATAAATAGTAGTAAAAAAGCAAAATTACAAGCATTGCATATTGCAGAAGAAAATATATTTGCAAAGGCATTGATGGATAAAAAATGTTTAGCTATTTTATTTGAATTCATAAATCAAATTGATGATGATTTTGCAAGTTCTTATTCAACTTTAATTTTAAGAAAATTTAATAATTCAAACTTTAAAGAGCTACTTCCTTTAATGAAAAAATATTCTAAAACAATATTATTCAGGAATCAACCAAGGTACTTTTTGCAATATTTATTACAATGTGCAAAAGATTATCCTAACGAATGTTTAGAATTGTTAGAAAATATGAAGTTTAATAAAGTAACTACTGTTCAAGATAGGGGGCATTATGATGCGGAGCCAGTCCAATTAGTATTATCAATTTATAGTAGTTTAAACAATAATTTTAAGACAAACAAAAATCAAATCGAAAGAGCATTATCTGTTTTTGATGATATGTTAAAACTAGATCATTTAAGATTGAATTCAAATAAAGTAATGGATACTTTAAAGACAATATAATATTAATAAGTGAGAAAGAACTTCTATTCAAAAACTTAAAAACATACAATAAAAATGTGCTACTTAAAAATCTTTATGAAATAATTACAAGAAAGTACAAGCATTTTAAATGATTAATTAGTAAAATTTGAGATTTTATAATTAAACTAAAAATGTAATCCGAAAGATTTCTTTTGTACAGCCAATATATATTCATTAGTTTCTATCAAGGCATTTATAAATAAATGGACGTTATCAATAGTAAATTTTGATAAAATATCGTAGCCCTTTTTATGACATTTTCTGTACTTTTTGCCACTACCACAGAAGCAAATAGAAACTCTATCAAGTTTACTATGCAAATGCTGGTTTACTGTTAATAATTAATTTAAAAAGAATGAGTTGAAAAACAATTAGATTCAAATAAATATATGCTTTACTTATCCATTATCCCATTTAAGATTTAATGCCCATTTAGTATGCTTCCCAATTTTATAAACATATTTTTTCGTCCTTTCGTCGTGTCCTAAACGATTAATAAAATATTCGTCAACCCAAATATATTTTTCGGTATCTCCTAAACTCAATAAATCCCTTAAAATTTTGATCTGATCATTATTAGGAACAAAATCGTAAACATCAAAAATAAATATACCCTTATCTCCACTGTCTAAATTGATAATAGGTGTTTTAATAGATCCTTTAAATTTATAATCAATAAATTTAAAATCTTTCCAATGTAATATATCAGTAGATATTAATTCCTCACAGAATTCTCTCCAAGGTGAAATCTCTCTATCTTCCTTAGAATAATACCATTCTAAAAATTCTATTACATTTATACCTTTTACAAATACTCTCAAATCTCCTTTTGCAATACCTTTCTCCGTTTCAATTAATCTATCGGATTTTACATCTAGTTTTTCAAATATTTTTTCTGAACCAGGTAAAGTTTTGTAAGCTCCTCCAACTGGTTGAAAATAGTCTCGATGGTTACTTTTTACTAATAAATATTTATTGTCAATTTTGATACGGTATAAATAAGCTAACGATAAACGAATGTCCTTTTTGCGATAAAGAAATTGGGTTTGATAATAGAATTTTAGTTGTTTAATGTTTTGCAATAATTGAAGTAATCCATACAAAATAATCCCGCCTACAAGTTCAATCGAAAGATTAAACAGTGTGCTTGATAACTGGTCGTTTTCATTGGCTGGAAAAAATGTCCTAAAAAGTATAAATCCACCAAAAATTATTAGAACTACTATGTTTGAAAGTCTTGTTGTCATAATATTTTAGGGCTTGGTTTGACAGTTGAAATTGTTTCCAGTATAATTTCAAAACTTAATGCTTTATTCGGGTAAGCATTTGCGATTGCCTCTGGTAAAATTTTTAATCTAATATCTGAAAAGGAATACCCTAAATCATCATTCTTTTCTGGACTAGTGATATTTGCTAATTTATTTAATTGCTCTTCTGTAAAATCCAAACCTATAAGACTTTTAGAAAAAAGTTCTTTTCTTTCTTCAGTAGTTGGTCTTTCAAATTCTAAAATAATTGCAGCTCTTCTAATAATTGCTTCATCAATAAAATGTAGTCTGTTAGTTGACATAAAAACAACAGCTCTTCCATTCAATTCTCTAATTTCATCGATTTTCTGAATTAATGTGTTTACAGCAGCTTTTTCTTCCTGATGCATTTGTGATGTAGAACGCGTTGTTGCAATTGCATCAGCTTCATCTATTAATAAAAATGCAATACGTTTTTTACCTGCCTGAACTTTTAATTCCGCAAAAGCATCATTAACTAAATTGCCCATCTGTCCGTGTAATCCTTCTCCTCTTACTCTTGTACTTAATTTTAGAAAAAAACCTTCCTTTTTCAACTCTCTTGTCATTCTATCAGCAATTGATTCAGCCGAAACTGTTTTTCCGGTTCCAGCATCACCTGCCAAAATTATTAAAGGATATTTATCCTTTAATTGACCAATAATTGGTAATTCAACTTTGTGGAATTTTTTGCTCCATTCTATCAAACTATCCTGGTCTAATAATAATTTTAAATTGGAGTATATTCTATTAAATTTTGTATCAAATCCTATTAGATTTTTCGTTCTCTCTTGTATTTCTGAATTTGGTAATTCGATTGTGTTATCAAAAATTGTAGCCATTATTTATAAGTTGTTTTTTGTAATTCGTAGCCTTTACTTCCATATAATTGCCCTTGAGAATTACTTAAATGAGGGAAAGAATTGTCTATATTAGTAGTACTCCAAGACAATTTAAAATTATTATTCTTTTGGAAATTACTTTTATCAGTTGCTGTAAGATCATTCCATTTTTTAGAAAAAGACAATATCACAGATAGGTGTGTATCTGGCAAATTATTCCAATCATTATTGTTTCCTGCTCTTTCACTCGAAATTGCAGTTCCATTTGCATTTACAACAAATTTTGATGCTCTTAAAACAGTATTGTTCTCATTTAGTAAAACAATATCTACCGATTTTAAATATTCATTTTCTGCATAAATCATAATATCGTTAAAAACATTATCTGCATAACTTACTTCCCATTTACCAGTTCTCCTAGCAATCGTTCTAATATCTGTTTCACATCCTTCAAATGTTTTTCTTATATCAATAACTGTATAAGTGCTTGTGTTCGTAATTGTATTGTACATATTTCTATTTTATATTAAATGTTGGTCCAAAAACTCTTTTCCATTCCTCAATTGTTTCTCCTTCAAAATTTTTAGATTGAGCAATATTAAGAGAATCAAATGCATCTTCTGCTTCTGCTTTTATTTCTTTCCAAATAGTATTATTTATTTTTTTTGAAGCATTATTTTCATTATTCGTATCATCAGCAACAAATATTGAAGATTGATATGAAGGAATTTCATTTATAGCATTCTCAAAAGTAATTTCTGGAAAGTTTTCAGAACTAACAAATTGAAAAAATCTAATAATTCCCTCTTCTATATTTTCTTCAACACCGTAATTTGCTTCCAAATACGCAACAATTAATTCAATAACAAATGAAGAAATACCTGGCTCAGTATCCGTTGGGTTTATCTCTTTGTAGTTTTTCCACCATTTCAAAGCCCTAACGATTGAAGAATAAGAAGAATTATTTCTTCTTAATTCAAGATTATGTAATAAATGTTTAGAAACACTTGTAATGTATTTACCGCCTCCGCCTCTTTGTGGTTGCCAAACATAATCAACTGGTTCGGGAAGAGGAACAACTGGAACTATATCTATTTGCAAACCAGTTCCAGTAAAAGTGATTGTGATTGATTTTGTATTTCCTTCAGCATCAACATCTTTATTAATGTCTTTTTGAGGATATATTTCTTCTAAATATTTTACTATAAAATCGTGTAATTTTTTTAGGTCGTTTTGGATTTTATCATCTCCTGTAACAAATAAAACTAGATCAATATCAATTGGATGCTCTCCAGTAGGCTTCAATATTGTATGCTTTTTCCAAGAACCAGCTAATATATATTTAGAAACCTTTAGCCCAGTTCTATTGTCATTTTTTATTTTATCTTCTAATTTTTGTTTTAAATTGTTTATCTGATCTCTATACTTTTGCATATTTTCAGGCTTCAATTTTATTTTATCAATAAAGAAGTGTAATTGGTTGTTATCTAATTTCATAGGAATAATTTTATTAATTATATCAAAAGGCAAACCATATTTTTTTATGTGTCAATTTGTCATATTTTTTAAAATTAAATTACTTTTACTTTAATTTTTCTGTAGCCTAATAATATTATAAATGAAAATCCAATATTGCTCCGATCTACATCTTGAATTCCCAGACAACAAAGAGTACATTCTTGATAATCCAATAGAACCAATAGCTGATATACTTATTTTAGCTGGAGATATTGTGCCTTTTAAAATAATGGACGACCATCAAGATTTTTTCAATTATATTTCAAGACATTTCAAAACTACTTTTTGGATACCCGGAAATCACGAGTATTACTATTACAAAGTTGATAGCAGCGGAATTTTAGATACAAAAATTAGAGAGAATATCTTTTTAGTAAACAATTGCGTTAAAGAAGTTTCCGGAGTTAATTTAATTTTTTCTACACTTTGGTCAAATATATCACAAGCCAAGCATTGGACTATTCAACAAGCAATATCCGATTTTAAAGTAATAAAGTACAAGGATCGATTATTTAATGTCGATGATTATAATTTGCTTCACCAAGAAAGCAAAGAGTTTCTTCAAAAAGCATTAGCAATGAAATCAGAAAATAAAACAATTGTAGTTTCACATCACGCACCAACTTTTGTAAACTATCCAGAAAAATATGTCAATAGTAAAATCAACGAAGCTTTTGCAACCAACTTAACAGTCTTAATCGAGGACAGCAATATTGATTATTGGATTTATGGACACCATCATTCTAATGTTCGAGATTTTGAAATTGGAAACACTAAATTAGTTACCAATCAATTGGGATATGTTAAATACAATGAGAATATAGGTTTTAATTCTAAAGCTTATATTACAGTATAAATAAGTTTACACTTATACATAGATTTATGTAATTATACATTAATAAATTGATATTTAATATAATAAACCTATATTTGCACAATAAACCTATCAAGTTTATTATAACAATTATTAGTTTATTATGGAAAAGTTAAAAGAATACATCCATCAAATACTAGGCAAAGACCTTGAAATAAAAGAGCTGCCAAATGACTACACCAATAAATTACCTTACATTTTCAAGAATAATTTTAATTTTTATGTAACTCATTTACACAATCACAAATTAATATTAGTACAGGTCAATAAAGAAGACGCTTTTAATGCTGCACAATTAAGACAACAAGTTGTTGCAATCCAAAAAGTATTAGGTGAAAAAATTATCATTGTTACCGAAGACATCACGGCAATAAATAGAAAAAGGCTTATTGACCAAAAAATTAGTTTCATTGTTCCAGGAAAACAATTGTTTCTCGCAGAATTACTTATAGATATTCAAGATTTCAATAAAGACAAAGCATTTCAAAAAGAATTTCTATTACTTCCTTCAGCACAATTAATCTTACTATATCAAATACTGCACAAAGATGATAGTTTAAGTAAATACACCTTCAAAGAACTGGCAGAAAAATTTCGATACACACAAATGGGAATAACGAAAGCAATTGAAAACTTGAAAAGACTAGCTATTGTTGAGGTTGTTGGAACCAAAGAAAAAAATATTATATTTGAAAATGATGTGCAAAAACTTTGGAAAAGCACAGAAAAGTATCTTGTAAATCCAGTCTTTAAAACAGTTTATGTAGATGAAAAACCAGCAATAAAAATGTACTGCTCTAACACTACGGCATTGGAAGAATACAGCGATATGAACCCAAGTAAATTGGAATATTTTGCCATAGAAAAAACTAAATTCTACGAGTTAGAAAAAAACAATCAATTAATAAATCTAAATAATGAAAGCGGAAATTACGCTTTAGAAGTTTGGAAATACAATCCAGAATTAATAGCAAAAGGAATAACAAAAAAAAACAATGTAGATCCATTGTCTTTATACATTAGTTTGAAAGACGGGTTTATTGACGAAAGAACAGATATGGCATTAGACCAAATAATAGAAAAATACGTATGGTAAGAGGTTTAGAAATTTTCAGACAGCATTTTAAAGATTTTACAGATAATTACATAATTATCGGAGGGACAGCTTGTGATATCATCATTGACAATATTGGTTTAACACCAAGAGCAACCAAAGATATTGACATAATTTTGGTTATTGAGGCATTAAGTCCCGAATTTGTTACTCATTTTTGGGAGTTTATAAAACAAGGAAATTATGATGTCAGAGAGAAAAGCGAAGAAGACAGAAAATACTATCGTTTTCAAAAACCGCAAGTAGAAGAATTTCCTTTTCAAATCGAACTATTCTCAAGAATTCCAGATTTATTAGATTTGGACGAAGGAACACACCTAACTCCAATTCCTGTTGATACAGAAATTTCGAGTTTATCGGCAATCCTAATGGATGATGATTATTACAATTTCACAATTCAACACAGCCAATTAGACAACGGAATACATTTGGCAAATACTGAAGCGTTAATTGGCTTAAAAGCCAAAGCATTTCTTGATTATAAAACCCGAAAAGAAAACGGAGAAAAAATTGACGAGAAGCAATTGCGAAAACATAAAATGGATATTTTTAGATTGTTACTGCTACTAACTCCAGAAGATAACTTTACCATTGCAGAAAGCATTAAATCAGATATTGCAAATTTTGCAGAAGTTGTAAAAGATGATTTACCAGATAAACAAATTTTCAAAGAAATGGGTGCCGGAAATGTTGATGTAGAAGAGTTGTTTGGGTTGTTAATTGGGGCTTTTAATCTTTAAGAAATGCAGATGAGTACACCAATAATAAATATTTTTACTTACGGACTTCCCTTTAAATTAGCTAATCAAATATATAAAGAGTTTCAAGACAGAGTAAAAGAAGCTAATTTTTTGGTAGAAAACTCACCACGTTTTAAATTTTTAAACGATTATAATGAGACATTAGAACTACTTATTGCTTTATCAATTTTTCATAAACGAGTAGTTTCAAATTTAGACGGAGCCGTTAAGTTTTATGGAATAGTAAATTCTATAAGTAAAGCAGATACAATTTCAATGGGAAGTTATGATTTAACCTTTGAAGAGAAAAATAAAATCTTAGCACTAGTAATTAATTATCGAACATTAATTAAAAAATTTGGAATTTCTGAAAATGATTTTGATTACACAGAAACCAAAGAATTTTTATCAAATTTAAAAAGAATAAAATCATTGGATACTTATGACGACAGAAACGATAAAGGAATCGGAAAAAATATTGAAGACGATCTCCCCTTTTAAAGAAAAAGCATTACTTGAAAAAGAAATTATAGCATTTGTAAATAAGTTTAAGTCAACAGTTGCAAATCAAGCAACTAGAATGAGTGATTTTTTTGAAATGAGTTGTTTTAATCACATCGTAACTTTTTATGAGAATAACAACTATTTAGCGTCAATCGAAAACCTTCAAGTTGGAAAATACAGATACAAATGCTCTACATCAGGTGTACAATCTAATTTTTCACATTTTAAAGTAACTAAAAACATCGAAGGTAAAGATTATATTTTCGAAATTCAGCATAATCTAGCGGTACAATCCTCGCATCATAATGAAATATTTACAACACCTGACATAAGTATTATAAAAAAAGATTCCGTTAACGAAACAGTAGAATACTACGATACTAAAAGGAGATTTTGTTTTGTAGAAAATAAAGATTTGATGACTTTTTGTGAAGTAAAACAATTTAACCCATTTCCGGAACTATTATTCAATTTTATAGGTGTTGTAAATGAATTAAGAAAAGACATTTTAACTAATACGGCAAAAGTAGAAAATCCAATACATATTGCTCCTAGTCTAATGATTTCGGGTAAACCAAACAAACAAGCAAAAAGAATTAAAGAAGAACTTGAAAAGCGATATTGTTTGAATATAATATTTGATATATTTCATTCTGGCACTGCTACATTTTCAAGACGAAATGTTAATGGATTAAAGCAAACGGGAACAGTTTCAACTAAATAAAAATCTATGTATCTATCAGTACTCAAACTTTGGAATTTTAGAAAATACGGGTCAGATGACCTATTGAATATTGAAAAACCTAATTTAATTGTTCCTTTTAACAAAGGTTTAAATGTATTAATTGGCGAGAATGATTCTGGTAAAACTGCTATTATAGATGCAATTAAATTAGTTTTAAAAACTCACGCTTACGAATGGATTAAAGTTGAAGAAACAGATTTTCATAAAGACACTTATAATTTAAGAATCGAGCTTGAATTTAAAGGATTAGAACCAAATGAAGCTAAAAACTTTATAGAATGGTTGGGTTGGGAAGGAGAAGGCGTAAATGCAAAACCGATTTTGCGATTAATTTATGAAGTTAGCAGAACTGCTGATAGAATTCTTCCTGCTGATGTCAAAGCTGGAATGGACCAAACAGGACATCAATTAAATGCAGAAGCTAGAGATTATTTGAAATCAACTTATTTAAAAGCTTTACGTGATGCAGATTATGATTTAACGGCAAAAAAGAATTCAAGATTATCACAAATACTCAAAGAACATAAACTATTCAAAAAGAAAGACAAGAACAGTACTCACGAATTTGAAAATATTTTTGAAGATGCTAATAATTTAATAAATGAGTGGTTTACCGATGATTGCAAAACAAATGAATTTGACTCAACAAACAAGGCTTTGATAAAAGAAAACATTGATATATCATTAGGAAAATTTATTGATGATGAACACAAATCTAAACTAGAAATTGGCAATCCTGAAATTAAAAATATTCTTGAAAAAATATCTCTTGGAATTATAGGAAAACAAAATTTGGGTCTAGGAACAATGAACCGTTTATATATGGCAGCAGAACTACTGCATTTAAAAAATGACAATTGGAATGGATTACGATTGTGTTTAATTGAAGAGCTTGAAGCACATCTTCATCCACAAGCACAAATGAAAATTATTGAAGCACTACAAAATGAAACTGAAGCTCAATTTATTTTATCTACACATAGTCCAAATTTGGCTTCAAAAGTAAAGCTTCATAATCTTATACTATGCAAAGACAACAATGTTTTTCCTTTAGGTGAAGACGCAAATGAAGAAAACAAAGACAAAAATAATGATAAGTATACCAAACTCTCAAAAGAAGATTATAAATTTTTAGAACGTTTTCTTGATGTAACCAAAGCAAATTTATTTTTTGCAAAAGGCATTATTTTAGTTGAAGGTTGGTCAGAAGAAATTTTATTACCAATTTTAGCAAAAAGACTTGGTTATGATTTAACAGAAAAAGAAGTTTCAATAATAAATGTTGGTTCTACTGCATATTTACGTTTTGCAAAGATATTTTTACGTAATGATGGAAAAGAATTGAAAATTCCTGTTTCAGTAATATCGGATATTGATTTGCCTGAATTTAAACGTGAAATGGAAATTGATGAAAATGGAAAGCCTATTTTAAAAGGCAAAAATAAAGTTTATAAACTTAATAGAGTATCACAAAATGATGATGTTAAGAGCGGTATAAGAAAAAGAAAAGAGGGTGAATTTGACAAAAGCAAAAGTGTTTTGCATTTCGTATCAGATCTATGGACATTTGAATATTGCTTATTAAAATCAAATTATTTATCCGATGAGTTTAAAAAAGTATTGAAAGTAACGCATCCAAAAACTTTTAAAAATAATGATTGGGAGGAAAATCTTGCAAAAATACTTTTAAACAAAACTATCGATAAAACTGAAATTGCATATAAAATTTCACTAAATGAAGATAAAATAAATGTAACTAATGAAAACGATACTATTACTTATCTTATTGATGCTATAAAACACGCCTGTAATGAAAATTGAAATAGAAGATATACACATATTAGAAGCTGAGCAAATTTTCATTAATGGAAGTAAATTTGATAAAGAAGAAAGAATTCCATTTATCAAAAATCTTGAAACTTGCGATTTGTTAGCTGTTCCTGGAAGTGGAAAAACAACTGCCTTAATGGCAAAACTATATTGTTTATCAAAACAATTACCATTTGATGATGGCTCTGGAATTTTGGTCTTAGCTCATACAAATGTGGCTGTTGATGAAATTGAAAAAAAACTAAAAAAACACTGCCCAAACTTATTTGAATATCCAAACTTTGTTGGGACAATACAGAGTTTTGTAAATAAGTTTTTGGCTAATCAAGCTTGTTTTGAAAAGTATGGATCTTATATAAAGAGAAATGAAGATGATTTTATTTACAAAGATATTTTAAAAAAGGTTAAGTCAAAAAAGGGAAGTGCATATTGGGTTGTATATAATGCTGCAAAAAGCAAATACAATAAACTTGATAAAGATTTTATACTAAAATATGATTATCAAATAAATGAAGAAGAAGCTGAAAAAATAATTTTAAATCTTCAAAATGCTAAATTTTTAAACACGAAACTCGCTTTGAATTATGATTATAAAAAAATAAAAGATTCTAATTTAAGTGAATTTGAGAAAAAAATAGCCATAGAATTTAATAAAATTTTAGATCTAAATGCTAAAGAAAATTCTGCATTATTTGATGTAATAAAATCCTTTAAATATAACGAGAAGAATTCATATTTTACTTCTGAAAGATTAAATTACAATTTACAAACTTCAACTAATTCAGGAAAAGAATTAAAAGAAATATTTGAAGAGAGTTATAACTCAGGAAACTTAATCTTTAACGACTCTTTTAGATTAGGCAATGAGTATTTGTGTAATTATCCTCAAATAAAAACAATTCTTCAAAAGCGTTTTAAATATGTTTTTATTGATGAAATGCAAGATTTAGAAAAATTTCAAATAGACATTATTGATGAAATCTTTTTTGAGAGTGATTCTTCAACAATTATTCAAAGAATTGGAGATAAGAATCAATCTATTTATAACAATGTCAGAGAAATTTGTGATTGGATTACTAGACAAGCAAAAGAACCAAAAAAGTATAAAGATTTATCATTACAAAATTCTTTAAGATTAAATAAAACAATTGGAAAACTAGTTGATTGTTTTGTCCTTGAAAGATCAGGAGGATATACGGTGAGAGGTTTATTTAATTTTAAAAATGAGATTGGAATATCAAATGAGAAGTTAAATGCTGAGAATGAAATTCCACCACATTTGATATTATTTACAAATGAAACTAAGCATATGCTAAAAGATAAATTTGAATATCTTATTAAAGATTTCAAATTAGATTGTTTGGAAATTATTAAAGATAAAAAATCGGAAAAAGCTAATTTTAAAATAGTTGCTTGGAATACTGTCTGGGATAGTGAAAAAAAAGAAGATGGAAAAATTCGATTAATTGACGTTTTTCCTGAATATTCAAAAGAAGCTAAAGCAAAGAAGGAATATTTTACCACTTTAAGCAAATACCTTCAATTATTTGACCAAGAAAAGAAAACCTTAGAATCAGCTAGAAAGTCTATTTTGAATGCTCTGACGACTGTTTTATATTATCAAAAAATAAGATTTTCAATAAGCCAATTAATGGACTCTATAAAAACTTATAGAAATGATGATGGTGAAGAATTTTATGAAAACTTTAAACAAAAATTATATTTATGGTCTTTTGATATAGCCATATTAAAAGATTATGAGGTTGTGTTTAATTCAGTTAAAAATTTTATTGAAACTGATTTTAAATATTGGTTTCTTATTGAGTTGACTTCTGAATCAAAAGAATTTATTTCAACTTTTACTATAGAAATTATACTTGAAAAAGAAGACATTGATGAGACGAAATTAAATTTTGATATAGCTTCTGTACATTCAGTTAAAGGACAAACGCTCATTGCTACAATGTACATTGAAACAGCTTATGACAAACCAGTATATGAAACTTTAAAACTCAAAGAAGCAAGTAAAAATAAATCAAAAAAGAAACAAGAAAGTAAAACTCATCCACTTCATTTTGAACCACATTCTTGCGAAGGATCAAATGCAAAACAAGCTTTAAAAATGATGTACGTTGGTTTTTCACGTCCAACTCATTTGTTATGTTTTGCGGTTTTAAAAGAAAACGTAAAAGATGATTTGGAAAAATTTAAAAATGCAGGTTGGAAAATTGATTATGATTTAGCCCCTATAAACAGCAACTCTCAAAATGTGCAAGAATAATAAATCTTCAAAACCCATTATCTCATTCATCTGCACAAAATTCTCGTTTATTCCACGTATTCCTAAACTCAAATCTTTGTTTGCTTCATTTCGCTAATTACATTTTCGTAAAAAGAGAAATTTTTAGTATAGTTTTAACGATAAACTTTAGTTTTAAATTGTCACTCCTTTGCCAACGCTCCTAAAAAATTTTCTGGCACAGTTTTCCCCAAAAACTCGTACGCTTCGCAACTAGATATTCCGACGAAAGTACACCACCCATTCCGGAGCAAAGTACACCACGATTCCGCAACAAAGTGCGCCATTTAT
>NZ_RYDN01000004.1:0-175703 GCF_003968735.1 Flavobacterium sp. RSP49 | reverse complement strand
CTCAATTCATCTGGATACTCTTTATAAAAATCTAAAATATTCATATCAAATCTGTTTAGATTTTAAAGATACAAAATGATTAGGTGTTAATACGGATAAGCATATAATTTTTTAAGAAGAATTGGAGAACCATTAAAATAAAAAAAATGAAATCAAAGATTCACGAATACCAAAAAATAAATATTAGAAATAGGAGTAAAAAATTAGTGATTATTGCTTTTATATTTTTAAGTCAAATAACAAATGCTCAGATAACCAGAAATTTAGGAGATTTTGATGAAGTAAAAGTATTTGATAAAATTAGTGTCAAATTAATTGCAGCCTCAGAAAACAAAATTATTATAACTGGTGCTCGTGCAGATGAAGTGGAAACGGTGAATAAAAACGGTGAATTAAAAATCAGAATGCCTTTCCCTAAATTATTATCTGGAGATGATATTAAAGTTAAGTTATATTTTAAAACCTTGCAGAGTATTGCTGTAAGCGAGGGAAGTTATGTATCAAGTGACTCTGATTTTAAACAAACAGTATTAGATTTGAATGCAAAATCTGGAGGCGAAATAAAGTTAGAAATTGATGTTGATAAAGTAGAAGTGAAAGCGAATGCTGGAGGAATAGTTTCAGTATCCGGTAGAGCCAAAAATCAAAATGTAACTATTACTTCTGGTGGAATTCTTAATGCTAAGGATTTACTGACTTCACAAACAACGATAAGCGTTGCTGCAGGTGGACAATCAGAAATTCATGCCTCAACCTTAGTGGATGCAAAAGTAAAAGCAGGTGGTTCTATTTTTATTTATGGAAAACCAAAACAGATTAATAAAAATGTTTTCATAGGTGGCACTATCTTAGAAAAGAATTAGTATTTTGGTTTACTTTTAATACTAATAAATTTAGATGTTTAATGATAAACGATATTCTAGCTGGTATTCCTTGGGGAATTTTCTTAAGTTTTATGATTGGTCCTGTTTTTTTTATTTTACTGGAAACAAGTATTATAAAAGGATTTAGGGCGGCTTTAATATTTGATTTAGGCGTAATTTTAGGAGATATTGTTTTCATCGGAATTGCTTATTTAGGCAGTTACCGGTTAATTCAAAGTTTAAAAGACCAACCAGCACTTTTTATTTTTGGAGGTGTGTTGATGCTCGCTTATGGTGTAATTTCTTTCCTGCAATTAAAAAAAGAAGAGAAAATAAATACAGACATTATCGATAAGGAAATAGTTAAAAAAAATTATTTAAGCCTTTTTATAAAAGGTTTTTTGTTAAATATTATCAATATAGGTGTACTTGGTTTTTGGTTGGCTATTATTATTTCAGTAGGACCAAAACTAGAAATGCAAACATTTAGAATGGTCACTTTTTTTATTGCAGTTATTGGAACCTATTTATTTATAGATTGTATCAAAATTGGATTAGCTAAACAATTAAAAACAAAACTTACCCCTAATAACATCCTTAAAATTAAAAAAGGAATCAGTATTGTAATGATGGTTTTTGGGATGGTTTTGATCACCCAAGGTTGGTTTCCGGAAGAAAAAGAATTGGTAAAAAAAGCATTTGATAAAATAGATAATTAAAGTCTATTACGTTTTTTTAAACCATTAAGAAATTAAGAAAAATTAAGTCTTAAGTCTTAATAAAATGTAGTTTCTTAATGGTAAAAATTTGAGTCAAAAAAAACTAAAGTATTTTAAAGGTTTTATATTTTATCCGGATTCGAACCCTAATTTTCCTAAAAATTAGACATAAAAAAAACCTCCAAATTGCTTTGAAGGTTTTAGAGGCATCGTCCGGATTCGAACCGGAGTAGGAGCTTTTGCAGAGCCCAGCCTAGCCACTCGGCCACGACGCCCTGTTGAATGGACGGCAAAAGTACTCAAAAAGTTTAAAGTTTAAAAGTTTAAAGTTTAAAAGTTTTAAAAAATATTTTTAATTTAGCTTCTATATTCTTCCAATTCAATAGTAACTGCTTCAACATCACCACCAATAGGGGGGTTTAGTTTAGAAACCGCCACAATAATTCTGGAAATTTCCGGAATTTCTTCAAAGATTCGCGTTAAGATTCGGTGTGCCACATGTTCTAATAAGTCTGAACGAATCGCCATTTCTTCTACAACGATATGATTTAAGAGCACATAATCCACCGTGTCTTTCAAATCATCTGTGACACTGGATTTTCTCAAATCAGTCTTAACTTCTAAATTTACAATATAGTCTGACCCAATTTTTCCTTCCTCGATCAAGCAACCGTGGTAGGAGTAGGTGCGGATATTTTTAAGTTTTATAATTCCCATTATTTTATTTTTGTGTGTAAAGCGTATAATGTAAAGAGGAATCGCTAATTTTTCAAAGGTTTCTATGGAAACTTTAAACCTTTAACCTCAAACTTTTTTTATCTTTGCTAAAATAAAACAAAAAAATGTCAACTGAAGAAAAATCGCTCCATTTTATAGAACAAATCATTGAAGACAGTTTATCTAACGGTTTTCCTAAAGATAAATTACGTTTTCGTTTTCCGCCGGAGCCTAATGGCTATTTACATATTGGTCATGCTAAATCAATTTGCTTGAATTTTGGTTTAGGATTAAAGTACAATGCACCGGTTAACTTGCGTTTTGATGATACCAATCCTGCTAAAGAAGAGCAGGAATATGTAGACGCCATCAAAGAAGATTTAAAATGGTTGGGATTTAACTGGACCGAGGAATTGTATTCTTCTGATTATTTTCAGCAATTGTATGACTGGGCAATTTTGATGATTAAAAAGGGAAAAGCATATATAGACAGCCAATCCTCGGAAAAGATGGCATTGCAAAAAGGAACGCCAACACAAGCAGGTGTAGATGGGCCTTTCAGAAACCGTACTATAGAAGAAAATCTCATTTTATTTGAAGGAATGAAAAATGGAGATTTTCCGGAAGGAAGTCATGTTTTACGTGCGAAAATTGATATGGCATCTACTAATATGTTGATGCGAGATCCATTGATGTATCGTATTCTACACCGTCACCATCACAGGACAGGCAATCAATGGAATATTTATCCAATGTATGATTATGCACACGGAGAAAGCGATTATATCGAGCAAATTTCGCATTCTATTTGTACGCTTGAATTTGTAATGCACCGAGAATTATACAACTGGTTTTTAGACCAAATTTATGATGACTCAAAAGTACGACCACAACAATATGAATTTGCCCGTTTGAACTTGAACTACACGGTAATGAGCAAACGAAAACTGTTGCAATTAGTACAAGAAAATATTGTAAACGGTTGGGATGATCCTAGAATGCCAACAATTTCAGGATTGCGAAGAAGAGGATATACCGCAGCTTCTATTCGTAAGTTTTGTGATAGTATTGGTGTTGCCAAAAGAGAAAATATAATTGATTTTTCACTTTTGGAATTTTGCCTGCGTGAAGACTTGAATAAAACGGCTCCAAGAGTTATGGCGGTTTTAGATCCTATAAAATTAGTCATCACAAATTATCCGGATGACAAAGAAGAATGGCTTGATGCTGAAAACAATCAGGAAGATGAAAGTGCAGGATTGAGGAAAGTTCCTTTTTCAAGAGAATTATTTATTGAAAGAGAAGACTTTCTAGAAGAGGCTCCTGCCAAATTTTTCCGATTGAGTTTAGGAAGAGAAGTACGTCTTAAAAACGCCTATATTATTAAAGGGGAGCGTGTTGTAAAAGATGCTGCGGGTAATATTACTGAAATTCATGTAACGTATGATGAAGACAGCAGGAGCGGGAGCGGGAGCGAAGCCAGTCAACGAAAAGTGGCCGGAACCCTGCATTGGGTCTCTATACAACATGCTCTAGAGACGGAAGTTCGGCTCTACGATCGCTTGTTTATCGATGAAGCGCCAGACAGTCATAAAGAGAAAAATTTCCTGGAATTTATGAATCCTGGTTCGTTACAAATTGTAAAAGGATTTGTAGAACCAAGTTTGGCAACGGTACAATCTGGGGATAAATTTCAGTTTCAACGATTGGGTTACTTCAATGTGGATAAAGATTCAACTGAAGGCAAAATTGTCTTTAATAAAACCGTTGGATTAAAAGATGCTTGGGAAGAAAAAGGCAAAAAAGAAGAAAATTTATTGATGAACACGCAAAAAGAAATCAATAAATATGTAAAAGAAAAGGATGAAAACAATGCCAATTTGATTTTAAACAACATTGTGACTAATATAAAAAGTATAGATAATTACAGTTTAATTATTCAGACTATTGTCAAAAATATTAAGAATGATAATAACTCGTTATTGTTTTCTAATTTGATTTTACTGCATTCTGATAAGGTTAATATAAAAGATATTGACGAAGAGTCTTTAACAAAATTATATTCGATGTCATTGAAAAGCCAATTGGCAGCGGTTCGAATTTTAGTTATCGAAAACTTACAAAAGGACGGCGGTAATTTTAGTCTTTTTCAATCACAACTTTCAGAAATGAAAAATAATGAAAAAAACGATAAAGTGCTACAGGTATTAAATGATCTTACATTTTAAGAACATATTGCTAAAATAGAGTTTACCAATCAAAAATCCTCTTTTTAGAGGATTTTTGATTGGTATAGTAATTTTTTATAGAAATACTTTTTTTAATATTTTTATCTAATCGGAAACAACATCCATATATTGATTTTAATCGTCTTTTATAGCATAAACAACATCTTTTATAGAATTTAAAAAAACACACAAGAGCTTGCTTTTATTTGCTTTTGGTCTTGTATAATTACACTTTAACGAGTTGTTAACGGGTTGTTGTTTATAAATATGTATCTTTATAAAACGAACATATAAAAGTAAGAATCATGTCGAATAATATAGGAAATACAGTATTGGCTCTTTTAACAGGTGTAGCCATTGGTGCAGGAGTAGGAATTTTATTTGCTCCGGATAAAGGATCTAGAACTAGAGAAAAATTTAAAGATGGTTTTGAGGATGCTAAAAATGAATTAAAAAGCAGATTTGATAGTGCATCTTTAGAATTGAAAGATAAGTTTTCGCTTGCTAAGTATGATCTGGAAGGAACTTATGAGGAGCTGGTGTCTAATATGAGTCACAAGACGGATGATGTCATTTCTTTCTTAGAAGAAAAATTGGCGGAATTAAAATCTCAAAATGCCAAACTTCAAAAGTAATTTTGATTTAATTTATTATTAAAATCTAAAAATAAGTACATGGCTTTTGAAGAACTAAAAGAAAACACAGAAAATATTCAAGAACAGGCTAAAGAATATTTGGAAGCTACAGCTGCTTATTATAAGTTAAGAGGCTTTAAGCTTGCAATGAAATCAACGACAATGATCATAAAAATGTCTTTGATTTTACTTTGCTTTAGTATGGTTTTATTGTTTTGTTCGGTTGCTGCAGCATTTGCAATTGGAATAGCTTTAGATAGTTATGCCTATGGGTTTTTAATAGTTGGTGGAATTTATCTTGTACTGACAATGCTTTTATTTACTATTAAAGATAGAATTATTGAAGGACCCATTTTAGAGAAATTTTCAGAAATCTTTTTTAACGACTAATTTATGGAAATCAAAAAATATTCATCCTATGCTCAAATTGAAAGAGAACTGGAAATTTTAAGGATTGAAAAAGAAATCAGTTATCAAAAATTAGCGTATGGTTTTCAAAAAACAAAAGATAGTATAACCCCCTCAAATATTGTGAGTGGTGTCATAGGATCATCCTTGAATGCATTTTCAGGTTCGTACGGGTCCATATTGACGATTATATTGCCATTTGTGATCAAGTGGATAAAAAAAATAAAAAGAGGCTGATTAGCCTCTTTTTTACAATTTAAATTTAAATTATTCTTCCGTTTCGGGAGTTTTCGGAGTTTCAGTTTTTTCAGTCAACTGATGATCTCTTTTGTTTTCTTTTCTTGCAACTTCTTTCCTATTAGTTTTTTTCATCATTTCACCCACTTGATTGGAAGCGCTAAACGAGGCAATCATATTATTAAGCATGTCACTTCCTGCTTGTGGAGAATTTGGTAATAAAATTAGATTTGAATTTGTGTCAGCACCAATAGCTTGCAGCGTATCATAGTGTTGTGTTACTACAATCAAAGCCGAAGCTTCTTGTGAGTTAATACCAACTCTGTTCAAAACATCTACACTTTCTACTAAACCTTTGGCAATTTCTCTTCTTTGGTTCGCAATACCTTGTCCTTGTAATCGTTTGCTTTCGGCTTCGGCTTCGGCTTTAGCTACAATCCTAATTCTGGAAGCTTCGGCTTCAAATCCTGCAACAGTTTTCTCTCTATCAGCTGCATTAATTCTGTTCATCGCATTTTTCACTTGAATATCCGGATCGATATCTGTTACCAATGTATTGATAATCGTATAACCATACGTAGTCATGGCTTCATTTAATTCTCTTTTTACGGCAATGGCGATATCGTCTTTTCTTTCAAAAACATCATCCAGTCTTAACTTTGGAACTTCGGCACGAACCACATCAAACACATAAGAGGTAATTTGATCGTGTGGATATTCCAGTTTGTAAAAAGCATCATAAACGGTTTCTTTGATAACCATAAATTGAACCGAAACTTTTAGTTTCACAAAAACATTGTCTTTGGTTTTTGTTTCAATTATAACGTCTAATTGCTGTATTTTAAGATTAACGCGACCTGCAATTCGGTCGATTAAAGGAATTTTTAGATGTAAACCTGATTGTCTAATGTTTAAAAACCTTCCAAATCGTTCTACTACTGCAGCTGTTTGCTGTTTGACCGTAAAAAAAGAGGAAAGTAAAATAAAAAATCCAAATACTAAGAGTACTATTAATGGAATGTTCATAATGTTTTTTTTTAGTTAACTAATTAACTGACAATTTACAAAAAATCTTTAGGTTTGTCCTTGTAGATTTCAAATAATATGAGAAATATTTTGTTTGCTTTAGTTTGCGTTTTCATTTCAATAAGTACTTTTGCCTAATACAAATAACAGGATTCCAATAGAGTAGGGATTAGTATTGGAGTCAACCAATTTGCCCTAAACACAAATAACTTTCAAACTAAACTTGAATTAAGTTAGAATGCGGGAATTTCCATGCGTGGAATTTTCTATAATAATTTGGACTTGGTGTATTCAATTTAGTTTAGCTAAAATAATTTTCTGTTGCTACGAACACTTTGATTATAGACCATGAACATGTCAACTATAAATTGTCGTCAGCTCAAGTGTCTTTAGAATTGAGTTACAGGCTTATTAAAAATCATTTGAGCATTGAATTTGGACTCGTGTTACAAGGTAAATGGAAAATTAAATACAAATAACACGGAGAAAAACAATGTGATTTGCGGAATAACTTTATTAGCTAAAGATATTTGGGAAATTTCAAATTTTAATTGTTATCCAACTGTTAGAATAACTTTTGGAATTCGTCATTTAAGAGCTAATATTTCTTATCAATATGGAGTCAATAACAAGCTTGAAAACTTAAACAACAAGATTTAGGAGTCCATTTTAAAGGAAATACTGGAATACTGAATGGAAATATGATAATTTATTTGTAAAATTTTTACTTGTGAATTGTATAAAATATAAAGCTTCTAGCCTTCAAAAGGCTAGAAGCTTTATTAGTTTTAAAGAGTAGCAATTGCTTTTTTAATTCTGTTAATCGTTTCGTCTTTTCCTATTACTTCAACGATATCAAATAGGTGAGGACCTTTCAGCGCGCCAACCAAACTCAAACGAAACGGTTGCATTACTTTTCCCATTCCAATTTCATTTTTTGTCATCCAATCTTTGACAATTGTTTCTATGTTCATCGAAGTGAAATCGGTAATTTCTTCTATGACAGAAATTAATTCTTGCATCAATGCTGGAGTTTCTACTTTCCAATTTTTGCTTGCTTTCTCATCATAGGCTGTTGGAGCCACAAAAAAGAAATCGCTCATTTCCCAAAATTCTGAAACGAAATCCGCACGTTCTTTGATTAAAGAAACTATTTTGGTCAACTTTGTCATTTCGAGCGCAGTCGAGAAACCTTTTTCAGCTAAAATAGGAGTATAGGCTTTCGCCAAAGTTGCATCTTCCTGCTTGATTAAATACTGGTGATTGAACCATTTGTTTTTTTCTGGATCAAATTTAGCTCCAGCTTTATGAACTCTGTTCAAGTCAAATGCTTCCACTAATTCTTCCAGCGAGATTAATTCTTTATCCGTTCCATCGTTCCAACCTAATAATGCTAAAAAGTTGATTACGGCTTCCGGGAAAAATCCTTTTTCTCTGTAACCCGATGAAATGCCTTCTGTAGTTTTCCAATCTAATGGAAATACAGGAAATCCCATTTTGTCACCGTCACGTTTGGATAATTTTCCGTTCCCAACAGGTTTCATAATCAATGGTAAATGTGCAAATTCTGGTGCTTCCCAACCAAATGCTCTGTACAACAAAACGTGCAAAGGCATTGATGGTAACCATTCTTCACCGCGAATTACATGTGATGTTTCCATTAAATGATCATCCACAATATTAGCCAAATGGTACGTTGGCATTCCGTCACTTTTGAACAGTACTTTATCGTCTAAAAGATTCGTTTCAAATTTCACATCGCCACGAATTATGTCATGCAGATGCAAGGTTTCATTCACTGGAGTTTTAAAACGGATGACATAATGCTCTCCATCAGCAATTCTTTTAGCAGTTTCATCTGCAGAAATTACTAGAGAAGTATCCAGTTTCTCTCTGTTATGGTGATTGTATATAAAGGTTTGTCCTTGTTCTTCTTCTAATTTTCTTGCTGCATCCAAAGCTTCGGCTGTATCAAAAGCATAATACGCATTTCCGGAATTGATTAATTCAGCAGCATATTGTTGGTACAAATCTTTTCTTTCGCTTTGACGGTATGGACTAAATTTTTCGTTTTTACCAATAGTCTCATCGGGTGCAATTCCTAACCACTCCAGTGCTTCCATGATATATTCTTCGGCTCCGGGAACAAAACGATTTTGGTCTGTATCTTCAATTCTCAGGAAGAATACGCCATTGTTTTTTTTGGCAAACAAATAATTGAATAATGCGGTACGAACTCCGCCAATATGTAAAGGTCCCGTTGGACTTGGTGCAAAACGCACCCGAACTTGTCTAGACATTGCTGTATTTTTTTTGCAAAGATACAAATTCAAGTAGGCAAACACATCAGCTTTTAAAAGAACCGCAAATCCGCAAATTTATTTTTAGAAAAACTAAATTTTGTGTTTTAGGATGTTAATTAGTGCAATTCTACATCAAGTGGTTTATTTAATATAGATTTTTTTATAAAAATTAGCGAATTAGCGGTAAAAACGTTGATTCTGTTTGCCAAGAGACTTCAATCTTTGATTCAGATATTTTGGAATTTGGATAATTGCCAGCATATAAATTATTACTTTTATTCGTTACAACAAACAAAGCATAAATTTTGGAAAGTCAGGAATTTATTTATCTAAAATTAGAAGCTTTCATCAGGAAGTTTTATACCAACGAATTGATACGGGGAACTATTTTCTTTGTCGGTTTAGGATTGTTGTATTTCCTTTTTACGCTTTTTGTCGAATATTTTCTTTGGCTCAAGCCAATAGGAAGAACCATTTTATTTTGGACTTTCATTGGAGTAGAAGTCTATTTGCTGTTCCGTTTTATTTTGTTTCCCATTTTTAAATTATTCAAACTTCAAAAAGGAATCGATTACAATCAGGCTTCGGAAATTATTGGAAATCACTTTACGGAAGTGAGTGATAAGTTGACTAATTTCCTGCAATTGGCAGATTCGGATATTCATCAAAGTAAATCGGAGTTATTAGCTGCTTCGATTGAACAAAAAGCCAATGCATTGCAACCAATTCCTTTTGGTAACGCCATAAATTATAATGTTAACAGAAAGTATTTCCCTTTTGCTTTAATTCCAATTTTGTTATTTTCTTTCTTTTATTTTTCTGGAAACAGCAGCATGATTTCTCAAAGTTTGAATAGAGTAGTGCATTTCAATTCGGCTTTTTTACCACCGGCTCCTTTTAAATTCGTAGTTTTAAATTCGAATTTACAAACTGAGCAAGGAAAGGATTTTATCCTTCGCATTAAAACCGAAGGAAAGATAGCTCCGGAGAATGTAATGATTTTCATTGGCGATGAAAGTTATTTCATGGAATCTACTAAAACAGGAGAATTTCAATTTAAGATGGGAAAGCCTTCAGGAAATATTTTGTTTCACGTGGAGGGAAATGCGATTGCTTCGCAGGATTATGAATTGAAAGTGATTACCGTTCCTTTGATTGCTAATTTCGAAATGCAATTGAACTTTCCTTCATATTTGAATAAAAAAACAGAAACTATAAATGGAACTGGAAATGCTGTTATTTCTGAAGGAACGCGTGTAACTTGGAAAATAGAAACTCAAGCGACCCATAATATTGCGTGGATGAGCGGAATTTCCAAATCTTCTTTTTCGAAAACAGAAAACTCCTTTATTTTATCCAAAAATATACTTCAAAATACAGATTATCAAATATTTACTTCAAATGATAAGGTAAAAAACCACGAAAAACTCAATTATCAGCTTACAGTTATCAAAGATCAGTTCCCAACGATCAATGTGAATAATACACCGGACAGTTTGAAGATTGCTAAGAACTATGTTTTAGGCCAAATCACGGATGATTATGGATTGTCTAAACTTCAGATTGTTTATTACGAAATAGAGAAACCACAAACCGCAAAACGTGGAACAATTGCTATTAAGAAAAGTGCTTTTGACCAATTCGTGTTTTCGTTTCCAAGTAATCTTTCGGTGGAGCAAGGGGTTTCTTATGAGTATTATTTTGAAGTTTTTGATAACGATGCGATTCACAATTTTAAAAGTACGAAGTCTTCGGTTTTCTTTAATCGTGTTTCCACAGATGAAGAAAAGGAAGATCAAATTTTGCAGCAGCAAAACGACAACATTAACAGTTTAGAGAAGTCTTTAAAAAACCAGGACAAGCAAATGTCCGATATAGAAAAGTTGCAAAAAACCGGAAAAGAGAAAGAAAATTTGGATTTCAAAGATCAGCAAAAAATAAATGATTTTATCAAGCGTCAAATGAAACAGGATGAGATGATGAAAGAATTTACAAAAAAAATGAATGACAACTTGGAGCAATTCAAAACGGATAAAAAAGATGAATTAAAAGTAGTGCTTCAAAACCGAATGGACAAAGCGGAAAGAGAATTGGAAAAAACCCAAAAGCTTTTAGACGAGTTGAAAGAATTGAACGATAAAATTCAGAATGAAGAGTTGTTGACCAAGTTGGATAAATTTAAACAAAACAGTAAAAACCAGACTAAGAATTTAGAACAGTTGGTAGAGTTGACTAAGAAGTTTTATGTTGAAAAGAAAGCGGAACAGTTAGGTGAAAAACTAGACAAGCTTTCTAAAAAACTAAACAAATTATCTGATGATGAAAATGAAAATAAACTCGATAAACAGGAAGATATTAATGCGGAGTTTGATAAAATTCAATTAGATTTAAATGATTTGGAAAAAGAAAATAAGGAATTAAAATCACCATTGGATTTACCAAAGGATGATGCTAAAGTAAAAAGTATTGATGATGATTTAAAGAAAGCTGCTGAGGAATTGAATAAAGATAAAAAGGATAAAGCGAAACTAAACCAAAAAAGTGCTTCTAAAAAGATGAAAGAAATGGCGCAAAAAATGGCGCAAACTTTGGATAAAGGAGATATGGAACAGTTGCAGGAAGATGTTGTCATGTTGCGACAAATCGTAGATAATTTATTAGCTTTTTCTTTGTCACAGGAAGATTTGATGAATCAGTTCAAAAGGCATAAATCAGGGTCTCCAGCGTTCAATAAAAACATAAAAATTCAACAGGATTTAAAGCAACAGTTCAAGCATGTTGACGATAGTTTATTTGCGATGTCCTTGCGTAATCCTAAAATTGCGGAGGATATTACCAAAGAAATTGGTAATGTAGTTTACAACGTCGACAAATCGTTATCTAGTTTAACCGACGCTCAAGTTCCAAAAGGTTTGTCTCACCAACAATATTCGATTTCATCGGCTAACAAACTAGCAGATTTTCTCAGTGACATGCTTTACAATATGCAAATGCAAATGTCAGGAATGGGTTCTGGGAAACCGAAGCCAGGTCAAGGACAAGGAATGCAACTACCGGATATTATTAAAAAGCAAGAAGGTCTTGGCAAGAAAATGAAAGACGGAATTAAGAAAGGAGAGAAGCCTGGTGACGGTCAAAAAGGACAAAATGGTAAACAAGGAAAACAAGGAGAAACCAGACAAGAAAGGGAGGGTGGCGAAGGTGATGCACAAGCTATAATGGAAATTTATAAAGAGCAAAAGCAATTAAGGGAAGCATTGCAAAACGAATTGAATAAACAAGGATTGGGTGGTAACGGACAAAGCGCTTTGGAACAAATGAAGCAAATTGAAAAGCAATTATTGAATAAAGGCTTTATGAACGAAACGCTTCAAAAGATATTGAATGTGAAACAGGAATTGTTGAAATTAAATTCCGCTATTCAGCAACAAGGGGAGGAAAATAAGCGTCAATCTGAAACCAATAAAAAGGAGTTTAACAATCAATCTAATGCGCTGCCAGCTGCTTTATTAGATTATTTGAATAGCATAGAAATATTAAATAGACAATCGTTACCTTTGCGCTCGAATTTTAATAAAAAGGTTCAAGAATATTTTAATAAAAAATGATCAATTTTAATTACGAAACCGACTTTAATTTAGACAACGAAGAAGCTACAGTTGCTTGGTTGGGAAATGTTATTACCTCCGAGAACAAGAAAGAAGGAGAGATAAATTATATCTTTTGTGATGATGAGTATTTGCACAAAATCAATGTTGAGTATCTCGATCATGATACATTAACGGACATCATTAGCTTTGATTATTCTATGGGTAATGAGTTGCACGGTGACATTTTTGTTTCTGTCGAAAGAGTGAAAGACAATGCTGCTGATTTCAATGTCTCTTTTGAGCAAGAATTAAAGCGCGTTTTAGTTCACGGAATTTTACATTACTGTGGCTACAAAGACAAAGGAGAGTCGGAGGAGCTTTTAATGCGTAGTAAAGAAGATGAAAAAATCGCTATGTTTTAGTTGAAATAATAGTATTTTCTTTATTTTAATCCAAAGTGTTTCACGTGGAACATTTAGTTTAGATCTATAGATTAATGAAGCAATGTTTCACGTGGAACAATATGATGAATTTGAAAATCACAATCCTTAATACGGATTAAATTATAAAAGAAGATGTTTTTAAATGAATATGATGTGATAGTTGTGGGCGCAGGACACGCCGGTTCTGAGGCTGCTGCCGCTGCTGCAAATCTGGGTTCAAAAACTTTGTTGGTAACAATGAGTTTGCAGAATATTGCCCAAATGTCGTGTAACCCTGCAATGGGCGGAATTGCCAAAGGACAAATTGTGCGTGAGATTGATGCGCTTGGTGGGTACTCGGGAATTGTTTCAGATAGAACTGCAATCCAGTTCAAGATGCTGAACAAATCCAAAGGCCCTGCAATGTGGTCTCCGCGTGTTCAAAGTGATCGAATGCGTTTTGCCGAGGAGTGGAGAATGATGCTTGAAGGAACTCCAAATCTTGACTTTTATCAGGAAATGGTGAAAGGTTTGATTATTGAAAACGGAAAAATAAAAGGAATCCGAACTTCGCTTGGAGTAGAGATTCGGTCTAAGTCGGTTGTGTTGACTAATGGAACTTTCCTGAATGGATTGATTCATATTGGCGAAAAACAATTTGGTGGCGGAAGAGCTGGCGAGAGTGCTGCACATGGAATTACTGAAGACTTAGTTGCTGCTGGGTTTCAATCAGGGAGAATGAAAACAGGAACGCCTCCAAGAGTTGATGGACGATCTTTGGATTATTCAAAAATGAATGAAGAAAAAGGAGATGCGAAGCCGGATAAATTTTCCTATTCTGATGTGACCTCGCCGTTGATTCATCAAAAATCGTGTCATATGACCTATACATCTCTTGAAGTTCACGATATCTTGAGAGAAGGTTTTGATCGCTCGCCGATGTTTAACGGTAGAATAAAAAGTATGGGACCAAGATATTGTCCGTCGATTGAAGATAAAATTAATCGTTTTGCGGATAAAGAAAGACATCAACTGTTTGTAGAACCAGAAGGATGGAATACCTGTGAAGTTTATGTGAATGGATTTTCAACGTCGCTTCCAGAGGATATTCAATTCAAGGCATTGAGTTCTGTTGTAGGATTTGAAAAAGTAAAATTCTTTCGTCCGGGGTATGCAATTGAATATGATTATTTCCCGCCAACACAATTGAAGCATACTTTGGAAACAAAACTTATTGAGGGATTGTATTTCGCTGGTCAAATAAACGGTACTACAGGATATGAGGAAGCAGCTTCTCAAGGACTGATGGCCGGAATAAATGCGCATTTGAAAGTGCATGAAAAAGCACCCTTAATTTTAAAAAGAGACGAAGCCTATATCGGAGTTTTAATTGATGATTTAATTACGAAAGGAACTGAAGAACCATACAGAATGTTTACGTCTCGAGCAGAATACAGAACGCTGTTGCGTCAGGATAATGCCGATTTTAGATTAACTCCCATGTCACATGAAATAGGTTTGGCCTCAGAAGCACGTTTGCGCAGAATGGAACACAAACTAAATGAATCTAAAAAAATGGTTGCCTTCTTCAAAGAAACGAGTGTTTCGGTTGCGGAAGCAAATCCAGTTTTAGAAGCAAAAGAGACGGCGCTGATTTCGCAAGGGGATAAGATGTTCAAAGTGTTTTCTCGTCCGCAAATTGATTTAGAGGACATGATGAAATTCGAGAAAGTAGCAGCTTATGTTGCCGCCAATGATGTGGATCAAGAAATTTTAGAACAAGCCGAAATCCAAGTGAAATATTCTGGTTACATAGAAAAAGAAAGAAATAATGCTGATAAGTTACTTCGTTTAGAAGATGTTAAAATCCCTGAAAATTTTGATTATGATAAAATTAAGTCCATGTCAATTGAGGCCAAACAAAAACTAAGCAAGATTCGCCCTGTAACCATCTCTCAAGCTTCAAGAATCAGTGGCGTTTCGCCAAGTGATGTTTCAGTATTGTTGATTTATATGGGGCGTTAGAAAGTGATCAGTAGTCAGTTTATAGTGATCAGTTTAATTGTCGATTTATACTGAATACCGCCTCTGAACACGGAACACTAAAATTTGTTCCACGTGAAACTACGCTGTGAAGCCTTGGAATTATTAAAGAATCATAAAAATAAATAATTCAGCCCTGAAAGCATTCGTATGTGTTTTCAGGGTTTTGTTTAAAATTAAAAATATAAAAGACTATTAATTAATGAACATTTCAACCCAACAGCCTTTTTTAACCGTTAAAGATTATTCTGTTTCTCAGGAGATTTTCGACTTGTATCATGACGAGAAGTTGGATATGCTGATTACGTCTCCACAACCCAGTTTAGAAAATTTAGGCAAGTATTACGAAAGCGTGGATTATATTTCGCACACCGATAGCAAACGATCTCTGTTTGAAAAAGCATATCATTTTATAAAAATTATTGCACTTAAAAATAAATTGAATTTAATTAATTCATTACAATCCAACAAAGGGAGTATTTTAGATATAGGTGCCGGAACAGGGGATTTTTTATCTGTGGCCAAAGAAAACGGTTGGCATGCCATAGGAGTAGAGCCAAGTGAAAAAGCAAAAGCAATTGCCAAAAAGAAAGGCGTTTCATTTGTTGGTGAAACCAGTGAGTTAGATAATCATTCTTTCGATGTGATTTCGATGTGGCATGTTTTGGAACACGTTCCTAATTTGGAAAACCAAATCAAAGAACTCAAACGATTATTAAAACCTAATGGAACTTTAATTATTGCTGTTCCAAATTTTAAATCCTTCGATGCAAAACATTACGGAACGTTTTGGGCCGCTTATGATGTGCCAATTCATTTTTGGCATTTTTCTAAAACGGCTATAAAAATGCTTTTCGAGAAAGAAGAAATGAAATTGGTACAAGTGCTTCCCATGAAATTTGATTCGTTTTATGTTGCTTTGCTTTCGGAAAAATACAAAACCGGAAAAATGAATTATATAAAAGCCTTTTTTGTTGGATTGCAATCAAATTGGGAAGCGAAGAAGAATTCTGAGTATTCTTCACACATTTACATCCTAAAAAACACCTAAAAATCATTTTAAGTGTATTTAAGCGTGTTTTTTAATGAAATCGAAGGTGATATCAGATTTTTAAACTAATTCGTTTATTTAAAAGATATGAAGCTCGTTTTTAATAGTCATAGATTATGCATTTGTGAATCACAATAATAAAATCTTATATCATAAAAAAGCAGCATTTTTCAAACTTTATGTCAATACTATCTATTTTTTTATATTTTTGTCACCAATACTCAAAACTAGAAATCCATCAAAATGAAATCGAAGATTCACGACACGAGCGTTAGCGAACTGGCAACGCAATACCAAAAAATAAATATTAAAAACATGAGTAAAAAAGCATTAGTAATTATCGCATTATCAATTTCAATTGTTGCTTGTAACAAACCAGCAGAAATTAAGGAAGTGAAAACTGCTTACGTAGATACTTCTGAATTAATGAAGGAATATACAGAGGCCAAAGATCTTGAAGCAAAATACAAGACAAAAGCAGAAGAAAAAGGAAGACAGCTAGAGGCTGAAATTAATCGATTCAAGCAAGAAGCAGCAGGTTTCCAAGCTCAGGCACAAGCTAACGGGCAGGCTTGGGCACAACAAAAAGGAGCTGAACTGCAAAAAAAAGAACAACAATTGAGCTACGCACAACAAGCGTTGTCTCAGGAATTGCAGCAAGAAAGCGGGAAAGAAATGGATTCTCTGGTAAGTGGTGTGAAAAAATTTATTAAATCCTACGGTAAAGAAAAAGGATATGCCTACATCTATGGAACCGGTGACGCAGCCTCAATTTTATACGCAGAAGATAAATTTGATATCACAAAAGAAATTATCAAAGCCTTGAACGATAAATATAAAGCTCCTGCAAAAACGGAAGAAACAGCAGCGGATAAAAAATAAATTTTTTTATTATTAATTCAAAAGATTGCCTTCGTCTATAGTTAGATTGAAGGCTTTTTTTTTGAAACCATATCCGGCTATCCGCGATAAACGTAGTTCACTGAACTCCAATTGAAATAAAGTATAGTGAAGTAATCTCTCGTGTAGCAAGTGTTTTTTCTAGATTTCTCCGATTTTCGCTGCTATCCGGGCTAAAAAGCAGTCGAGTTATAATCGTAATTGTTTTCCAATTATTCCAATAGTGTTCTTAATTTTCAATACTTTAGCTTTATATACACACGCCCAATGCAAACCATTTCAGAAGCCGCCGCTTATACCTTACGATTCATCAATCAAACCCATCGATCCATTTTCCTGACCGGTAAAGCAGGAACGGGAAAAACCACCCTTTTACGGGAAATTATCCAAACCACGCACAAAAACACCGTTGTGGTGGCACCAACAGGAATTGCGGCGCTAAATGCAGGAGGTGTTACGATTCACTCTATGTTTCAGTTGCCGTTTGGAGGATTTATTCCAGATAATTCATCACCTCAATTTTCCGAAAGTACTAAATTTGAAACCAAAGCTACCTTGCGCAGGCATTTCAAAATGAGTGGTTTGAAGAAATCGGTGATTCGCAATATGGAATTATTGATTATCGATGAAGTCAGTATGCTTCGTGCGGATTTGCTGGATGCAATGGATTATATGATGCAAACAGTACGTAAGCGCAACACCGCTTTTGGAGGTGTTCAAGTCTTATATATTGGTGATTTATTGCAGTTACCGCCGGTCATTCGGGACGAAGAATGGCGTACGCTGAAAACCTATTACAAAGGAAAATTTTTTTTTCATTCGCACGTCGTGCAACAAAATCCGCCTTTATACATTGAATTGTCCAAGATTTTTCGCCAGACTGACGATACATTTATTTCAGTTTTGAATAACCTGCGCAACAATGAGATTTCACAGCAGGACATTCAAACCCTAAACCAATATGTAAAACCCGATTTCGATTTAAAAGCAAATAAAGGATACATCACATTAACCACGCACAACAACAAAGCCGATACGATGAACGCGCAGGCTTTACAAGATCTGGAGGGAAAGCTGGTGGTTTATAAGCCGGAGATTACCGGAGATTTTCCGGATAAGATATTTCCCGTCGAACAACAATTGCAGTTAAAAGTGGGCGCGCAAATCATGTTTGTAAAAAATGATTTATCCTTTGATAAACACTATTTCAACGGAAAAATGGGCGTTATCAAATCCCTTTCGAGTAAAGAAATTCTGGTTCATTTTCCGGAAGAAAATAAAACTATAGAAGTTGAAAGATATGAATGGCAAAACATTCGATACAAAGTAGATGAAACCACTAAAGAAATTGATGAAGAGGTTTTGGGAACTTTTGTGCACTATCCCATCAAATTAGCATGGGCGATTACGGTGCATAAAAGCCAGGGACTAACCTTTGATAAAGCAGCACTGGATGTTTCGCAAGTTTTTCTACCCGGACAGGCTTATGTGGCATTATCTCGTTTGCGCTCACTAGAAGGGCTTATTTTACTATCTCCGTTGCGTATGAATGGCATTTCAAACGATCAGGATGTCATGGATTACTCATTGAATAAAGCTTCGGATTCGTTTTTAGAGAATGCCTTGCATTTTGAAACCAAAAATTTCATCCATAACTATCTGACAAACACCTTTGATTGGAACGATTTGGCTCAGGAATGGCGCAATCATAAATTCAGTTATAACGAAAAATCAGAAATTTCAGAGAAATCCAAACACGCCGTTTGGGCCAAAAAGCAAACAGAAATCATTGAACAGCTTTTAGATCCATCCAAAAAATTCATTTCGCAGTTGAATACCCTTTTTGGTCAGGAAACGGTCGATTTGAATCATGTATCGGAACGCATTCAAGCCGCTTTCAGTTATTTCCTAAAACCAATGGACGAGCTGGTTTTTGAGATTCTTTGGAAAATTGAAGAAGTAAAGCGCATCAAAAAAGTAAAAACGTTTTATGATGAATTAATCGTGCTGGAAGAATTGCAAACCAAAGCCGTTTTACGCTTAATGAAGGCCAAATTATTGATAGAAACCGTTGTGGCAGGAGAAGCCATTTCGAAAGAAAAATTGACCTCTTCAGAAATAAAAAATTACATCATCCGCAAGACCGAAGCCATACAAAATCAATTCAAGGAATTAAATATAACCTTGATTGCCGATGATAAAGACATAGAGCGTTATACTTCGAAAAAAGCAAAAACAACGGTACCTAAAAAAACAACGGTGCAGGAAACCTATGAATTGTGGGTCGAAAAGAAATCAATTGCGGATATTGTAACTATCAGAGTGCTGACCAAACAAACGATTTACACCCATTTTGTAAAGCTGATACAAACCAAAGCGGTCTCAATTACAGAGGTTTTATCGGAGGATAAAATGCAGTATTTAGCAGCTGCTTTTGCAGGATATAAAGAAGAATCACTGAATGCTTTGATGGAAAAATACGGTCATAAATTCTCCTGGGAAGAAGCGAGGATGTACAAAGCAAGTTTGAATTAAAAACGAATAGCCTTAAAACTAAAAAACCCTATTCGGTAAGAATAGGGTTTTTTAGTTATAGTGATTGAATCAATATCCAAGCTTCTGGATTGTGCTTTTCATTGATTTCTTTTTTTGCTTTTTCTGCTTCAGAAAATGTGGCGTAACTGCCATACAAAACCGGAAAATAACCGTTTCGGTTAGGAGCGATTCGCTTGGCATCATATCCTAAGCGATTTAAAATCCGCAGTGTTTTATCCGCATTTTTTTCTTCCCTGTACACTCCGGCCATAATGTGATACGGCATTTTTGCTTCGATAGTCGATTTTACGGATAGTGTAACAGCAGGAACCGGACTTTCGATGAAGAATGTGGCTTGCTGAATTTTATTTTGAACTTGTTTTTGAACGGCAGTTTCAACAAGAATCGTTTCTGAGGCAATTTGATTTTGATACATTGGATAACCAACACTTCCCGCAAGTCCTAATCCTAACACAAAAATAGCGGCGTATTTTAAATATGGATTTGCTGTTCTGGTTTCAGGAACCATAGTGATGGTTGCTTTTTCTTCAATTGTTTCTACTTCTTTTTCGAAGATTGCTCTTTTTACAAGTGGTGAAACAAAGGGAGCCAACCCAAAAGAGCTGGTTAAGTAATTCGTTTGGTCGTATGGAGTGAAAACTATATTTTTATCCGCGTTCAAATGAAGATCACCTACATTTTTGATAGAAAAAAGCTCATTTTCTTCTAATGTTTTTTTCCAAGTAAAAACTTCATATTGAATGGCACTAACGGCATATTCATAAGACGTTTTCTCTGCTAAAGCGATATGATTGGCTAATAAACCATCATTGTTTTTCAAATTAGCATTGAAAGCGATCTTTTTTTTGGGAGGAGAAAATGAATTTGTACTTTCGTTTAGTTTAGCCGATTGAATTTCGGTCAAAAAAGCTCCGAAACCCGGAACGGTTACACATTGATAACGGTATAAAAGCTGCGCGATGTATAGTTCGATTTTCATACTCACAAAGTTATACAACGAAAATAGGTATCAAAATTTTATTTACAATTTTTATTAACAATCCGCATAAAAATTTATACATTTCACCTTCAAATAATTAGCATGAAAGAGCAGGATTTATTTTATTTATTGGCATTGCAAAGAATAGAGGGCGTGGGCGACATCATAGCCAAAAAACTGCTTACCCATTTTGGAACAGCAGAAGCGGTTTTTAATACAAAAGCATCGCAACTCGCTGCTATTGATGGAGTAGGATCTGTTTTGCTGAAAAATTTAAAAGATAAATCAGTTTTCGAAAAAGCGACTCAGGAACTGGAGTTTATAAAAGCAAATGAAATCAATGCGGTTTATTTTCAGGACGAAGAATATCCAGATCGGTTGAAACATTGTATTGACGGACCACTTTTATTATTCACATCTGGAAATATCAATTTAAAAAACAGAAGAATAATCAGCATTGTAGGAACGCGCCAAATTACCTCGTACGGTACTGAATTTTGTAGAAAACTGATCGAAGATTTGGCTCCACTCGATCCTATAATCGTAAGTGGATTTGCCTACGGTGTCGATATTGTGGCGCATCAATTGGCAATGGAAAATAACCTACAAACCATTGGTGTTGTTGCTCATGGTTTAAACCAAATTTACCCGAAAACCCATAAAAAATATGTTGCTAAAGTCGAGCAAAACGGTGGTTTTATGACTGAGTTTTGGAGTTCCTCCAATCCGGATAAAGAAAATTTCGTGCGAAGAAACAGGATCGTTGCAGGAATGTCTGAAGCGACGATTGTAATTGAATCTGCCGATAGAGGTGGATCGTTAATCACTGCAAACATGGCGAATGATTACAATCGTGATGTTTTTGCGGTTCCGGGTCGTGTTACAGATAAGTATAGCCAAGGCTGCAACAACCTCATAAAGACTCAAAAAGCAAATGTATTGACTAGTGCCGCTGATTTGGTTTATATTTTGAATTGGGACATTCAGAAGGAATCCAAACCCATACAAAAACAATTGTTTGTAAGCTTAGAGGAAGACGAACAAAAAGTATACGACTACCTCCTTAAAACAGGGAAAGAACTAATGGATATTATTGCTTTGCGCTGTGATTTTCCTATTTATAAAATCTCAGGAATGCTGTTGAATATGGAATTGAAAGGCGTGATACGGCCTTTACCGGGGAAATTGTTTGAGGCGATTTGATTTTAACATATAAGTCATGAAAGCTTTAATAAAATAGTATTAAACTTAAAAAAACTTATATGACTTATATGTTTTAAAAATTGATTGTTTAAACCTCAAATCCTAATTTCTCTCTCACTTTTGCCAACACTCCATTGGCAACAGCCGAAGCTTTTTGAGCACCAATTTTTAGTAAAGCATCTACTTCAGGAAGGTTGTTCATGTAATAATTGTATTTTTCTCTTTCGGTTTTGAAAGTTTCTATAATCAACTCAAACAACGCTTGTTTGGCGTGACCGTAACCGTAATTTCCATTTAAGTAATTGGCAGTCATTGTGTCGATTTGTTGTTGATTTGCCAATAATTTATAAATGGCAAACGCATTGCACGTATCCGGATTTTTAGGATCTTCCAGCGGCGTGCTGTCGGTTTCAATGCTCATAACTTGTTTGCGTAAGGACTTATCATCCAAGAATATATTGATAATATTATTAGCTGATTTACTCATTTTTCCGCCGTTAGTTCCGGGAATCAGCATGCTGTCTTCCTGAATTTTTGCTACGGGAAGTATAAAAGTCTCTCCCATTTGGTGGTTGAAACGGGACGCTACATCACGCGTGATTTCAACATGCTGCAATTGGTCTTTTCCTACGGGTACAAACTCGGCGTCGTATAATAAAATATCTGCCGCCATCAGCATTGGATACGAAAATAAACCAGCGTTGACATCTTCCAGTCTATCCGCTTTATCTTTGAAAGAATGCGCTAATGTCAAGCGTTGAAAAGGAAAAAAACAGCTTAAATACCAGGATAATTCTGCTGTTTGTGGCACATCTGATTGTCTGTAGAAAACGACTTTATCTACATTCAAACCACAGGCAAGCCAAGCAGCAGCAGTACTGTAAGTATTTGTTCTTAAAGTTTCGCCGTTTTTTATTTGCGTGATTGAATGCAAATCAGCAATGAAAAGAAACGATTCGTTTTCCGGTTTATTTGATAGTGCTATTGCGGGAATGATTGCACCAAGTAAGTTTCCTAAATGCGGAGTTCCGGTACTTTGAACGCCTGTAAGTATTTTTGCCATTATGATTTTTAACTATTACCGCAAAGTTCGCAAAGTTTTTTATTTTTTACCGCAAATTTGCAAATTATAAAAATCAAGTTACTTTAAATCGTGTTAGTAATTTCTTTTAACCATATCAGACATTTAAGTCAATAAAACCTTGGTGGTTAAACGAAGATATTATAATTGAGCAGTAAATTAGAACTTACTAATACTTATATGTTGAAAAACGCAAGAATATTTTTGAGTATCATAACATCTGATTTCTTACTTTTGACCTTATGAGAGCATTAAAAATTATTTTCTGGGCGCTATGGCGTGTATGGTTTTATATTTTGATGACCATTCCTATATTGGTGATGTTTCCTTTTCTGGTGCTGTCTATTTTGACTGAAAACGGGTATCCTTATTTTTTTAAGATGGCTCGTATTTGGGCAAAATTCATTCTTTTTGGCATGGGTTTTCATTATAAAATAGATAGAACACAAGCAATGGAGTACCAAAAAAGTTACATGATTGTTGCGAATCATACCTCCATGGCTGATATTATGCTGATGCTTGTCCTGACAAGAAATCCGTTTGTTTTTGTAGGTAAAAAAGAACTTTCAAAAATTCCGTTGTTTGGCTTTTTCTATAAAAGAACCTGTATTTTGGTGGATAGAAATTCTTCAAAAAGTAAAATGGAAGTCTTTAATCGCGCTCAAAAAAGAATTAATCAAGGACTGAGTATCTGTATTTTTCCAGAAGGTGGCGTTCCATGTGATGAATCAGTCTTGCTGGACACTTTCAAAGATGGTGCTTTCCGATTGGCAATTGAGCATCAAATACCCATTGTTCCCATTACTTTTGGAGACAATAAAAAAAGATTTCCATATGCTTTTTGGGGAGGAAGTCCAGGATTTATGCGGGTAAAAATACATTCTCATGTGGAAACTTTGGGAAAAACAGGGGCAGACAGGAAACAAATTCGAGAAGAAGTACGCGAAATCATTTACGACCAATTAGTTGCTTTCGACTCTAAATAAATTTTAAAAACTGTAACTGATCCTGGAATACAACTCAATAAATAGCGGTTTAAAGTCTCTAGAGTTGTTTGAAAAAGTATTTATTTGATACTTTACCATAGGTTCAAAATTAATCTGAAATGATTTTACAATTCGGTATTTAAAGCCGGTACTCACATTAGTGCTAAAATGGATTTGCTTCAAATCTGTAAATTTTCTTCGGCATCCGGATAACTACTCGAATGTATCAAGTAAACTCCTAATAGCTTTTTACAGTCAATAATTTATTGGTCTAACCGCAACAATTTTATTCAAGAATTAATTCATAACGACTGGAACTTCTACTTCTTCAAAGATATTTTCTCCATTAGCATCCTCTCCTTTATAAAATTTAAAAATATAAGAACCGGTATTGGTTACATAAAAATTAAAAGAAACCTCTGATGGTGAAGGTATTTGTTGCGTACAAACTTGACTAGTATTCACTGCCGTTTGAATGCCTATGGTTCTTACATTCAAATTTTTGTCATAATAAATCCCTTGAAATAAATGACATTCGGTTGGTCTTGTATATTTTAATTTTATCTCATAGGTATTTCCCAATATGAATTTTTCAGGTAATGTGTAGCTATCTATAGGCAGCACTTCAAAGCTATAAGAATCTTGATTATCATTATCAATGGAACATCCGGTCAAGGTTGTAATGAACAGAATAAAAAGCACAATTTTTTTCATTTCTTAATTTTTTAAATTTATACAATTCAGTTTCTTAATTGAATTCTAAGCTGTTTTGCAAAAGATCAAAATTTCAACAAAAGGTTGCGTGTAAAAATAAAAAAATCCGTCTCGTTTTTTAGGTACGAGACGGGTTTTACTTTTTATGCTTCTGCCAATTCTTTTATTCTGGCTTTAATCTTTTCTTCTAATTCATCCGCTAATTCCGGATTGTCTTTAATCAAAGACTTAACAGCATCCCGACCTTGTCCTAATTTAGTTTCACCGTAACTGAACCAAGATCCTGCTTTTTTGATGATTTCAAACTCAACAGCAAGATCAAGAATCTCTCCTGTTTTTGAAATTCCTTCCCCATACATGATGTCAAATTCCGCGATTTTAAATGGCGGAGCGACTTTGTTTTTCACCACTTTTACTTTGGTTCTGTTCCCAAGGACGTTATCTCCATCTTTAATTTGAGTAGAACGACGAATATCCAAACGAATCGAAGCATAAAACTTCAATGCATTTCCTCCCGTTGTCGTTTCTGGATTTCCAAACATCACACCAATTTTCTCTCTCAATTGATTAATAAAGAAAACTGTACAATTTGTTTTACTGATGGTTCCCGTTAATTTACGCAATGCTTGAGACATTAAACGGGCGTGTAATCCCATTTTAGAATCTCCCATTTCGCCTTCAATTTCACTTTTTGGAGTCAAAGCTGCAACCGAGTCAATGACAACAATGTCAATTGCTCCGGAACGAATCAAGTTCTCCGCAATTTCTAACGCTTGTTCTCCATTATCAGGTTGTGATATGATTAAGTTTTCAATATCTACGCCTAATTTCTCCGCATAGTTTCTGTCGAAAGCATGTTCTGCATCAATAAAAGCTGCAATTCCACCTGCTTTTTGAGCTTCAGCAATAGCATGAAGCGTCAATGTGGTTTTTCCAGAAGATTCCGGACCGTATATTTCAATAATTCTACCTCTTGGATAGCCTCCAACTCCTAATGCCAAATCGATTCCTAAAGACCCGGAAGAAATAGTTTCTACTTCTTCAATGGCTTTGTCGCCCATTTTCATTACTGTCCCTTTTCCGTAGGTTTTGTCTAATTTATCAAGCGTAAGTTGTAGCGCTTTTAATTTAGATTCTTTCTCTGAACTCATCTTTTCTTTTACCTTTTCTTTCATCTATTTGTATTGGTTTATAACGGTAAGAAACTGACAGGATGATTACTTATCCCATAATTTCATTTGTATATTGAATATATGTTTTGTAAAAATACTTCTTTTTTGATTTAAAATTTTCTCTTTCAAGAATATTTTAAATCTATTTATCAATTAAAAATAGTCAGTTGTATTTTGCTTCTTACACGAACAACGCTTTTAATTCGGTTGCATCATGGGGGTTCATTTTTCCGGCTAAAACTAAACTCAGCTGTTTGCGTCGCAATGCAGCTTCAAAACGTTGTTTTTCTATTTCGGTTTCCGGAACAATTTGGGGTACTTCAACGGGTCTTCCCGTATCGTCTACTGCTACAAAAGTGTAGATCGCTTCATTGGCTTTGGTTTTATTACCGGATTCTCTGTCTTCAACCCAAATGTCAATGAATATTTCCATTGAACTTTTGAAAGCTCTGGAAACTTTAGCTTCAACAGTAACGACACTTCCCAACGGAATGGCTCTGTTGAACGCAACATGATTTACGGATGCTGTAACTACAATTCTTCGGGAATGTCTGCGTGCCGCTATACTTGCTGCGCGATCCATACGGGCTAATAATTCGCCACCAAAAAGATTGTTCAAAGGATTGGTCTCGCTTGGTAAAACCAAATCAGTTAATATCGTCAGGGATTCTGAAGGGTGTTTTGGTGTCATTTTTTTATTTAAAAAGGAATTATTGTTCAAAATAATAAGTTGTAAAGTCTAGTTTAACCAATAAACGGCCAATATTGCAGGGATAAAATAAATAACAATTGTTCTGGCTCCATCATAATCTTTGGCCAATCGCTGTCCGAAAAGCAACATCAACAACGTGATACAAGAGAAAACGGCTCCGTAAAAACCAAAAATCCTTCCGTTATTCACGAACAGTTCCACACAGCCTACTACACATAAAATACCGGAAATTAATTCTAAAATCAAGATATTTAGTAATGCTAAAGGTACATGGTTTTTTAATGGTGTTTTAGCGAAATGACCTTTTAACCATTCGACATTATCTTTCCAATAAAACAATTTGTCGTATCCGGACTGTAGGAAAGTGATGGCCAGGAAAATTAAAATCAAAATAGAAGTAATATTGTTCATTTTTTTATTTTTTGTGAATTAAACGAGTAAGTTTTATTGATAAATCGGTTAAAATAATTTTAGCGTTTCCGTTGCGTTCAATGTGATACATCGCCTCTGAAAGTTCTTTAAAAATATCATTTATGTTGTTGCCATTTACAAAAGGTGCAAAATTCTCCAGTTTGAATTTTTCCACTTGTGGTTCCATGTAGACTAAACTTGGCGTTTGGTAATTGAGCAACAAGGCCTGACGAAACATATCAATACAAAAATGTAAAAACTTTTTTTGGGTTTCTCTTCCCAAACCAGCAATTTGCTCGCTCCACTGGATCAAATCCTGAATGGCAGCGGCGTTTCCTTTTGCTCTAAAAGCCGCACGAACCCAATCGACAAACCATTTTTCAAAAAAAACAGATTCGCTGTCCGGTTGTATTAATTGCAATGCTTTATTGAAATTTCCTTGTGCCTGATGCGCTATTTTTAAAGCTATTTTAGAATTCGTATTTTCTTTTGAAACCAAGGCCTCCGCAATGACAGTTTCACTCAAACCATTAAAATGTAGTACTTGGCAACGGGAACGAATCGTTTGAATAATATCTTCTTCATTTTCTGAAATCAGGATAAAAACCGTTCTGTCTGTAGGTTCTTCCAATAATTTCAGTAATTTATTAGAAGCAGCGATATTCAATTTATCAGCCATCCAAATAATCATTATTTTGTATCCGCCTTCATAAGATTTTAAAGCCAGCGATTTCAAGATTTCCTGCGCATCATCGACCCTAATTTCTCCTTGCTTGTTTTTAACACCTAGCATTTGGTACCAATCAAACAAACTTCCGTACGGATTTTGTTCTATAAACTGTCGCCATTCCGTTATGAAATCAATGCTTTTGGGTTTTGTTTTTACTTCTTCAGTACTGACAGTCGGGTAAATAAAATGCAAATCAGGATGGGAAGTTTTCTGAAATTTCAGGTTGCACGCTTCATTTGAACCGGAATTCTCTCCGTTTTGATTGCTGCAAATGATGTATTGTGCATACGCAATCGCCATGGGTAAAGTACCACTGCCTTCCGGACCTACGAATAGTTGTGCGTGGGGAATTCTGCCCAAATCAGCACTTTTTGTCAAATGACTTTTGATGTGTTCTTGTCCTAAAATTTCTGAAAATTGCATGAAGCAAAGATAGCAGAAAATGGTGTAGTCTAAAATTTTAGCAGGCAAAGTTTCAGCAGAAGCTAGTTTATAGAAGTGTCAATTTATGTTTTATTTTAAAAATTTAACAAGCCTTTATTTAAAACAATATCCAGATAAATCAACAAATAAAAGCATTATTTATTAATTTACATCGATTTCGTTACTAAAAATTGATTTTATATGATTTTCCCTAATTTATTAATAATTTAAAAGTTCTATATTTGTTTCTCTTTCAAAAAAACAAACTAAAAAACAGACTGATGAAAACCATAAGTGATTTCAATTTTGCAAATAAAAAAGCCATAATTCGGGTTGATTTTAATGTGCCGTTGGACGAAAAGTTCAATGTAACGGATGCCACGCGTATTGAAGCTGCAAAACCTACTATTGACGCGATTCTTGCGCAAGGCGGAAGCGTGATTTTGATGTCGCATTTAGGTCGGCCAAAAGGAGTGGAAGAAAAATACTCTTTGAAACACATTTTGAAAACAACTGCTGAAATTCTTGGAGTTCCGGTTCAGTTCGCTTCAAACTGTATTGGTTCAGAAGCGAAAGCTGCGGCCGATAAATTGCAAGCTGGAGAAGTTTTATTGTTAGAAAATTTACGTTTTCACAGCCAAGAAGAAGCGGGTGATGTTGCTTTTGCAAAAGAACTGGCGTCACTTGGTGATATTTTTGTAAACGACGCTTTTGGTACAGCGCATAGAGCGCACGCATCGACTACAATTATTGCGCAGTTTTTTCCAAGCGAAAAATGTTTTGGATTATTATTGGCCAAAGAAATAGAAAGCTTGAACAAAGTTTTAAAAAACAGCGAAAAACCAGTAACAGCAGTCCTTGGTGGATCAAAAGTATCTTCTAAAATTACCGTAATCGAGAATATTCTGGATAAAGTAGACCACATGATTATTGGTGGCGGAATGACTTTTACTTTTGTGAAAGCATTAGGCGGTAAAATTGGCGATTCGATTTGTGAAGATGACAAACAAGAATTGGCTTTGGAAATCTTGAGATTAGCTAAAGAAAAAGGAGTTCAAATCCACATTCCAGTTGATGTCGTAGCGGCAAATGCTTTTTCAAATGATGCTCAAACCCAGATTGTGGATGTCAAAGCAATTCCTGACGGGTGGCAAGGATTGGATGCTGGACCAAAATCATTGGAAAACTTCAAAAAAGTAATCATGGATTCTAAAACGATTCTTTGGAACGGTCCATTGGGTGTTTTTGAAATGGAAAATTTTGCTAACGGAACAATTACATTGGGTAACTTTATTGCAGAATCTACTGCAAACGGAGCATTCTCTCTTGTAGGTGGAGGGGATTCAGTGGCAGCTGTAAAACAATTTGGGCTGGAGGATAAAGTGAGTTACGTTTCTACAGGCGGAGGAGCAATGCTAGAGATGCTCGAAGGCAGAGTATTACCCGGAATTGCAGCTATTTTAGACTAATAAATACAGTAAAAATAAAAGCCGTTTTGATATTTAAATAGAATTCAAATCCAGCAGCTATTTTATCACATGCGTAAAAACCTCAGCGACACCTTATTATCACTGAGGTTTTTTTTAAGTTTCACAATTGGATCTTTAAAGCAATTTTACCCACAAACAAGTATAAATTCAGCACTAAGGACCTAAAAATTATATTTTTAACAATATTTAAAGGAAATTTTAGTTTTAACCTACTAAGTTTGTAAAAATAAGACTTCTAATCATTTGAAATATAGGTCTTTGATCTTTAAAATATGACTATAAAAAATACCACATTATCGCTTTTTCTGTTGTTATCAATTCATTTGTTTTCGCAGGAAGCAACTGAAAATAAAGCGATTGAAAAAATTGACACCAAATTATCCTATTTAGATTCTATTAAAAATTCCTTTGTTGAATATGATCTGGCATCTTGTGTAGACAGTTTGTGGATGAACGAAATGACCAACTTAGATTTATATAATAATCTTACAGAAGACATCGAAAACATAAATATAGATGAAAAAGTAGATTATGAGTTACCAACAGCACTGCTGAAAGAAAGACTGGCGGCAATGAATGCAAAATCGCCGTTTAATATTGAGTACAATCAAGGTTTGGAAAATATTATTAAATCATTTTTAAAATACCGCAAAAAATCTTTTGAACGATTAATGGCCACTTCGGAATACTATTTTCCCATGTTTGAGGAGGCTTTGGCCAAACAAAATGTTCCTTTGGAGATAAAATATTTAGCCGTTGTGGAATCTGCTTTAAATCCAAAAGCAGTTTCAAAAATGGGAGCAACTGGACTGTGGCAATTTATGTATCAAACCGGAAAACAGTATGGGTTGAAAATTGATTCGTATGTGGATGAACGCAGCGATCCCTTAAAGGCTTCCGAGGCAGCAGCCCAATATATGACCAATATGTACAAAATATTTGGAGATTGGGATTTGGTTTTGGCCTCTTATAATTCTGGTCCGGGAAATGTTTCCAAAGCGATCAGACGTTCCGGTGGTCAGCAAAATTATTGGAATATCAGGAAAAATCTTCCCAGAGAAACCCAAGGATATGTACCTGCTTTCTTAGCAACCATGTATCTTTATGAATACCATAAGGAACACGGAATCGTGCCCCAGCGGGCTACCATAAAGCATTTTACTACGGATACTATCCTGATCAAGAAGCAAATTACATTCAAGCAAATATCAGATTTACTTGATGTTCCTGTGGTTCAATTGCAGGTTTTAAATCCCTCTTACAAGCTTGATATAATTCCTTTTTATCATGATCAAAATCATTATTTGAGATTGCCCCAAGAAAAAATTGCTGTTTTTGCCTCTAATGAAAGTCCGATTTATGCCTATACAGAATACGAATCCGGCAAACGAGAGAAGCCCTATTTTGCTACAAAAACAACAACCAAAAAAGAACGCGAAGATACTGGTAGTCAAAGAATAGCGCAATCCCATACAACCCAGTATTACAAAGTGAAAAAAGGAGATAATCTGGGAGCTATTGCCAGTAAATACGATGTTAGTATTGCTGATTTAAGACAATGGAATGCGCTAAGCAGCAATGTTATCGTGTATGGTAAAAACCTAAAAATTAGCAGCAACGAAGGGACTGTTTCTGATGAAGTAAAAAAGAATTCAGATCCAATACAAGCCCTTTCGGAGAAGCAAATTGCCGCGTCATTAGAGGAAAACGCAGCTGTAGCATCTACTGAAAGCAAGGCGTATTACATAGTTCAAAAAGGAGATAATTTAAATACCATTGCCAAAAAAAACAAGGTTACTGTCGCTGAAATTCAACAATGGAACAACCTTTCGGACGCTAATGTGCTATTAGGAACATCATTAAATATGGGCAGTAGCAATGCTGCGCTTACAAATGATTTGACAGTTACTCCGGTTGTAAAGAATATTGAATACGAAGTCCAAAAAGGAGACAATTTAGAGCGTATTGCTAAGAAATTTGGCACCTCTGCGTCTACTCTGAAACAATGGAATAAAATTTCCGGACAGACCATCGTTTTAGGAAGTTCTTTGATTGTTGCCAAAGGGGAGCCTGTAATAAATACAAATAGACCAACGATAAGTTATTTTAAGAAAAAAACAAATGGTTCTGGGTTATCCCAAAAAGAAACCGTTGATTACTACGTAAAAAAAGGAGATTCGTTGTATAGTATTTCAAAAAAATACCCAGGCGTAACTATTTCTGATCTGAAAAAATGGAACGGTATTCGCGGAGAAGAACTCAAACCAGGAATGAAACTTAAAATTAACGGATAATAGAATTATCTTATCTAAATTTGGGTTTTATTTTATAATTGAAATACAATGAATAAAGCCCTTCTTTTATTGCTTTTTACTGCCATTTTTCTGGGTTCTTGTAACGAAAAAAAAGATCCCCAACCACGCGCTACAACAGGAAAAATTAATACTATTTCAGTTATCATAGACGACCAGTTGTGGAATGGTGAGATTGGCGACAGCATTCGAAATAAATTTGCCTCCGCCGTTATAGGATTACCTGAGGAAGAACCGCTTTTTACGATAAATCAGTATCCTACTAAAATTTTAGAAGGATTTATGACGGATAGCCGTACGATTATCGTAGTCAAAAAAGAGGAGCAAAATAAATTTGAAATTAAAAAAAATCAATACGCATCTCCCCAAAATGTGTTTCATATTTCTGGAAAAACAAGCGCAGATATTCTAGAAATAATAGAGCGAAATTCGCCAAAAATAATTGAAATTATTAAGGAAACTGAAATTTCCGAAAACCAACGCATTATAAAACAGTCTATTCTTAATCCAAAAATCATCAAGAATAAATTTCAAATTTCGATTAATATTCCTTCTTCATATCAATACGTTCTGCACAAACCACATTTTATATGGTTAAAAAACGAAATTATCAGCGGTAACACGAGTTTGTTGATTTATCAAGTTCCCATAAATGCTCTCACTAAAAAGGATACAGATCTGATTACGAATATTATTAAAATGAGGGATTCTATTGGCAATCTCTACATTAGCGGAAAAGAGAATAACACTGCAATGATTACCGGAGAAAGCTATTCACCTTATTTTTTTAAGATCAGCCTGGACGGAAAGGAAACGTATGAAACAAAAGGAACATGGGAATTGAAAAATGATTTTATGTCAGGCCCTTTTATCAATTATGCTATTTTGGATACAGAACACAACAGGATTTTAGTTTTGGAAGGTTTTTGTTATGCGCCCTCCAAAGAAAAAAGAGATTTAATGCATGAGTTAGCAGCAATCATAAAATCAGTTGAGGTTTTGAAAAAATAGTTTTATTTTCTTTTATTTGCAGTCTAATAAAAACTAAAAAAAATAAAATGTTAAAATGGAGTATAAAGTCGTTTAAGGAACTTTCTGTGGATGAGTTATACGATCTGCTGAGATTGAGAAGCGAGATTTTCGTGGTGGAGCAAAACTGTGTATATCTTGATCTTGACGGAAAGGACAAAGTGGCTTTGCATCTTATTGGAGAATTTGAAGGTAAAATTGTAGCGCATTCCAGACTTTTCAAACCAGGAATCAGTTTTGACAATGCCTCAATTGGCCGAGTAACAGTTGATTCAAATTACCGCGACAAAAAATGGGGGCACGATCTAATGCGGGAATCTATTGCAGGAATAGCGCATCATTTTGGCGAGAGCCACATCACTATTGGAGCACAATTGTACCTAAAGAAATTCTATGAGAGCCATGGTTTTGAGCAAACCAGTGAAATGTATCTAGAAGACGATATTCCGCATATTGAGATGAAAAGAGAGGAACTAAATTTTTAGAATCAGAAATTCAACTCTGCGGTCTAATGCTTCTCCTTTGCCTAACGGAAATTTGTTTCCTCTTCCTATGTAATGCATCCTAAGGCTGTTTACGCCTTTATTTATCAAGTATTTATAAACGTTTTTTGCACGGTTCAAGGAAAGCTTGCGTTCTCGGGTTCTCTTATCTATGGCGTCCCGGTAATAGCTGGGTGTGCAACAAACGTGGCCTCGGATTTCGAATTCCAACGTTTTTTGTTGCTGCAAAAGAATCACAATCTTATCTAATTCTTTCTTAGATTTCTCCGTTAATATGCTGCTACCAAGCGGAAAAAGGAGGTTTTCTAGATAAATACGGTCGCCTACTTTATGCTTTTTCTGAAACGAATTGTAAATGCCGTTTCCAAAACTGTTTTTTTTGACAAGAAACAAGTCGACACGCCTATTTTTAGAACGGGTTTCCGATAGGTTTTCCAGCATATTTTTTTTCAGAATCACACGCCCTTTGCCTTCAATAATGACAATTTTGTTTTTACTGAAACCATTTTGGATCAGTATACTTTGTACCGTAATTACTCTGTTTTGTGATAATTCATAATTATAATCGTTAGCACCCCGATCGTCACAGTATCCATAAATTTGTATCGACTCTACTTTTGAAGTGTCTGTGTTTTTTATAAAATCAACTATCGTTTGTATTTGGTCGTTATAAAGTGTGAATTTGTCAAATTCAAAATAAACCGTTTCTATAGGTTGTCCCTGAGCCACTACGTAGCTCGAAAAAAGTAATAGTACTATGGAGAACGATTTTTTCATTTTAAGATAGACTGATACTCCATATTGGAATTCAAAATAGTAATGGCTCGTTTGATTTCGTAATTATTTTTGATGTAATACTGATACAGCCCTTCCTGATATTGATAGCGTTTAATGATTTCATCGACCATCAGGTTTTTGATTTCTTTTTGGTTTTTGTCCAATAAGGCATTTTCGCTTTTTTGAAGCGCAACACGTAATTGTTGGTATTCTACCAGAATAGATTCCTCTAGTTTTTCTTTTTTGGCCATAGCCAAAGTGTTTTTTAAGGCCAATTCCGTTTCCGTGTCAAAGGAGAATTTCTGTACTTTTAGGAACTGTTTGAACTCTAGATACTCCACATCAGAAATAACAGGAACACGATTTCCTAAATTTGGATTTTTGTAAAAATATGTAGTGGCATAATTAAAAATCCCGTCGTTGCGAAGCAAAGCATTTGCTATTGGACTTAATTTAGTTTCTTCCAGTTCTACATCCGGCTGAATTCCTCCGCCGTCATAAACGGTTCTGCCTTTTCTGGTTTTAAAGACATTGTAGTTTTTCTCTTCTGTTTTTAGAACCATTCCGTTTTTGTCTTTTCGTGAATAATCTAAAGCTTGAATGCATCTTCCGGATGGCGTGTAATAACGGGAAATGGTTACTTTTAGTTGCGTTCCATACGTTAAATCTACCGGTCTTTGCACGAGTCCTTTCCCAAAACTGCGACTACCCACCACTATAGCGCGATCTAAATCCTGAAGTGCCCCAGCCACGATTTCGGATGCTGAGGCGCTGCGACCGTTAACAAGAATTATCAAAGGAATGACAGTATCTACAGGATCTTTGGTTGTTTTGTATGTGCTGTTGTGTTGCTCTATTTTTGATTTTGTAGTAACAATAATCTCGTTTTTTGGAACAAATAAATTACAAATATTCACAGCTTCATTCAAGAGTCCGCCAGGATTGTCTCGGACATCCAGTATAATGCGTTCGGCACCTTCTTTTTTGAGTTGTTCTAAGGCTTCTTTGGTTTCCAGGTATGCTTTTTTATTAAAATGCGATAATACGATATAGCCGGTCTTGTCGTCTATTTTTGCAAAAAAGGGCACCGATTTGATTTCGACTTCGTCCAGGATAATCTGGGTACTTTGTACTTTTCCTTGTCGGATGTATTTGATGTCTATTTTGGTGTTTTTGGTACCTTTGAAAAGCTGAGAGGCCTCGTCCTTAAAATCAGACAAAAGGACATCGCCCACTTGAATAATTTCGTCACCGGCTTTAAGGCCAGCTTTGTCGGCGGGAAAATTTTTATAGGGCTCTTTAACGATCAATTTATCTTCTTTTCGAGTCAGTAAAGCGCCTATTCCGGTATATTCTCCAGTGTTGTTTATCTTGAATCGCACTACATCCTGCTCGTTGAAATATACGGTGTATGGGTCTAAATTAACCAGCATTCCTTTGATGGCCTTGTCCATTAATTCCCCAGGATTCGTTTCATCGACATAATTTCGATTTAATTCCTTGAAAAGGGTCGTGAATATCTCGATTTGCTTGGCGATTTCAAAAAAATCATCTTTGAAGCTGGTTCCAATAAACAGAAATGCCGAAGCGACAACGGGAATTAAAAATTTTTTTTTGAAGAAGCTCATGGGTTTAATTAACTAAATTTGAGACCACTAAAATAACAATAAATCACGAAATAATTATGCAGGACTGAATCTAAAGGCGATTTTGTTTAATTGGGATAGGTTAATTGTTTATATTTCAGAAATAGAATCGCTTTCGGATACTGGTTTTTTAATATTTTGAGCAACAAATTTCTCAAACAATTGAATGGTTTTGGTATTAATTTCGGCGTACGTCAATCTGTCTTTAGTTTGATAAAAAAACATAAAGGAATAGGGTTGGTCCAGATGGTCAATCAAAAGGTGTTTGTTCAGCCGGTAGGTTTCGCGCAGGACGCGTTTGAAATAATTGCGGTCTACGGCTTTCTTGAAATTCTTTTTGGAAACTGAAACGCCCATTTTTATCTTTTCTCCCACCCCGAAATTTCGGGATTCGGGATCGCCAAAAGAGCTGGCTTTATACACCAATCGCAGCGGATATTTTGATACTGATTTCCCTTCGGTAAACAATAATCCAATAGTGGTCTTGCTTTTTAGTTTTTCGTTTTTTGAGTAAGTAAAATTCATTTTAATAGAAAAAAGGACATGGATTTTGACTGGCAAAGTTACGATTAAAGGTTGAGTTCATATATTGTTTGGGATTTAAAATCGGGCTAAAAATATATTTCTTACTTTTACGGCAAATTTTTAAAGCATGAAAAAACTAATTTCGTATCCCATATCCGTAATCTATTATTTATGTTTTGGTCTTACCTTGGTTATTTTTCACCCAATTCAATGGGTTTGCTTTCATGTTTTTGGGTATCAAGCTCATAAAATAAGTGTCGATTATTTGAATTTTTTTCTGGTTTTGTGCACAAGACTGTTAGGAACATCGTATCAGTTTGATAATGTGGAAAGCATTCCAAAAAATGTTCCGTTAATTTTCGTTTCCAATCATCAAAGTATGTACGATATTATTGCTATGATTTGGTTTTTTCGCCGATTTCATTGTAAATTTGTCAGTAAGAAAGAATTGGGAAGCGGGATTCCCAGCGTGTCGTTTAATTTACGACATGGCGGTTCGGCTCTTATTGATCGTAGTGATCCCAAGCAAGCCATTCCTGCGATCAAAAATTTGTCTGAATATATTGAAAAACACAATCGTTCTGCAGTTATTTTTCCGGAAGGAACACGAAGCAAGACTGGCATGCCAAAGGAATTTGCGCAAAGTGGATTCAAAATTTTATGCAAATACGCGCCTTCGGCTTATATAGTTCCGATAAGCATAAACAATTCTTGGAAAATTGTTAAATATGGATTTTTCCCTTTAGGTATAGGAAATCACCTTACCTTTGTGGTACATACACCCTTAGAAGTGAAAAACTATGATTTTGCTGAATTGATGCATAAAACAGAAGCGGCAGTAGTTCAAGGAATAAAAATTTAATTTATATAATAATGTCAATAAAAAACATTCGATTAGAAGTAATGCAGTTTTTGGAAAAAAACGTAGATAGTTTTGTCGATCAGTATCTGATACCAGTAGAAAAAATATGGCAGCCAACGGATTTCTTGCCTAATTCTCAAAGTGATACTTTTTTTGATGAGGTCAAAGAATTGCGTGAAATTGCAAAAGAGTTACCCTATGATTTTTGGGTAACTTTAGTAGGTGACACCATTACTGAAGAAGCCCTACCGACCTACGAATCTTGGTTAATGGACGTAGATGGAATAGATAATGTAGAGCGAAACGGTTGGTCCAAGTGGATCCGACAATGGACTGGTGAGGAAAATCGTCACGGCGACATGCTCAACAAATATCTGTACTTGTCAGGTCGCGTGAATATGCGTGAAGTAGAAATGACTACCCAACACCTCATCAACGATGGTTTTGACATAGGAACCGGAAGAGACCCTTATAAAAACTTTGTTTATACTAGTTTTCAAGAGTTGGCAACCTATGTTTCCCATAACCGAGTAGCGCAAATGGCTAAGAAATATGGGGATAACAAATTGTCTAAAATGTGCAAAATGATTGCGGGTGACGAGATGCGCCACCATCATGCTTACAGTGAATTTGTAACTCGTATTTTTCAGGTGGATCCTAGCGAAATGATGCTTGCTTTTCAATATATGATGAAAGCAAAAATCGTTATGCCAGCACATTTCTTGAGAGAATCCGGTGAAAAAATAAGTACTGCTTTCGAACAGTTTTCTGATTCGGCACAACGAATTGGGGTGTACACTGCAGCGGATTATGTAGACATTATGCAAAAATTAATTGACAAATGGGAAATTGATAAAATTACAGGCTTAACTGATGAAGCAGAAAAAGCCCGGGATTATTTGATGAAATTACCCGGAAGAATGGCACGAATTTCTGAGCGATTGGTCATTCCACAAGAATCCCATATTTTCAAATGGGTAGAACCCGCTTTAGTACGATAGCTTTTTGAATGCAAAAATAAAGAATAAAAAAGTTGGATTTTGAAGTTGTAGAACTTTGAAATTCAACTTTTTTTTAAAAGTATATAAAGAATGATACATGCCGATTTAATACCAAAAACGATTCTTTTTGTAAAAGAAAAACTAAAAAATGCCGAAGGCGGACACGACTGGTTTCATATTGAAAGAGTATTTAACAATGCTGTTCTGATTTCAAAAAATGAAGTTTGTGATGTTACGGTGGTTCAATTGGGTGCTTTGCTGCATGATATTGCAGATAGTAAGTTTCATGACGGTGATGAAACTGTAGGGCCAAGGTTAGCGAGAGCATTTTTAGAATCAGAAAATGTTCACGCAGATATCATTTCACATGTGGTCAAGATCATTGAAAACATCTCATATAAAGGCGGTAATTTTGAAAATAAATTCTCTTCCATAGAATTAGATGTGGTGCAGGATGCAGACCGATTAGATGCGATTGGTGCCATCGGAATTGCCAGAACATTCAATTATGGCGGATTTAAAAATAGAGCGCTCTACGACCCTGAAATTGCTCCAAACTCCAGTATGAGCAAGGAAGAATACAAGAAGAACGATTCTCCAACGCTCAATCATTTTTATGAAAAGCTATTGCTCTTGAAAGATAAGATGAATACCGAGACGGGAAAACAAATTGCACAAGAAAGACACCAGTATATGGAAGGATTTCTAACGCAGTTTTATGCGGAATGGGAAGGGGAAAAGTAAGTAAACAGTGTCCAGTTTTTAGTATTCAGTCTGTTGACGTCTAAATACTGCTGCTTTAATTAAAAAAGATCGATTTCAGTCTTTTTACACCCAAGCCATAAACTGATTACTAAATTGTGGTCCCTAACCACTATTTTAAATTTCAGATATTTTTTGGATTGCTGGTTTTTTAAATCAAAAATCAGTCCCGATAGTTATCGGGATTAATCAAAAATCTTAAATCGAAATCCCTTTCGCTTTCATTTCCAGAATCACATCCGAAGCGTTTTTAAAAGTAGGCGCTTGTTCCAAAATGCTTCCCACTCTTTTTTTATTGAGTTTAAAGGTGATGTCATTTTCCGTTGTAAACAGTAAGGCAGTTAAAAATGGATTGTTCATAAAAGGCGCCAGTACCATAAAAGTTTCGTCAAGAGTATGAAAACTTTCTATTTCTTCGGTTTTGTAACGCGCCGTAACGGAAAGACTGAATAGGTCACTTTCTGACAAAACGGGACGAACATAGATGTTTTTCAGTTCCGTATCACCAATTGTTTTGGCAAGTGTTAGTTTAGCGTAAGTTCCATTTTGGATGCTTTCTTTTACTTTTTCCCAGAAAAGTGCAAATACAGGTTGGAAGGACATAGTTTAATTTTAGATGGTTATATTCCGAAAGAAGAGTGCAAAATTAAGTTTTGTCAAGCAGATAATCTGTTTTTTGAGCAAAGATTATTTTAAAGGAAGATCATTTATAAACTAAAAAGCGAACCAACGTGGTTCTCTTTTGTTATTATTTCCCAGTAAACACTGCTTTTCTTTTCTCTAAAAATGCTGCTGTTCCTTCTTTAAAATCTTCGGTTCCAAAACATTTTCCAAAAGCTTTTATTTCGGTTTCATACCCATTTTTTCCTTCTTTAAAATTAGCATTGACCGCTTTTATGGCTTTGCCGATAGCATAAGGAGAGTTCTTGATTATTTTATGGGCTACAGTAACACAGTAATCTAAAAGTTCAGCTTCAGGGACTACGTGATTTACCAGTCCCGTTCTGTAAGCATCTTGCGCTGTTACCATTCCTGCGGTCATGATCATTTCCATAGCGCGTCCTTTTCCTATCAATTGCGACAAACGCTGCGTTCCTCCATAACCCGGAATGAGGCCCAGCGAAACTTCAGGCAATCCCATTTTGGCGTTTTCTGAAGCCACTCTGAAATGGCAGGCCATGGCTAATTCTAATCCACCACCCAATGCAAAACCATTGACTGCTGCAATTACTGGAGTTTTTAAATTCTCTATGAAATCAAATAATTTTTCTTGTCCCTCTGCAGCTAGTTGCGTTCCTTCCTCAATCGAAAAACCAGCAAATTCAGAGATATCTGCTCCGGCCACAAAAGCTTTTTCACCACTTCCAGTTAGAATTATAACCCGAATTTCGTCATTTTTTCTTAATGTTTTGAAAGCTTTGTTTAAATCAGAAATGGTGGCAACATTCAACGCATTTAGTTTTTTCGGACGATTAATGGTAATTGTTGCGATGTTGTTTTCGGTTGCAATTAAAATGTTTTCGTAATTCATAATTGTATTTTTAAGTATTAATTATGGGAAGCGAAACAATAAAAGTAGTTCCTTTTCCAAATTCAGTTTCAAAGGTAATTGTTCCTTTATAATTTTCAATAATGTTTTTTATAATTCCAAGACCAAGGCCCATTCCACTGCTTTTAGTGGTGAATTTTGGTTCAAATATACGATCGATGTCTTTGTGTTGAATCCCAATTCCGTTATCGGCAACGGTTATCAAAACGTTGTTTACTTCTTTTTTTACCGTTACTATAATAGACTTTTTTTCCTGCTGTTCCGGAATAGACTGAATGGCATTCTTTGCTAAATTTGTGATGATTCGAATGAGTTGTGTGCGGTCAATTTTCGAAATAATTTTCGGGGAATCGCTTTGAAATTTAATGTATTCTTCATTGAAAATGTCCATCGCAAGTTCTACTACGGCGACAACATTCAAGGTTTCATTTTGCTGTGCCGGCATCGATGCAAAATTCGAAAACGCAGAGGCAACGGCACTCATAGTGTCAATTTGTTGAATTAAAGTTTCGGAGTAATCGTTCATTTTTTGTTTTACATTGGCATCGTTTGGATCAAATTTTCGTTGAAAATTCTGTACCGTTAATCGCATTGGCGTAAGCGGATTTTTGATTTCATGAGCGACTTGTTTGGCCATTTCGCGCCATGCTTCTTCTCGTTCGCTATGGGCCAGTTTGATCGCACTTTTCTCCAGTTTGTCCACCATTCCGTTGTAGGCATTGATCAATAAGTTGATTTCCTTACTGTTTGCTTCCAGAACAATTTTTTCATTCTTTTGATTTAAACTCGTTCCACTTAACTTATCTGATATTGTTTTTAATGATTTTGTAATGTAAGAGGAGAGGAAATACGCGACAGCAAAAGCAATAATAAGCATAAAAGCATACACCTGTCCCAGACGAATTAGGAAACTTTTTAATTCGTTTTCATAATATCCATCATCTTCTACATAAGGTAAGTTCAATATCCCCAAGGGTTTGAATTTATGATCTTTAATTTGGCTGAAAGCGGAACGGTTCTTTTTGTCATCTATAGTTTTGATGTCGACGTATCTTTTTTCGATAGAAGAACGAACTAGTTTTAAAATGTATTTCGGAATAGGAGGCGCCACTATATCCACGGAAAAAGACTCTTTAGAAGACTTTAGTAATTTTCCGTCCAGACCATAGATGTTTATTTCCGCATTATGAATGTGGGCTAATTCATGGATTTTATCTTTAAAAATCAAACTTAAATTGGCTGAATTTAGGGGATATGTAGTGGTAGAGAGTACATAATTGATGTGCTCTTTTACAGAATTCTCATTGCGTTCTAAGCGTTCTTGGTGGTACTCTTTGGCTTCGTTTTTAAATTGAATGATGGATATAGAAGCTAATAAAACAGACGCTATTAATATCAACACAATCATCGAAAGGAAGATTCTGATTCGTAACGAGAGTACTACTTTTTTTAAACTTCTGAACATAATTAAGATTGATTTCTTTGTCGAATCCGTTTGTAAAATTTAAAACCCAACATAATTAAAATGGAAAACAAAAAGATTCCAATTACACCATAAATCCAGTTCACTGCATCTTTGACAATGATTAAAAAAACGACTGCAAATAAAATTATGGTCGCACCTTCATTCCACAACCGCATAAAGTTTGAACTGTATTTTATTTCATCATTTTGCAAATGATTGTAAATTTGTTGGCATTTTCCATGGTATAAATAAAGTGCAAAAACAAAGCCAAATTTTACTTGCATATAATCTAACTGAATTAAACTTGGATTCAGATAAAGTAATGAAAAGGCAAATATACTCGCTAAAACAGCCGAAGGCCAAGTGATAATATACCACAAGCGATAGGTCATTATTTTGTATTGTTTTTGCAGAATTTCTTTCTCTGGCGAAGGTTTTTGCGCCGCTTCAATTTGGTACACGAATAAGCGTACAATATAAAACAATCCTGCAAACCATGTAATTACAAAGATGAGGTGCAGAGATTTAAGGTAATTATAGTATTCCATCGTTAGTTTGAATCAGTTTTGTATTCATTTCTTTTTTTAGAAAATAACCGGTAAGTATTGTGGAGAGCACATCCGCAATTGGGAATGCAAACCACACTCCAAAAATACCTAAAAAATTTGGTAGAATCAGCACTAGTGGAATTAGGAAAAACCCTTGTTTGCTTAGTGTCAAAAGCAAAGCTTTTTTTGCCTTTCCCGCCGCTTGAAAATAAGCCGCGCCAATGAGTTGAACGGCAATAATTGGCGAAGCTGCAAATACCCAGCGCAACGCTTCCGGAGTTTGGTCGATTACAAGTGGGTCAGTTGTGAAAACAGCCACAATAGGTTTAGCAAAAATTAGAATTACAACAAAAATCAGCGAGGCTAATATGGCGGCATATTTTATTGAAAGTTGTACAATTTCTTTCACTCTTGAATAATTTCCCGCACCATAATTGAAACCGGCAATTGGCAGAAATCCTTGCGTAATTCCCAGGATAGGAAACAAGGCGAACATCAACATACGGCTGATAATCCCATAAATAGCTACAGAATGCGCACCTCCAAACGTATATAAAGTATGATTCAGGATGATGGCTAAAATGCTCACAACTCCTTGTCTTGAAAAAGTCACAAAACTCAACTCCGCAATTTCTTTGACAATGGGCATTTTAAATTTAAAATGCTTCATTTTCAGTTGAAGTTCACTTTTGAACACAAAAAACCAAAGTACAAACAAGAAACAGGTAAAATAAGATATGGCCGTCGCCAAAGCAGCTCCAAACATGCCTAAATCTAAGTATTTGATGAAAATAATATCCAATGCAATATTGACAAATGCAGGAATAATCATGGCAACCATTGCAAATTTGGCCTTGCCTTCGGCGCGAATCACGTTGTTTCCCATCATGCAAAGTGCTAAGAACGGAACGCTTATAATTATGGGGATAAAAAATTCTTTTGCGGGTTCTATTATGGTTCCTTTTGCACCAAAAAGCATCAGCATGTCGTCACTAAAAAAAAGACCAAATACCACAAAAACAGAGGCCAATAAAAAAGTCATCATGATTTGGTTACCAAAAGTTTGAAGTGCTTTTTCCTTGTGAGTGGCTCCCAATGCTCTGGAAAGTACAGAGCCTCCGCCCACACCAATAGCCATTCCCAGGGAAGAAATCAAAAAAGTGATGGGCAGTACTACGGTTACCGCCGCAATGGCCAAAGAACCAATCCATTGCCCAACAAATATGGTATCAATCAAGATATTAACCGACATGAATAAAATTCCAATAGAAGACGGAACCGCCTGTTTTATCAAGAGTTTTTTAATGTCTTGCGTTCCTAGCTCATCGGTTGACACAGCCATTTAGGCAATTGTTTTTTCAGAAGTAACTTCCTTTTTGGTAGACGAAGTGGCATTTGACCAGTTTGAAATCCAGGTGCTTACCGTTTTACACCAGTCATCGGTATCATTTAAACAGGGAATGGCTTTGAAGTTTTCTCCCCCGTGAACCTTAAACTCATGATTGGCTTCCATGGCAATTTCTTCCAATGTTTCCAAGCAATCCGATACAAAAGCAGGCGTTACAACAGCCAGGTTTTTGATTCCTTTTTCAGGCATTTTGTTGACTTCAACGTCCGTGTAGGGAGTCAACCACTTGTCTCCTGCTAAACGCGATTGAAAGGTCTGGCTGTATTTTCCTTCTGGGATTCCCAGTAATTTTACCACCTGTTTGGTGGTTTCGTAACATTGGTGACGGTAACAAAATTCATGCGCCGGTGAAGGAGTGTTGCAACAGGAGCCGTCAATTTTACAATGTGATTTCGTAATATCCGTCTTGCGAATGTGACGTTCCGGAATTCCGTGATAAGAAAATAATAAATGATCGTAATCATAGCCTTCTAAGTGCCCTTTAATGGAATCAGCAAGGTTTTTGAGATAATCTGGTTTGTTGTAAAACGCAGGAACGATGGTGAATTTCATCCCCGGAAAATACTTTTTACGGTGCTCTTCGGCCAGTTCTAGTATTGTGGTGGTTGAGGCCATTGCATGTTGCGGGTACAAAGGAAAAAGTAGCACCTCGGTCACGCCTTTGTCATGTAACTCTTGTAAGCCGGACAATAAGGATGGATTTCCATAACGCATCGCCAGGGAAACGGGCACATCAACTAATTTTTGTACTTTTTCGTGCATTCTTTTGGAAATAACCACTAGCGGAGACCCTTCGTCCCACCATATTTTCGCGTAAGCGGCAGCAGATTTTTTAGGTCTTGTTTGCAAAATTATACCACGTACTAATAATGCTCGTAACAAAAACGGAACGTCAATTACGTATTTGTCCATTAAAAATTCATCTAAATACGGTTTTACATCCTTGGGAGTTGGACTTTCCGGAGAACCTAAATTAACTAATAATACACCTTTCATGTTATCTTTTTTTTGTTGGAACAAAAGTAAATAAACTTACTTTTTTATAAATTGCGATTAACTATTTTTTATTTATTGTTTAATATATGAAATCAATTGTTTAGGACATATTTGGATTTATCGACATCAAATATTTTTTTGGCGTGGTGGCAAATTTTTTCTTAAATGCCGCTATGAAATGGCTTCCTGTGCTATAACCAATTTTCAATCCTACTTCGTTTACATTGTAGGAGCCGCTATCGAGTAATTTTCGGGCAAAATCCATTTTGTAGTCAAACAGAAAACCATAAACGGTATCGCCATAAATTTGTTTGAAACCCATTTTTAGTTTCTTTAGATTCAATCCTATTTCATCCGCCAATTCTTGTAATCCAGGTGGTTCAGCCATATTGGCTATGATGATTTCTTTGGCTTTTTTAATTTTCATGACATTGTCCTCATCAATTAGAAATGGACATTGTTCTGCGTTTGGATCTTCAGTTCTATTGAAATACAAACTCAGTAATTCGTATCCCTTGCCTTTGTAGTACAAGTTTTTTATGGAAGGATGCAAGTTATAATGAAACAATTGCGATAAAACAATCGCCATCGAGGGACTGATATTGCCGTCGTTATAATATTTTTTGTCCTTATTATCTGCGCTTAAAAAAGTAATATAATCGGCTTCGGTCGAAAACAAAGCATGAAATTTCTTGATTGAAATAATCACAGAGATTACCCAGGAATTTGGTGCTAACTCTAGATTTAAAGGGAGTTCTTTTTGTGGGTTGTACAACAGCAATGATTTTTCCTCTTTCAGCTCCAAAGCATAATTGCCTTGGTTGAAAATGAATTTCGCTTTTCCTTTGATTCCAAAATGAAACTGAATCAAACCGCTGCTCACTTCCCGTTGCGCATTAAAAGAATCGTTGCTGTCATTCTGAAAGCGAATGAGTGTGAAATCATCCTCAATTTTTATAATTTCCTGAGAACCCATAGCGATATTTTTTTTAAATGAAAATGATATTCATCAAGTTATTTTATTTAGAATCGCTTTAAATAAAACAATTCAAACAACTTGCATTCATTACAAAAGTAGCCTTTTTTGCAGTATTCTAACCATTTAGAATTAAAAAATCACTGAGCGATACAAATAGAACTTCTAGCGTTACTTTTATAAATACTATAGTGATAATTTTGCCTCACTTTTAGGAAAAGTGCAAATATGGAAAACAATAACACATCAAAGCATCATTATTTTTACTCCGTAGGATTAAGTTATAAAAAAGCAGATGCTGAGATTAGAGGAAAGTTTAGTTTAGATGCCGCAGCAAAAACACGGGTATTGGAACAAGCTAAGAATGAAGGAATAGAGAGTTTAATAGTTACTTCTACCTGCAACCGTACAGAGATTTACGGTTATGCAGAACATCCGTTTCAATTGATTAAATTAATCTGTGAGAACAGTCAAGGCTCAGTTGAAGCTTTTCAAAAAGTGGGTTTTGTCTATAAAAATCAAGAAGCCGTCAGTCATATGTTTCGTGTAGGAACGGGTTTAGACAGTCAAATTCTGGGTGATTTTGAAATTATTGCCCAAATAAGAAACTCATTTTCACAATCAAAATCATTAGGCTTAGCTAATGCTTTTATGGAACGGTTGGTGAATGCGGTGATTCAAGCCAGTAAAAAAATAAAAACCGATACCGAAATTAGTTCTGGAGCTACTTCAGTTTCTTTTGCTGCAGTTCGCTATATTATCAACAATGTGCAAGACATTGGAAACAAAAACATTTTATTGTTTGGTACTGGAAAAATTGGTAGAAATACGTGTGAAAATTTAGTAAAACACACTAAAAACGAACACATTACACTTATCAACAGAACCAAAGAAAAAGCAGAGAAACTAGCCGGAAAACTGAATCTAATTGTGAAAGATTATTCGGAACTGCATTTGGAACTGCAAAAAGCAGATGTTGTTGTTGTAGCTACCGGCGCACAGAATCCTACTATTGACAAAGCGATTCTGAATTTGAAAAAACCAATATTGATTTTGGATCTATCAATTCCTAAAAATGTGAATGAAAATGTCGAGGAATTAGAAGGCGTTACGCTGATTCACATGGATTATTTGTCGCAATTAACAGATGAAACTTTAGAAAATAGAAAAAAACACATTCCCGCTGCTGAAGCCATCATTGAAGAAATCAAAGAAGAATTTACTACGTGGACCAAAGGCAGAAAATTTGCCCCTACTATCAATGCTTTGAAAGCAAAATTGAATGCGATAAAAACATCCGAATTGGATTTTCAAAGCAAGAAAATTTCAAATTTCAACGAAGAACAAGCAGAGATTATCAGCAACAGAATTATCCAAAAAATAACTACACATTTTGCCAACCATTTGAAAGATGATGATACGATGGTGGATGAAAGCATCGATTGGATTGAGAAAGTTTTCAAAATAGGAGCGACTACAAAATAAAATTTACACCATTAAGGAATTAAATTTCATTAAAATAAACCTTTAATTCCTCTTGGTTTGAAAAAATAAAAATGGCAAACAAAACAATACGCATAGGAACCCGAGACAGTGAACTCGCACTCTGGCAAGCCCATACCGTCGAAAAAAAACTAAATGATTTAGGCTATAAAACCGAAATTATAGCGGTAAAATCGCAAGGAGATATTATCCTTGACAAACCACTTTACGAATTAGGAATCACAGGAATTTTCACTAAAACACTTGATATTGCCATGATCAACGGTCAGGTTGATATTGCGGTGCATTCCATGAAAGATGTTCCTACAGCTTTGCCAATAGGAATTGTACAAGCAGCAGTTTTGGAGAGAGCCAATACGTTAGATATCCTAGTGTATAAAGGGACCCTTGATTTTCGTAATGGAGCAGGAACAATTGCTACAGGCAGTTTGCGTCGTCAGGCACAATGGCTCAATAAATACCCCAACCATAAAGTAGTTGATTTACGTGGAAACGTCAATACGAGAATGCAGAAATTGCAGGAAAGCGATTGGAACGGAGCTGTTTTTGCGGCAGCAGGTTTGGAAAGAATCAACTTGAAACCTTCTAATTATATCGACTTGGATTGGATGATTCCGGCGCCAGCTCAAGGCGCAATGGTGGTTGTTGCGATGGCAAAAGATGAATTTTGCAGAGAGGCCGTTTCTGAGTTAAATGATATTGATGCCGAGGTATGTACACACATTGAAAGACAGTTTCTGAAAACACTCGAAGGCGGTTGTACGGCACCAATTGGCGCTTTGGCAGTATTTACAGATGAGGAAATAGTATTCAAAGGCGTTTTGTTTTCAATTGATGGGAAACAAAAAATCGAAATAGAAAAAACCGTTCCGATGCAGGAATGGAAGAAATTAGGCTTTTATTGTGCCAAAGAAATTTTAGAAAATGGCGGAGCAGAATTGATGACAGCAATTAAAATTAATTTGAAGAAATAATGAGCCAAACAAGCATTTTATCCACCAAAACATTATCGGCAGAACAAAGGCAAGTATTTATTGATGCTAATTTTGATCTTTTGGAACAAGATTTCATCGAAATAAAAAACAACCTTTTCGAACTCAGTACCATCAACAACAACTTAATTTTTAGCAGCCAAAATGCGGTTTTAAGTTTGATAGAACAAAACAATTGGGAAGTTTTAAAGACGAAACCTGTTTTTTGTGTAGGTATTAAAACCAAGGAATTACTAGAATTGCATGGCTTTACAGTCGATGTTTATTTAGATTATGCCTCTGAATTAGCCGAAATAATCACTTTAATTTACAACAAGGAAAGCTATACTTTTTTGAGCGGCAATTTGCGTAAAGAGACTTTGCCAGAAGCATTAAAAAGCGCAGGAATAACTTTTAACGAAATCGAAGTGTATCAAACAACACTTGCGCCTTTTAAAGTATCAGATCAAGAAAATTTTGACGGGATTCTGTTTTTTAGCCCATCTGCCGTTGAAAGTTATTTGACAAATAATAAAATCAAGAATGAAGTTTGTTTTTGCGTAGGCACTACTACAGCAGCAGCATTAGAAACAAAGAAAGTTAAAAACATAGTAATTCCCGAAACACCAACTATCGAAGCCGTGATTTTGGAAGTTATTGAATATTATACACCGGAAAGCATCTAGCAATCCGCTAAAATTTAAATACATGATCAAAAACGACCTATTTTTAAGAGCACTAAAAGGAGAAACAGTACAACGTCCGCCAGTTTGGATGATGCGTCAAGCCGGACGGTTTTTGCCAGAATTTATCGCATTGCGTGATAAATATGATTTTTTTACCCGTTGTCAGACTCCGGAATTAGCAGCCGAAATAACGATGATGCCGATTCGCAGAATTGCTCCGGATGCGGCGATTTTGTTTTCGGATATCTTGGTAATTCCGCAAGCCATGGGAATTGAAGTGTTGATGAAAGAAAATTTCGGGCCGTTTTTACCAAATCCAATTCGTACGATTCAAGATGTAGAGAAAGTAATTGTTCCAGATGTACATGAAACATTAGGGTACGTTTTTGATGCTATTAAATTGACCAAAGAAATGTTGAATGATGAGGTGCCATTAATTGGTTTTGCAGGTTCACCTTGGACAATTATGTGTTACGCGGTGGAAGGGAAAGGTTCTAAAAGCTTTGATATGGCCAAAGGATTTTGTTTCGAACATCCAGAAGCTGCTCATGTTTTATTGCAAAAAATCACTGATACCACGATCTTATATTTGAAAGAAAAAGTGAAATCAGGAGTGGATGCTGTTCAAATTTTTGACTCTTGGGGCGGAATGTTATCTCCAGTTGATTATCAGGAATTCTCTTGGAAATATATCAATCAAATCATTGAAGCTTTGGCTGATGATGCACCGGTTATCGTTTTCGGAAAAGGATGTTGGTTTGCATTGAATGAAATGGGAAAAAGTAGGGCTTCGGCACTTGGTGTAGATTGGACGTGTTCTCCAAGAAATGCAAGATACTTGTCTGGCGGAAACATCACATTACAAGGAAATTTTGATCCTTCCAGATTGTTATCTCCAATTCCGGTTATCAAGAAAATGGTACATGAAATGATTGACGAATTCGGAAAAGACAAATACATCGTGAATTTAGGTCACGGAATTTTACCAAATATCCCCGTGGATCATGCGAAAGCGTTTATTGATGCGGTGAAGGAGTACGGGAAATAGTATACAGTAGTTAGTGTTCAGTTTGCAGTCTTTACTACAAGGTTTTTTTAACCTTGTAGGGGTGTTTAATTATATGAAATTTTAAAAAACGTGGAAGATGAGAAAGCCCTTAATTATTGGAGATAAAACATACCAATTCAAAAAAGATGCAATTAGTCATTATCGAACGATTTTAAATTCTTATGACTTTGGACAATCTTTGAATGAGGAGGATTTCAACGATATAGTTGATTTGTTTTTATTGGAGGATGATAATAATTCAGAAACAGATTCAGAAACTACTAATATAAAAGAAACTTTTACTTTTGATAAAAATCATTTTTCTAATTATCAAATAGCAGTTTTAGAAAATGAAGATAAAAGATATATTAAGTGTCCGACAAGTAAAACTAAAATCATTAACTATGAAAATGTTGAACAATTAAGTAGAGATATACAGATTTTTAAAAATGAAAGGTATTTTTGTATTATCGATGGAGACTTTATTTTTGGAGACTTTATCGAAACTTTTTTGGTGTGTAGGAATATGAAAGCTAAAGAGTTAACTATTTCTACTTCATCTATGTCTCAACATAATGTTGACAGCCTTTATAGTTTATTGGAAGAGGGGTTCATTGAAAAATTAAATTTAATTGTATCCGACCGTTTTTTTACTTATGAAAGAGATAACCTCATAGAATATATTTATGAAACTTTAGATGTAGAAAAAAAGTTTCAATTATCCGTTTGCAATAATCAATCAAAGATAGTATTAATTCAAAGTGATGATAATGGAGGAAGAAAATACCTTATTCAAGGTTCTGCTAATTTGAATAGTTCTAATTGTATAGAACAATTTTCTATAGAAGAAAATGAAGAATTATTTGATTTCAATAAAATTGTCTTTGATGAAATAATAGAAAAGTTTAAAACTATAAATCATTTAAGGGACGTCGATTCTGACGAAGTTAGAGAAAATATAATTTTAGATGAAAGAGCAAGTTTTGATGAGTATTTTGAAAAGGAAATAGAAATAACTGATATTAAAGTTAGCCAAGTTCAATATGGCACAAAATGTTTTGAAATATTTTATGATGATTTGTCAAGCCATTACATTTCATATTTAATGATTTTAAACAAGACAAAATATAATCCAGAAACTTTGTTTTACAAAGCTTGTAGAAATGCTATTCAAAAAGATATGCTTTTAGTAAAACAAGATTTTTTCAATGCCAATTCCGTAAAAGGATATGTAAAATGTCAAGAAACAAATGAATTGTCAAAATGGGAAGATTTAGCGGTTGACCATAGACAGCCGAATACTTTCTCTGTAATACTTGATAGGTTTAAAGAAGTGAAAAATATCAACCTAGAAACAGTTGAATACACACTTGGAGAGAATAATTTTATTGTATTTAAAAATCAAGACTTAACTACTGAATTCATCAATTATCATAAAGATAAAGCTAATTTAAGAGTAATAAGAAAAGAATGCAACTTAAGTCGAACAGGAATGGGAAGGCTGAAAAGAAGTGCGAAAGATTTAACTATTAAATAATAAAGTCAGATAACAAAATAAAGAATACCTACAAGGTTAAAAAAACCTTTCAGGAAAGAAAAAATAAAACGAATGCATATAACAGAAAACTTCACCATAGACAAATTAAAACTAACAGATGCAAATCAGTTGTATCAATTTATGATTGACAATTATCAAAGATTACTCCTATTTTTCCCACTTACACTTTCAAGTAATTCAAGTATTGAAAAGACAAAAGAATATATTTCAATAAAGGAAAAAGAGATTCAGGAAAAATCAAATTTCACTTTAGCAATTCGAGAGAAAGATTCTCAAAATATTGCAGGATTAATTATTATTAAAAAAATTGATTGGGAGAAAAGAATAGCAGAGTTAGCATATTGTATTGGTTCAGAATATGAAGGAAGAGGCATGGTGTCATTTGCTGTAAAAGGAATTTCAAAGTATTCTTTTGATGAATTAGAGTTAAAAACTCTTCATATTATTTCTCATAAAACGAACCTTGGAAGTGTTAAAGTAGCTCAAAAATGCGGATTTGTATGGAGCGAAACATTAAAGAATGAGTTTACTCCAACAAATGGACTCCCGTTAGATATGGAATTATATGAACTAACAAGATGAAAGAACAATTCTACACCTACATACAAAACCTTCAAGACACCATCGTCGCAGGACTTGAAGCTGTTGATGGCCAAGCCAAATTCCGTGAAGACCTTTGGGAACGGCCGGAAGGAGGAGGAGGAAGAACCCGCGTGATCGAAAACGGAAAAGTTTTCGAAAAAGGTGGCGTGAATATTTCGGCAGTTCACGGGAAATTACCCGAAGCCATGCAGAAAATGTTCAATGTGGGCGAAGCTGATTTTTTTGCCTGTGGATTAAGTTTGGTAATGCATCCAAAAAATCCAATGGTTCCTACGGTTCATGCCAACTGGCGCTATTTCGAAATGTACGATGACAACGGAAATGTAATTCAGCAATGGTTTGGTGGCGGACAAGATTTAACACCCTATTATCTGTTTGAAGAAGATGCAATTCATTTTCATCAAACCTGTAAAACGGCTTGCGACAAACACAATCCGGAGTTTTATCCAAAATATAAGAAACAATGCGATGCCTATTTCTGGAATGCGCATCGCAATGAAGCACGAGGAATTGGCGGCTTGTTTTTCGATTATTGCAAAGTAACTCCAGAGATGAGTATGCAAGATTGGTTCAATTACGTTTCGGAAGTGGGGAATAGTTTCCTCGAAGCCTATGTTCCAATTGTAGAAAAAAGAAAAGATTTACCCTATACGCCAGAACAAAGAACGTGGCAGGAAATACGCCGCGGTCGTTATGTCGAGTTTAATTTGGTTCATGACAAAGGCACTTTATTTGGACTAAAAACCAACGGAAGAATCGAAAGTATCCTGATGAGTTTGCCACCAAATGTACAATGGGTGTACGATCATCATCCGGAAGCGGGAAGCGAAGAAGAAAAATTAGTAAACGTATTAGAAAACCCAAGAGATTGGCTTTAGATTTATTTTAAATTCTGAATTTTAAATTTTAAATGGGTTTAACTTTAAACTTTTAAACCTGAAACTTTAAACGAAAATATATGTTCCCATTACACAGAGGCAGAAGATTAAGAACAAACGAATCCATAAGGAGTTTAGTTCGTGAAACGAGTTTAAGTCCATCGGATTTTATGTTTCCTATGTTTATAGCTGAAGGCGAAAATGTACAAGTAGAAATTTCTTCCATGCCGGGCATATTCCGTCGTTCGATAGATTTAACAGTAGAAGAAGTCAAAGAAATATTTGCATTGGGCATTCGTGCGGTAAATATTTATGTAAAAGTCAGTGAAAATTTAAAAGACAATACGGGACTGGAAGCGTGGAATCCAAACGGATTGATGCAAAATGCTATACGTGCCATCAAAGCTGCTTGTCCGGAAATGATTGTAATGCCTGATGTGGCTTTGGATCCTTATTCTATTTATGGACATGACGGAATCATTGCAAATGGAGATGTAGCAAATGATGCAACGAACGCAGCCTTGGTAAAAATGGCTGTTTCTCATGCGCAGGCCGGAGCCGATTTTGTAGCGCCATCAGACATGATGGACGGACGTGTATTGCGTTTGCGCGAGGGTCTGGATACTGCCGGTTTTCATAACGTAGGTATTATGAGTTATTCGGCAAAATACGCATCTGCTTTTTACGGGCCGTTCCGTGACGCGTTAGACAGCGCTCCTGTTGACGCCACTGAAATTCCAAAAGATAAAAAAACATACCAAATGGATTGTGCCAATCGCATAGAAGCTATCAAAGAAGCGTTATGGGACGTGGAAGAAGGCGCTGATATGGTCATGGTAAAACCTGGAATTGCCTATTTAGACATTGTTCGCGAAGTTAAAAATGCGGTAAATGTGCCGGTAACAGTCTACCACGTTTCGGGTGAATATGCAATGATCAAAGCCGCTGCCGAAAGAGGTTGGCTCGATCACGATAAAATTATGATGGAGCAATTAATGTGTATCAAACGAGCGGGAGCCAGTTTGATTTCGACCTATTTTGCGAAAGAGGCTGCAATACTCCTTAACAAATAGAAATGAAAAAATGTTTAATAATAGTGGTTTTATTGCTTTCCAATAGCATTTTTGCACAAGCGGAAGTAGTTTCTACTTTCATAGAGAAATGGGATAATTCCAAAGATTATTTAGTGGCCGTTGCAGAAGCTATGCCGGAAGATAAATATGATTATAAACCCGCTGAACGTGAAATGTCCTTTAAAGAACAATTATTTCACATACAAGATAACATGAATTGGTTGGGCACAACTTATTTTTCGGAAGAGAAATATGTGAAAAAAGAAGCCGCAAAAGGGCTTTCAAAAGCACAAATAATCCAAGAGATAAAAACCTCTTTTGATACAGCAAAAAGAGTTGTCCAAAAAACCAATGATGCTGAATTATCCCAAAAAGTTACTTTTTTTGCGGGTCAAAAATCAAAATTGCAAATACTTAATTTGATGCAAGACCATGTTACCCATCACAGAGCACAAATTTTAGTATATTTGAATCTGAATCAAATTCAGCCACCCAAGTATATTGGATGGTAATTCTAGCCACTGAGCCACCTATAATTAAAGAAATTAACATGAGAAAGACATTATTTTTATTAGCCGTTTTAGCCTTAACTTCTTGTAAAAAAGAAGAAGCCAAAAAAGAACCGTTATACCCAACCACTACCGAAGAAATTGCTCAAACTCCAGAGGAATTAGGAGAAGAAATTTTCAATGGAAAAGGTAATTGTGTCGCCTGTCATCAAGTAGACAAAAAGGTAATAGGGCCTAGTCTGCAGGATATTGCTAAGATTTATAAAGATAAAAACGCAAGTATCGTAACGTTTTTGAAAGGCGAAGGCGAGCCTATTGTTGATCCTAGCCAGTATGAAGTGATGAAAACAAACTTCGGGGTTACCAAAGCCATGTCTGATGACGAATTGAAAGCCTTGGAAGCATACGTATATTCCAATTTGAAATAATCCTGGCGTTTTTCAGGAGCTACTCCCGCTATCCGCTGTATTCCCGATAAATAAAAACTACGGATAAAAAGCCTTGTTTTTCTAAATCGCGAGATGCCGCTGCTATCGGGGCTAAAATACAAGAACCATTCGTCTCTGCGAATGGTTTTTTTATGCTCAAAACACTTTAAGTGCATTTATTTCTGAACTTTATTACTTCTTTAGGAACAATGTGGGTAATTTTTTTATCTTTAAAATATGGAAACCGCATACATCAAAACGCCATTGGGAATTGCCAAAATCATAGGCGATGAAAGTGGAATATCACGAATTTCAGTCACCGAAGAAGGGTTGTGTTCAAATACAATTCAGGCTGTTTTACAACAAGCCGTTGTACAACTCAACGAATATTTTGAAGGCAAGAGAACCGATTTCGATTTTAAATTAAATCCAAAAGGGACTGAATTCCAACAAAAAGTCTGGAAATCTTTATTGGATATTCCTTATGGGAAAACGAGAACATATCTCGAACAATCCAAAATTTTGGGTGATGTCAAAGCCATTAGAGCCGTTGCATCTGCTAACGGGAAAAATCCGCTTTGGATTGTCGTGCCCTGTCACAGAGTCATTGGAACAGATGGTTCACTAACAGGATATGCAGGCGGATTATGGCGAAAAAAATGGTTATTGGAACATGAGAATCCAACGGCGCAACAAAGTTTGTTTTAGTTGTTGATGAATAAATTTGGTATATTCGTTTAAGAAAATCTGAATAAATCTGTAAAATCCACGTAAGCTGCGTGCCATCAAATGATAGAAAAAATAAACCTCAATAACATTCTGTTTCTGGACATCGAAACCGTTCCGGAAGCCGAAGATTTCAATGCATTAGATTCTGAAATGCAAGATCTTTGGGAACATAAAACCCAATACCAGCGTAAAGACGAATATACTCCCGAGGATTTCTACGATCGTGCGGGAATTTGGGCCGAGTTTGGGAAAATCGTTTGTATCTCCGTGGGTTATTTTACTATCAAAGGCGATATTCGGAATTTTAGGGTGACTTCTTTTTTTGGTGAAGAAAAGAAACTATTGTTAGATTTTAATACTTTGCTGAATACTCATTTCAACCAGCCGCAACATGTTTTGTGTGGGCACAATGCCAAGGAATTCGATATTCCGTTCCTTGCCCGACGCATGATTATCAACCAAATCGCCATTCCAAACAAACTGAATTTATTTGGAAAAAAACCATGGGAAATTCCCCATTTGGATACCTTGGAATTATGGAAATTCGGGGATTACAAGCATTTTACTTCTTTGAAATTGATGTGTAAAGTCCTTGGAATTCCTTCGCCAAAAGGCGATATCGACGGTAGCCAGGTAGGACATGTATTTTATGTAGACAAAGATATTGATCGTATTGTAACCTATTGTGAGAGAGACACCATTGCCGTGGCGCAGATTTTCTTGAGATTAAGACGGGAAGAATTATTGATTGAGGATGAGATTATTCATGTATAGATGAAGTAACACAGGTTTAATCTGCGTAAATCCGTACAATCTGTGTTTGAATTTTTGGTGCTTTGTATGCTTAAATAATTACATTTACAAAAATTATAGATTATGGTATTGAGTAGATTTTGGTTGGTCATTTTTATTTCAGCAATTGTATTTGTAGTGTTTAGCTTGTTTTCGGGAGACAGTTATACTATTGACCACGTTTTGAACGGAAAGAAAGATGATCCAATTCTGGTTTCGGAGAAATTTCCCGAAGAACTTCCTGCCTTTATTAAAGACAGCATCAAAAAAGCACCCGAACAAACCATGATAATTAATCGTGATACGCTAAATGCGGATACGACTTATGTTTATAAAAACAAAACCGTAAAAATATACAGTGGCGTTCAAAAATCAGATGGTTTACTGCCAACGTGCAAAAGTACTTTGCTTGATTTAGTCCTTCCGTTGATGGCTTACTTGGCCTTTTTCTGTGGATTAATGGAGCTTTTAATCATTTCCGGAGCTTCTGGAAAGTTAGCGAAAGCATTGAGTCCAGTTTTTGTAAAAGTGTTTCCTAGTATTCCTAAAAATCATCCTTCCATTTCCTATATGACCTTAAATTTTGCTGCTAATTTCTTAGGATTAGATTCTGCTGCAACTCCTTTTGGTCTTAAAGCCATGGAGAGCTTGCAAGAAATAAATCCTGATAAAGACAAGGCCAGTGATGCACAAATTATGTTTATGTGTTTGCATGCTTCGGGTCTTACTTTGATTGCAACCTCTATTATAGGGTATCGTGCTGCGGCTAATGCCAGCAATCCGGCGGATGTGATGTTACCTTGTATTATCACTTCTTTTATAGGAACTATTGCAGCATTTCTAATTGTTGGAGTGAAGCAAAAAATCAATTTCAAAAGTGCTTCTCTAGTGATTGTATTGATGGTTTTAATAGCTGCAATTGTTGGTTTGTTGATGTATGTAAACCATTTAGATTTAATCGGGAAAAACTATTTTACGGCTAATCTTTCTGCTTTAATATTAATTGGAATTATTGCTTTTACCCTGATTTTCTCCTTTATAAATGAGAAGAAGTTTACGGTCGCAAGTACTACAGTTTTTGATTCTTTTGTAGTAGGGGCAAACAATGGTGTGAAAACTGGAGTAACTATTTTTCCTTATGTATTGGGAATGTTGGTTGCCATTTCTTTATTTAGAAACAGTGGTTTATTTGAAATTATTAGCAATTGGATCGCTTTTATTTTCTCAAATATGGGTGTTAGCAAGCAAATCACGGATGCCTTACCAGTTGCGTTGCTTCGTCCCTTTAGTTCTGCAGGATCAAGAGGATTTTTGATTGACTCAATGAATACTTTTGGTGCTGATTCCTTAACGGCAAGATTGAGTAGTATTTTTCAATGTAGTGCCGAAAGTACTTTCTATGTGATAGCCGTTTATTTTGGTTCCGTAAATATTAAAAATACGCGTTATGCATTAGGAACGATGCTTATAGTCGATTTGATTTGTGTGATTACGGCTATTTTTGTGGCGACTTGGTTCTTTTAAAAATAAGAATTTTGAAGCGATTTGATTCATGGATGTAATCGCAAATCGAAGTATAAAAAAAACCACAATCTCAAATAGTATTGAGATTGCGGTTTTTGTGTATTTTAAGAGCAGTTGTTAATCAATAACCATCTCCGGAACATCACCTTCAATAATTAAATCAGCTTCCGTAGAAGCGATAATATGTTCTACAGTTACACCCGGTGCGCGTTCCAAGAGTTTGAAACCTTGAGGGGTTACTTCTAAAACGGCTAATTCAGTTACTATTTTTTTAACACAGCCAACACCTGTTAAAGGCAAGGTACATTTTTTAAGTATTTTAGATTCGCCAGCTTTGTTAACGTGCATCATGGCTACAATAATATTCTCGGCAGAAGCCACTAAATCCATTGCGCCACCCATTCCTTTGACCATTTTACCAGGAATTTTCCAGTTGGCAATATCACCATTTTCGGAAACTTCCATTGCACCAAGGATTGTTAAGTCAACATGTTGTCCCCGAATCATTCCAAAACTGAATGCGGAGTCGAAGAAACTGGCTCCAGGCAAAGTAGTTATGGTTTGTTTTCCGGCGTTGATTAAATCAGCGTCTTCATCGCCTTCAAAAGGGAATGGACCCATACCGAGAATTCCGTTTTCACTTTGAAATTCAACGTCAATTCCTTCTGGGACATAATTAGCAACTAATGTTGGAATCCCGATTCCGAGATTCACATAGTAGTTGTGTTTTAATTCTTTTGCAATGCGTTTTGCAATTTGATTTTTATCTAAAGCCATAATCAGAAAATTTTTCTCACGGTTCTTTGTTCAATTCTTTTTTCATATTTCATACCTTGAAAAATTCTATTTACAAGTATTCCTGGAATATGAATTTCGTTTGGATCGAAACTACCTACAGGCAACAATTCTTCTACTTCGGCGATGGTTATTTTTGCTGCTCCGGCCATACAAGGATTAAAGTTTCGTGCGGTTCCTTTGAAAACTAGGTTACCGGCTTCATCACCTTTCCACGCTTTTACGATGGCGAAATCAGCTTTGAAAGCGTATTCCATAAGATGCATTTTTCCGTTGAATTCCCGTGCTTCCTTCCCTTCGGCTACTTCAGTTCCATAACCGGCAGGGGTGAAAAAAGCTGGAATTCCTGCTTGTGCCGAACGACAACGTTCTGCAAGAGTTCCTTGCGGGATTAATTCTACATCGAGTTCTCCAGATAGCATTTGACTCTCAAATTCGGCATTTTCACCTACGTAAGAAGAAATCATTTTTTTGATTTGGCGTTTTTGCAAAAGCAATCCAAGGCCAAAATTATCTACTCCTGCATTGTTTGAGATACAGGTTAAATCCGTAGTTTCTTTTTTTACTAATTCGGCGATGGAATTTTCTGGAATACCGCATAATCCGAAACCGCCCAGCATGATGGTCATCCCGTTTTCAATTCCTTGAAGGGCTTCATGAACGTTATTTACTTTTTTGTTAATCATAAAATTGAATGCTAGTTGACGAATTTTAATTTAAAGAAGAACCCAATCTGTTTGTAGTATTAATAACAACAAGATTTAATTTTAAGAACAAATTGCCTAGCCCAGATAGAAGCGACATCCTTTTAGTCTCCTTTTTTAAGGAGACTAAAAGATATAGCGGATGGCTGGATTAGCTCCAGATGAAAATTTTACAATTCAAATTCATCGGTATTTTGTTCAATATTAGTGGTGTCTATTACTTTTGGAGCGGTGTAGCAGTCTACTTTTATGGATAGATTTGCGGGTCTTTCAAAGGATGCTTTGGATACTTTTAGAGCGGGATCTTCGTAACAAAGTTTCATAAAATAACCCCAAACCGGCAGTGCTGCTGTGGCACCTTGTCCGTAAGTTATGCTTTTGAAACGGGCAGAACGGTCCTCGCAACCCACCCAGACTCCAGTTACAAGATTAGGAACCATTCCCATAAACCATCCGTCAGATTGGTTTTGTGTAGTTCCTGTTTTACCTGCAATAGGATTTTTAAATTGATAGGGATATCCTGTCCAGCGTTTGTCTCCGTTTCCGCCGCCGGTGGTGCGCAAACGATCTCCGGACCCGCCTTCCGTAACGCCTTCTAATAATTTGATCACGGCATACGCGATGTCTTTGTTTAAAACATCATGTGATTCAGGGATGGGTTCGTAAATAATTACGCCACCTTTATCTTCGATTCGAGATATAAATTGGGGTTTCATATACACGCCTTGATTGGCAAAGGTGCTGTAAGCAGCAACCATATCTTCGACGGTTATTTCAACGGCTCCCAAAGCAATGGAAGGCTGAAGCGGAATCTCTGATTTGATGCCTAATTTATGGGCTAAATCGACTACAGCTGCCGGACCTACTCGGTCTATTAATTTTGCGGATACAATATTGATGGAATTTGCCAATCCTCGTTTTAGGGTTACCATTCCGCTATATCTGTTGTTGGAGTTTTTTGGTTCCCAATCTTCGGTAACATTATGACGTCCTTTTCTAATCATAAAAGGGGAATCAATAATGGAATCACAAGGCGACATATTCAATTGTTCTATGGCTGTAGCATAAACAAAAGGCTTGAAAGTGGAACCAACTTGTCTGGCACCCTGCCCTACGTGATCGTATTGAAAATACTTATAATCGATACCTCCAACCCACGCTTTTATATTTCCCGTTTGAGGTTCCATCGCCATGAGTCCGGATTGTAAAAAATGTTTGTAATACCGAATGGAATCCAATGGCGTCATAATCGTGTCTTTTTCTCCTTTCCAAGAGAAGACTCTCATTTTAGTTTTTATGCTAAAGGATGCTATAATTTCTTCGTCCGTTTTTTCCAGTGATTTTAATACCGCCCATCTGTTCGAGGATTTCATGGCTTGGCTTAAAATGCGTTGTGTTTCTACAGAAGAGATGTTGACAAATGGCGCATTTTTATTTGTTTTGGATTGCTCGAAAAATTCTTCTTGAAGATTGGCCATGTGCTCCGTTACTGCTTTTTCAGCATGCAGTTGCATTCTGGAATCAATGGTAGTATAGATTTTTAGACCATCTTTGTAGATGTCATAATCTGAACCATCCGGTTTTTTATTTTCCTCCGCCCATTTTTTTAGGTAGTCTCTTAAATATTCTCTGAAATAGGTTGCTGTTCCGTCTTTGTGCGTTTGTAATTTGAACTTTAATGTGATTGGTAAAGCCTGCAGTCTTTCTTTTTCTTCTTTTGAAATTATTTTTCCTTTTTCTAATTGCAGAAGCACTACATTTCTTCGGTTTATCACTCCTTGTGGATTTCTCACAGGATTGTAAAGGCCAGAATTTTTAAACATTCCCACTAATATTGCCGACTCGCTGATGGTTAAATCCTTTGGTTCTTTCGAAAAATACGTTTTTGCGGCTGAACTAACTCCGACAGAATTGTTTCCAAAATCGTATACATTACAATACATGGCAATAATTTCATTTTTAGTGTATTGTCTTTCTAATCGGATGGCAATAATCCATTCTTTTATTTTTTGTACAATTCTAAAAGGCAGGAATTTAGATCCTTCTCCGTGAAATAATTGTTTGGCTAATTGCTGCGTCAAGGTACTGGCTCCTCCGCTGGTTCCTAAGCTCGAGATGGCTCTCAAAGTACCTCTTCCGTCAATGCCGGAATGCTCATAAAAACGAGCATCTTCCGTTGCGATTAGTGCTTGAACCAAATTTTTTGGCAAGTCAGAATACTTTAATTGAGATCTGTTTTTTTCGAAATATTTACCTAAAACCACACCGTCAGCGGATATGATCTCAGTCGCTAAATTAGAATCGGGATTTTCTAAATCTTCAAAAGAGGGCATCGAACCGAAGATTCCCCAGGAAGCAAACAGGAAAAATAAAGCAAGACTTCCTAACCCTACAAAGAATATTTTCCAAAAAATCTTTTTGTAATGAGCCATGTCTTTGTCATTATCTTTAGCGGGACTGTTGTTTTTTTTGATAGCCATAATACTATTTTATTCTTTTTTTTCTATTCTAAAACCTACCTCTGTAATTCCGTCTAAAGCCGTCACGCCAGGAACTTTGCCGTTTTCTCTGACTGCTTGCTTAATATGAACGGTGTATTTGGATCGAAACCGTACATTTTCCTTATAAAAAAGTTTGCTTTCTTTTATGTCTGAAAACCCATTCCCTAATAGTAATCCCTCCGGATCAGCCATTTGGTATTCGAGCGTGTCTACTTTTGTAAAACCATTAGGTAGTTCTAAAGCTACAATTAAGAACAAATTGTTGTATTGATACGCATTATTCGCTCTCAAATTCACAAACAAATTATAGCGTTTTGTGGAATCTAGTTCTGGTAAATGGAACGTTACAATGCTGTCTTTATGCCACGCACTACCCATAGATTGATAGTCATCAAAAACCCTTTTTTTATCACACGACCAGAATAGAATTACTACCAAAAGAAGTAAAGCGCTATTTTTTATCCACATTTTTAGTAATAATTATAGGTTTTCTTGGCTCCGCAGGCTTTTTGTCATTTGGAGTCTGACGGGTATTGTTTACAGGTTTGTTGCTGTTTGCTACAATTGCATTTTCACCGCCCGGTTTTCGTTTTTTATTTGGTTTTTTCTTCGTTTTGGGTTGATCAAAACGAGTTAAACTTTCTTGTCCCATTGCATTATTGAAGTTTTTCTCTGGTTCTGCAATGATTTCTATTGCAAAATCTTCTAGCGAAGAAACTTTATTTTTCAGTTTGTTTTCAGCGATGATTTCTCGGACTTGATCAATTTTCAATACGTGCCAATTTGCAAAATTATTGGTGTAGGCAAACCACATTAATCCTTTGAAAATATCTTGTTTCTGGCAAATGGCATCTCCTTTTTCCGTCACCAATTTTGTTTCAAAATCCGGGAAGTCTTTCAAAGCATCCATGTACGTATCCAATTCATAATTCAAACAGCATTTCAATTTTCCGCATTGTCCGGCTAGTTTTTGTGGATTCAAAGACAGTTGTTGGTACCGTGCCGCTGAGGTATTTACGCTTCTAAAATCCGTCAGCCAAGTCGAACAACACAATTCTCTTCCGCAAGAACCTATTCCGCCTAAACGAGCTGCTTCCTGACGGAAACCTACTTGTTTCATTTCTATTCGGGTACTGAATTCTTTAGCAAAATCTTTAATTAATGCTCGAAAATCAATTCGGTCATTTGCGGTGTAATAAAAAGTAGCTTTAGATCCATCTCCTTGAAATTCAATATCCGAAATTTTCATTTCCAATTTTTGAGCAATCGCTAGTTCCCGAGCACGAACCTTCATAGGCTCTTCTTTTTCGCGAGCTGTAGACCAAATATCAATGTCTTTTTGGGATGCTTTTCTATAAATTTTCGGAATTTCGTTGCCCAGGTGATTGGCTCCTTTTTTCTTCATTTGAATTTTAACTAATTCTCCTGTCAAAGTAACAATTCCTATGTCGTGTCCCGGAGAAGCAACAGTAGCCACGATATCGCCCATGCTTAACGTTAATTTCTCTGTATTGCGGTAAAATTCTTTTCTGCCGTTTTTGAAGCGTACTTCCACACAGTCAAAAGGGGCGTCACCATTAGGCAGACTCATATTAGAAAGCCAATCAAAAACCGTCAATTTATTGCAGCTGTCGGTGCCGCAAGTCCCATTATTTTTACAACCTTTAGGTGATCCACCATCAGAAGTTGAACAACTTGTACATGCCATAATTTTATATATAGTGTTGCGACGAGCACAACTTATGTTTTTAAAACGTTTAATTGGTAAAGATAGTATTTTTTAATTTTACGTCACAACGCATAAAAGCACGAATGCCTCATAAATTTTCAATAAAAAAACCCATTACAAATTAGTTTGTAATGGGTTAGTTTTGAATTCTTTCTTATAAAGATACGATGCATTTTATATCTATTTTGACTTCAAAGTTTATCTCATGAATGTCTGCAGCCGTTTCAACGGTTGGCTATATTTTAATGGTTGTGTGTTTTTAGAACATAGCCTACGGTTTCAACCGTTGGCAACGTAAAGAACAACACATTGTTTTTCAAAGGTTGTCCCATGAATCTCTCCAACCGTTGAAACGGTTGGTTGTAGTTTAATGGTTGTTTGTTTAGAACATAGCCCACGGTTTCAACCGTTGGCAACGTGAAGATCAATACATTGTTTTTCAAAGGTTTTCTCATGAATGTCTCCAACCGTTGAAACGGTTGGTTGTAGTTTAATGGTTGTGTGTTTTTTGAACAGAGCCCACGGTTTCAACCGTTGGCAACGTAAAGAACAACACATTGTTTTTCAAAGGTTTTCTCATGAATGTCTCCAACCGTTGAAACGGTTGGTTGTAGTTTAATGGCTGTGTGTTTAGAACATAGCCCACGGTTTCAACCGTTGGCAACGTAAAGTAAAGAACAATACATTATTTTTCAAAGATTGTCCCATGAATGTCTCCAACCGTTGAAACGTTTGGCTATAATTTAATGGTTGTTTGTTTTTTGAACATTGCCCACGGTTTCAACCGTTGGCAACGTAAAGTAAAGAACAATACATTATTTTTCAAAGATTGTCCCATGAATGTCTCCAACCGTTGAAACGTCCAACCGTTGAAACGGTTGGCTATGGTTTAATAGATGTGTTTGTTTAGAACATAGCCCACGGTTTCAACCGTTGGCAACGTAAAGTAAAGAACAATACATTATTTTTCAAAGGTTTTCTCATGAATGTCTCCAACCGTTGAAACGTTTGGCTATAATTTAATGGTTGTTTGTTTTTTGAACATAGCCCACGGTTTCAACCGTTGGCAACGTAAAGAACAACACATTATTTTTCAAAGATTGACCCATGAATTTTTCCAACCGTTGAAACGGTTGGCTATGGTTTAATAGATGTGTTTGTTTAGAACATAGCCCACGGTTTCAACCGTTGGCAACGTAAAGTAAAGAACAATACATTGACCCATGAATGTCTCCAACCGTTGAAACGGTTGGCTATAGTTTAATGGTTGTGTGTGTTTTGAAGATAGCCACGGTTTCAAATTTGGCTTAACCCATGTAATTTTATAAATTCGTCAAATTCATCTTGAGAATTTTTCTTTAAATGATGTTGCTTTTGATTCTTTATGTAATTATAAACGGCTTCTAATTGAGATTCACTAACGGAATAAGCGGCATAACCTGTTTGCCAAGCAAATTTTTCAATCATTAAATTTTCTCCATTTATAGAATGTGACGAGCTCCCTTTAATTTGTTTTATTACATCTGCAATTGATTTTTGTGGATTTAATAAAAATAAGGCGTGAATATGATCGGGCATTCCATTAATGATTCGTACGGGACATCCCAATTCAATTAATTCTTGTCTGATATAGTCGTATACTTGTTTCTCTATTGAAAAGTCAATTAATTCACCTCTGTTTTTGGTTGCCCAAACAGCATGAATCCATAATTTATTAAAGGAATGTGGCATACAATTAGTTTTAAATTTCCACTAATCTACAACTTTATATAATTTATCTGACAATCGAATCCGGAATGGCAATTTAAAAGTACAAGTGTCTCCAGAAACTGCTTTTTCTTGTGCAAAATCGTTCACCAGCATTTCTTCGATTACCAGTTTTTGCTCGCCTGTTGTAAGGCCTTTAATCAGAATCGTATCACCAATTTTGATTTCGTTTTCTTCAATTAGAAACTGACCAATACTTGGTTTTGGATAAAAGTGAGTTCCTTTTCCAATGTATTGTTTTTTGATCTTTATTTCTTTTTTGAGAACGGTAGCTACTCTGCGAGCAATTTTTGACTCAGCCAATTCACTAAGATTCGGAACTCCTGCTAATGGATCTTGATTATTTTTGAAAGTCAAAACGTCTGATTTCCCTTTTTTGAAAATCTTATTTCCGTTTTTAATTCCTCTGCGGATGGCTTTTTGTTCTTCTTCCGGCAAATGAATCACAATTACACATTCCGTAGAACAGCAACCTTCCATTTTTTCCTTGCAAGAATCACATTGGATAAAAAGTAAATGACAGCCTTCGTTCACGCAATTCGTATGTACGTCACAAGGTGCGCCACATTGATGGCATTGCGAAACAATATCGTCTGTGATTCTTTCGCCCAATCGGTGATCAAATACGAAGTTTTTACCAATAAATTTACTTTCTAAACTTTCTGCTTTTACCTGACGTGTGTATTCAATAATTCCGCCTTCCAGTTGGTACACGTTTTCAAAACCTTTATGTTTGAAATAAGCACTGGCTTTTTCGCAGCGAATACCTCCGGTGCAATACATCAATATTTTTTTGTCTTGTTTGTGTTCCGTAAGCTGCTCTTCGATAATGGGTAATGATTCCCGAAAAGTATCCACATCTGGTTTTATAGCTTTGGTGAAATGTCCAATTTCACTTTCGTAATGATTTCGCATATCGACTACAATCGTGTTTGGATCTTCGAGAAGTTCGTTGAATTCCATTGCTTTTAGGTGAATTCCGATATTCGTCACATCAAAAGTTTCATCGACTAAACCGTCAGCTACAATTTTGTCACGCACTTTTACAGTCAGTTTCAAAAACGAGTGATCGTCTTGTTCTACCGCAATATTTAATCGGATTCCTTTCATGAAATCATAAACTTCAATTGAATCTTTGAACGCGTAAAAATTATCGGCAGGCAATGATAATTGGGCGTTGATTCCCTCACTGGCTACATAAATCCGACCCAAAACTTCAAGTGAGTTCCACGCCAAAAATAATTCGTTACGAAATTGTGTTGGATTTGAGATTTGCGCATAAGCATAGAAAGACAGCGTAAGACGTTGTTTTCCGGCATCATCAATCATAATGCCTCTTTCCTCTGCGCTTAATGTGTTATACAGTTGCATGCTATAAACAGTTTTAAGTTGAGAAATATATTTTTTGCAAAAGTATGGAAAAAGGTTCAGAGAGGCAAAGTTTTGAAGGGACTAAGGTTCACAATCATTGACAATAGACGCTTAATTTTCCTTAATGTCTTAATGGTTTAATTTTTTGGAGCTATTTCCAGCTTTCCGCTATATCTCTTGTTTCCGCTATCGCTACAACAAGAGGATGCCGCTGCAATCTGGGCTAGGATAGTTGTGGTTACAGTTATATGTTGCGTTTTTTGTCATTCTGAGGAACGAAGACCCGAGCGCTAGCGAACTGGCGGAGCAATCGCGGTGTTGTGAGCAACTTGTATGGACTCTTCCTTCGTCAGAGTGAAAATTTTGGTAGTGATTTGGAGACACAACGGATTGATTTTACTGCGTTTAGTTTGTCATTCTGAGGAACGAAGAATCTCTGATTGTTCAGACGTTGAAATATTTTGATTTTACCCTAATGTTCTCTTTTTGATTTCAAGCTCAAACTAACATTTTGATTGTACTTATGATTAGTAGTTTATTGTTTTCTTTAAATTATTCATTCTCATTAAGAATGGTAGTGTAGTTTTTTTAGCTAAATTTCAAAGTATTATTTTAGTATTTAGTATTTAAAAAAGCAACACATTGATTGGTATTCCGTTTTTTAATTACTACAAAACTTTTTATGTTTTTCATGTTAATCGTATCTGATACAGATTTTCTAATTTCTTTTCCATTTAGCACATATCGTAATTTATTAAAATCTGGTTTTAGTTCGTGTGCTTCCATAAAAACGATTACTCCATTTAATTTGCTTTCGGCTCCTAAAATTTCTTCAATCACATCTGAATTTTTTGGAATAATGACTAAACCTTTTCTGTTTAGTTTTGAGAATACATAATGATTTGCATCTAATTTTGAATAGAATTTGATCGATACTTTTGAGATGACTACTATTGGGCTAGCTCCAATTAACGAATCCTTCATGGCTTCTTCTGCATAATTCTTAAGACTTATTTTTTGGGATGTATCTTTTGCTATAGAATTACAAGATGCTAGGGAGAGCAAAAAAATTAATGTAAAATATTGTTTCATAGGATTTAAAGGTATAAATTTCTTTTTATTGGCAACAACATCAAATATACACCTCTTTTTCTAGCACCAAATATCTTTTAGCCCAGATAGCAGTGGAAATCCTTTTTTATCCGCTTTTTAGCGGAAAAAAAGATTGTAGCGAATAGCTGGAAATAGCTCCAAATAAAAAAATTATACAAAGTTTACGTTGTTTATAAATAAAAAACCCTTTCAGAGTTTAGAACTCTGAAAGGGTTAATATATTCTAAAATGTAAATTTTAACAATACTCGTTAAATGCGTCTTTCAAGTTTTCAGCAATTAATTCTGCTGGGCGACCTTCAATGTGATGACGCTCTAACATGTGCACTAATTCTCCGTTTTTGAACAAAGCCATACTTGGCGATGATGGAGGAAAAGGGAACATGTGTTGTCTTGCGGCATCAACTGCATCTTTGTCAACTCCTGCAAAAACGGTGATTAAATGGTCTGGTTTCTTAGCGCCATCCAAACTCATTTTTGCCCCCGGACGTGCGTTTCTGGCAGCACAACCACAAACCGAATTTACAACTACAAGTGTTGTTCCTTCTAATTTTATTGCGTTTTCTACTGCTTCAGCACTATGTAAATCTTGAAAACCTGCAGCGGTTAATTCGGCTTGCATTGGTTTTACCATTTCTTCTGGATACATATCTTTTTTATTTTAAATCAATACTAATTTTGAATTGCAAAGTTACAAAGTTTACAATCAAGTATAGGAGTTGAATTATAAAGTTTTGTTATAGTTTGATTTCTATTTCATTGCTTTGAAAGCTACATGAAAAATAGCTTTAATAAATAGGATTTTGGGACATTTTAGAATAACGGTAATGTCCTCAATAAAAGAAGTTTCCTCATCCAGAAATTTAAAAATTAATGTTGGATTTCCTTTTTTGAACATCGAAGAAAAGATAGAAGAACCCAATTCATTTTTTCGGTCTAAGATGTCTAGCAAAAGCAAATCGTACAACCAGAATTTGGTTCTTTTGTGAAACTTAGTAAAGTCGGTTTCCCTTTGTAGAAAGGCAACCAATTCTGTTGATTTTTTATCCGAATTTTTGAAAGTATAGCCCGTACTGGCTTTCGTCCAGCCGCCAGAAGTTCCTATGTTGATTGCGTTTTTCGTATTGGCTTTCCAAAAAGGATAACACGTCATGGGAATACTACCTTGTTCTTTTTCAACGATTTCATAGTTTGTAATCCCAAGTTTTTCGATGTATTGCTGGATTTCGTTTTCGTACTCCTCAGTTTTTAAATGTTTGTGCGAAAACAACGTGTATTCCAGCAAAGCTTCAGTTTTGGAAGTAGGCAACACATACATAAAACGGGTATTTCCTTTTTGTTCCACTGAAAAATCCATGAAAGTAGCTTGTTCGGGATTGAATACAGCTTGCTCACTTTTGATAAACCAACCTATAAAATGCTGTTGTAAAACAGGATATTTTGTCTGGTTTTCTGCTTTTTTGTTGTTGTAAATACTATTAAACAATTTCGAGCAGGAAAAGGATTCGCTTTCGGTTTGTACCAGAATGATAGTTTCAGATTCTTCGATTTCCAAAACTTTCTGGTTGATGAACGTGATGTTTTCTTGTTTTGAAAGCAGATCAAATACCTGATTATAGAAATCCAGCCCTTTAACCATATTGTAGCGGTAGGGTTTCAAGTCTAAATCTCGTCGAAAATCTGAATTGGCAAACAAAGCCGAATCCCATTTCTTGGAAATGGATTGTTCCCAAACCGAATCACTAGTTTTCCAAAAACACCAGGTTCTGTCGTTGGTTTTTTTGGTATTTTCATCCAATAACAAAATACTTTTATCTCGGAATTTACCAGATTGGACCATTTTATACACGGTCATCAAAGCCGATAATCCTGTGCCGGTAAAGATGTAATCGAAGTGTTTCATTTGAGAATTTGACATTTCCTCAAAAATAGACAATTTTATTCTTTTAGTTTGGCTAAAATCAGCTTAAATTCTTTTGGGTTTAAGTAGCCGTTGTGCTGAAAAATAATCTCATTTTCACTGTTCAAAACACACAAAACAGGAAAGTTCAGTTGTTTGTTGACTGTTCCTAATGCGAGGGCCAGTTCATGTATTCCGGAGTTGTTTCCCGTGGGTCGGAATTGAAAACTGGTTTTGTTAAAAATAACCGTTCGCTTTTCCTCGGCATTAAAATCAATAAAATAGAAATTAGAATTGAGCTGGGTAATAATTTCCTTGTTTTTAAAAGTGGTGTTTTTCATCGCATGACAAAATTGGCACCAATCGGTTTGAATAAAAACTATCGTTTTTCTCTTTTTGTTATTTTGCAAACTGTCAATTTGTTCAAACGAAACCGAATGCAACTGCGCGAATCCAGAAGGAATTGCAAAGCATAGGAGTACCAGTAAATACAGTTTTTTTCTCATTATCTCAAGGTATATCGGAGTCCGAAAAAGCTTCTGATTCCCTGGTTGGGCCCATATACATAGGTAGTGTCAAAGGTTAGTCCATAGGGATTTTGGGGAGTGGCCTGCGCTTGTCCGTTTGTGTCGTAGGTTACATTTTTATCAAAAGGATCATCAGTTCTTGCAATCAAAAAAGGGTTGTTTTGTTTGGGTAAAAAGTTCAACAGGTTTTTAATTCCGACATAAATTTCAAAATCAGGTAAACCAGAATACGTGAATTGAATGTTTTGTAAACTGTACCAAGGTGATTCTGGAGCACGGGGATCTAAAGCGCTTAAAAGTGGGAGTCGCATAGGGCTGTATAGATTTCCGGTGTAATCAATATTTAAATCGATAGCTTGAATTTTATAGGAAACACTCCAAGTTGCTGTAAATTTTTCAGTTAGAATAGGGTTTTCTTTTCGGCCATTTTGAACGTTTTTATTGTCAAGCAGGGAAGCACCGGTGATAATTTTTAATCCATTAGGAAAATTGAAATCGATATTCGCACTGATTCCTTGACTTATCGCATAACCGTTGATGTTGTCATAGATGATTTGGTTGGGATCAGTAACATAATCCGATATTATCTTATTGCTGAAGCGGGTATGAAATAAGGAAGTTTCAATGCCAATAAAGGTTCCGTTATCAAAATTTATTTTCTTAATATAATTCAAATTTGCATTTACGGATTGCTCGGGCTTTAGGTTGTTTGCAATTATAACTTCGCGAGCACCAGTCAAGGCAGCATGATCTTCGGTGAATAAATTCACGACTCTAAACCCTGTCCCGGTATTTAAACGAATGATATTATTATCGTTCAATTTCCATTTATAGGCTAATCGTGGTGTGAAAATATTTCCGTGAAATGAGTTGTAATCGTAGCGCATTCCCAGTAAAAGTTTGTGTTTTTCGGTAAATGTAATTTCGTCCTGAACAAAAATCCCCGGTAGCCAGGTTTTCTCTGGGTTGTTATTTCCCTGTTTTAATGTTGCCGGTGTATTGTCATCGTAATAATTGTATCGGGTGGCAATTCCTGCAAGCAGGTCGTTTTTTCCTATTTTCTTATCCCAAGTTAACTGTAGAAAACCAATTTTTTGATTCGCAATATAGCTCGTTGTACCGTATCTGCTATCCTGATAATGTACATTTCCTGAAAAAGACAGCATTAGTTTTTCCTGAAAAGGCAATTGGTAACTTCCTATTAATTCTGCTCGTTTGGTATAAATGCTTTCGCCATAGATTTCGTCTCCGCCACGGTGTTTTTTCTCCCAACGCACATCGCCGCCAAAACGGTCTTCATATACCCCACGCGCCGCAATAGTGAACAAACGGTTTTCTTTTCTGTTGAAAGTCCATTTTTGAAAAAGGGAGATTCGGTCCGAAAGTGTAACATCTGTAAATCCGTCATTGTCGTTGTCTATTTTTTGATTGTAGCTAAAATAATTTAAACCTAGAAGTGCCGTAGCTTTCTGCCCAACATTGAGTTTTACTCCTAAATCAACATTGGTCTCTAACCAAGAAGTTGAGAAAATATCAGCCGAAAACAAGGGAGCTTTTGTTGGATTTTTGGTAATAATATTGATCAAACCTCCAACAGCCTCACTACCGTATAGAGACGAAGCGGGACCTTTTACGATTTCGATTCGTTCGACCAGTGAATTTGGAATTCCAGATAATCCATACACCGTAGATAAACTGCTCACGATGGGCATTCCGTCTATTAAGACCAGAGTATACGGGCCTTCGAGTCCGTTAATATGAATGTCGCCTGTATTGCATACGCCACAATTGAGTTGCGGACGCACGCCATTTACATTTTGTAAAGCTTCGTAAATACTGGCTGTAGGGTTTTTTTTGAAAAATGTGGGAGAATATACTTCAACAGGAACGGGACTTTCCAGTCTTCTTACGGGTTTTAAAGTTCCGGAAACCACGACCTCGTTGAGTTGATTGTCCGTGTTGTATAGTTCAAAGTTAACAAGAATTGAATCGTTTTTTTTTATACTTATAGTTTTGTTGACCGTTTGAAAACCGGCTGCGGTAATTTGTATTTTATAATTTCCCTCAGGAACAGCATCTATTCTATAGTGGCCTAAACTATCGGTTTGAGTTGTGTAATTAGTTTTTAGTAAAAGGACTTGCGCTGCTTGAATTTTCTTTTTTTCCGAAGAAATGAAGCCCGAAACACTACTTTTTTCTTGGCCAACTATCATTTGGAACGAAAAGGCAAGTAGTAAATAAAATATATTTTTCATTATTATAAATTAAATTTTAGACAAATCTAAAAATAATATTTGATATATAAAAATTATATTGTTCAATGGATAAAAAAAGGATTCATCATAACAATGAACCGTTGATTACCGAATATTTAACTAAAATGAGTAGGATTTATAACCATTATATTTTATTTAGAACCGCTTTTCCTTGGTCCTCGTGATAGGCTCTAGGAATAGGAAAAGCATCGGTACTAGGAAAAAAACCGCCTTGTAAATCCATAATTTCATCACTGGTGCAAAGGCAGTTTTCGAGTTGTTCTCGAATTAAATTTTCGTCCATTTGCAGCCCTATAAATACGATTTCATTTAGGCGATCTCCAAAATTGGTCGTCCATCGCTCTTCGATAATGTCTTGATATTCGACAAAATTACGAAAAGTCATCCGTTCCCCCAGAGGCATACTGGCCCACCAGACACCAGCTCCCTCGGCTTTCATGGATCCGCCGGCCTGACTCCAGTTGATGGCTTGTTGTGGTCGGGAAGCAATCCAGCATAATCCCTTGCTCCGAATGATATGCTGCGGAAAATCCTTTGTTAGGTAGCGCCAAAAGCGACAGGGGTGAAACGGACGTTCGTCTCTAAAAACAAAGGAAGAAATTCCGTATTCTTCAGTTTCAGGCATATGAATTCCTTCGAGCTCCTGCATCCATCCAGCGGAGGCTTCGGCTTCTTCGTAGTTAAATAATCCGGTGTTTAGGACTTCGTTGATATTAACTCTTCCAAGAATAGAAGGGATTATTTTAGCTATGGGATTCAGTTTCTGGATGGATGCTTTGAGAACTTCCAATTCTTTTTGGGTAACCAAATCAGTTTTGTTCAGGATGATGACGTTGGCAAACTCTACTTGATCGACCAGCAGGTTTACAATTGTGCGAGTATCATTTTCAATATCAGACACTTTCCGGTCCTGAAGAGTTTGGGCTGAACCAAAATCTTTAAAGAAATTAAAGGCATCGACCACGGTCACCATCGTATCAATGAAACTAAATCGGGATAAATCGATGTTTTCTTCTTCATTTACAAAGGAAAAAGTCTGTGCGACAGGAATTGGTTCGCTTATCCCGGAACTCTCAATTAATAGGTAGTCAAAACGGTCTTCTTTGGCTAATTTCTCGACTTCTAGCATTAAATCTTCGCGTAGCGTACAACAAATACAGCCGTTGCTCATTTCGACTAATCGCTCCTCGGTACGGGAAAGCGTGTTTTCTTTTTTGACTAATTGCGCATCAATATTGACCTCACTCATGTCATTTACGATAACGGCTACTTTCAAACCCTCTTTATTATGCAGGATATAATTGAGTAAGGAGGTTTTTCCGGCTCCCAAGAAACCAGATAATACAGTTACGGGCAATTTTTTCATAGGTGCTTTTTTTTGTGATTTTTATAATTCAAGAGATGTCCGAGTATCATTCCTATTCCGCCTATAATTAACAAATTAGTGTGTAAATCGAGAAAAATGTCAATTAACACACTCAACAGAATTAGAGATATGAAGAGCAGGAATATAACAATTATCCTAAAAGTGGCCGTTTTTATAAGGCGCAATACGGCCCAAAGACCTGTTAATGCAAACAGTAAATCGATATACGGATTGTGCGACACGCCAAAAGGCAGGATGGTTAGTAAAGGCAAAACTAAACAATGGATCAGGCACAAACCGGCACTCGAAATCCCTAAAAGATCGATGCTAGATATTGATAGTTTCTTCATTTCTTGTATATTTGCTTAATGCAATTGTGTTGCAAATATAGAAATATATTCAATAACGCAACATTGTTGCGATAAGTAATTTATCAAAAAATGAAAATAACTCGGAACACAACCGCTAAAACTGCTATTTTAGAAATAATAAGAAATTCGGATGTGGCGTTATCGCATACAGAAATTCAGGCTTTAAGCCAAAATTTTTGTGACCGCGTTACCATTTACAGGGTTTTGAATCGCCTTATGACCGAAGATGTGATTCATAAAATGGTTACTTTAGACGGAACCATAAAATATGCAAGTTGCCATGACTTGGACAATGGTGTTCCGCATAGCCACAATCACATTCATTTTAGTTGCGAGAAATGCCAATTGGTGACCTGCTTGGAGAATGTATCGCCCACCTTTAAATTACCGCCGAACTACGTAATGAAGGAGGCTAATTTTACACTTTCTGGATTGTGTCCTAACTGTTTATAATTTGTTCTTATATTTTAGACTTGACTAAAAAAATATTTTTGGTGTGCTTTTTTGTGTATCTTTGTTGTTGTAATTGTTTTACAGTTCTAATTTATTAAGATTGTTGCAATTCTTTATTCTTTACAGCTGTACAAATGTAGGGAGAGAAAACATCAAAAAAAAACAGCATGACCTTTTCAGAAGAAAATTATCTTAAGACCATTTACCACCTTACGGCCGTTTCAGAGGTGGATATCAGCACCAATGCGATTGCCGAAAAAATAGAAACCAAAGCATCATCCGTTACCGATATGCTCAAGAAACTCGCCGAAAAAGAGTTAGTCAACTACATCAAATACCAAGGCGTTTCCCTTACTGATCAAGGACAATTAGCCGCTAAAATGATTGTTCGAAAGCACCGGCTTTGGGAAACTTTTTTAGTGGAGAAATTAGACTTTTCATGGGATGAAGTGCATGATCTTGCGGAACAATTAGAACACATAAAATCTGAAAAACTCATCAATAAACTGGATGATTTTCTGGGAAATCCTACTAAAGATCCTCATGGAGATCCTATTCCGGATGCCAAGGGAAGAATTATAAAAGTAGAAAAACAACTGCTTTCTGAATTCGAGAAAAACCAAATCGGGATTTGTGTAGGCGTAAAGGATACCTCTTCGGAATTTTTAAAATATTTAGACAAACAGGAAATTGCTTTGGGTTCTCAGATTGAAATTGTCGAGAAAGAATTTTTTGATTCCTCTTTCCGAATACGCATTGGTACCAAAGAAATAACCATTTCAAATAAAATTGCCAGTAATTTATACATTAAATAATTATGTTTCAATCTATAGTAGATTATTTCACGAGTATCGACCCAATATTAGCCGCTTTGTACGCGAGTTTATTCACTTGGTTTCTTACGGCTTTAGGAGCCTCGTTCGTTTTTTTGTTTAAAACCATGAACCGGACGGTACTGGACGGAATGCTCGGATTTACAGGGGGCGTAATGGTTGCTGCAAGTTTTTGGAGTTTATTGGCTCCTGCTATAGAAATGACTGGCGGCGAAGGTTTTCAAAAAGTGATTCCCGCAGCTTTTGGTTTTTTTCTTGGTGCCTTGTTCATTTTTGGGATTGATAAAGTATTGCCACATCTTCACATTAATTTTAAAGTTACGGAGGGAATTAAATCGCCTTGGCAACGTACTACATTACTGGTGTCAGCAATTACACTGCATAATATACCAGAAGGATTGGCCGTAGGGGTTCTTTTTGGCGGAGTGGCTGCCGGGATTCCGGAGGCTTCCATTGCGGGTGCTGTTACCTTGGCCATTGGTATTGGAATTCAGAATTTCCCCGAAGGTATTGCCGTGGCCATGCCGTTGCGTCGTATGGGAATGAGTAGAAGGAAAAGCTTTATGTATGGACAATCATCAGCTTTGGTAGAACCAGTTGCTGCTGTTTTAGGCGCTTTTGCTGTCACATTTTTTACCCCAATTTTACCGTACGCTTTGGCCTTCGCTGCAGGTGCTATGATTTTTGTTGTGGTAGAGGAAGTGATTCCAGAAACACAACAGGATAAAAATACGGATATTGCCACACTGGGATTTGTTGGCGGATTTATAGTGATGATGGTTCTGGATGTGGCTTTGGGATAGGATTTTTAATTTTTGCCATTTGTTATTAAAAAGAAGCGTAGCTTTATCTTTTAAATTGCGTTTATGAAAAAGTCAGTAGTATTCCTTTGTATAATTATCAGCAGTGTAGTTTTGGCGCAAAGTCCTAAATCCCAGAAGGTCAAATACAGCACGATACATCAGAAAATATGCCTCAATAAAAAAGGTTTTCAGTTGGTTCTAAAATCGATTTCTTCAGATTCCCGTTGTCCGGAAGGGGTTACATGTATTTGGGAAGGGGAAGTTTCGGGAGTTGTTTCTGTTTACAAAGATTTAAAATTAATTGAAAACAGGATATTGGTTTTTTCGATGGAAAACGAAAAAGAAAATAAAGAATGGTTTTCTAAATATTTACCTAAAAAGCAAAAAAACATTAAAAACTATAGTGTTCTTCCATATCCAAAAGAAGGTGTCAAAATCAACCCCAGCGAATACTATGTAAAAATTGGGTATTTAAAATAACTTTTTATATCACTACTGAATGACTGCATATCACTATAACAAAATGAAAAATATTTTCATTGGGATTAAATATATATAACCTATAGATCAGATTTTTGTTAAAATTATGATGGTCTAATCGCATGCGGATTACTAATTCATAATAGTATCATAATTTCAATTTTTGTAGGGATAAAGCTGAAATAATGTTCAAAGTCAAACCAGAAACAAGTTCAAATTTGAAAACATTTTCTAAAACATACAAACGTAAACAGTTGGTATTGAGTCTAAAAAAGTAATTTTATTAAATTACTGCACTTTCTTTATATTTTAAAGAAAGTGCAGACTTATTGTTATTTTAAGATAGTTCAGACTACTACCAAACATTTTACATGGGCTCTTTTTTAACGTTTAAACACGAAATAAAATTTTAATGGCAGCCGCAATCATCACCACTGCCACAATTTTTATCTGATTTTTTCTTTTTGAGGAAGAATTTTTTAATCAAAAAAGCAAGTGCTATTCCAAGGGCAAAAAAAGCTAAAATTTCTTGAATATCCATATTGTAAAAATAAGAAAAAGCAACCAAAAGAGGTTGCTTTTTGAGTTAAACTAATGAGAAAGTTTTTTACAACTGTGCCATAATTCCAAAATTGATACTAAAAGGCATTCCTGGTCTTAAACCTGCAGGAACTCTTGAAACGGCATACTTTTCATTCATTAAATTAATGATATTAGACATCAGGCTCACTTTTTGGCTGAGGTGGTATCTTGCTGAAAAATCTACAATAAAATTGCTATTTACTTTGTTTTGGGACGGAATAGTTCCCGTTCCTGCCAATGTTCTAAACGCATCTACATATTTCCCACTGATGGCCAAATTGAATTTTTCTGTTTCGAAAGCGGCAGTCAGAGCAAATTGATTTTTGGCGATGTACGGAATCTCATCTCCACGTGTTACATTTCCCCATATTGGGCTGTTAAAGTCACTATTTAATTTCGTATCCGTCAGAGTATAGGAAAAGCTAAGCGGCAGTTTATATCTTTTTTCTGAATTGTTCAGGATCTCATATGTGGCCAAAAATTCAATTCCCTTTACGATTGCGGCACCTGCATTGAATAAATCTCCAGTTCCAGTTCCGCCACCGGACATGTTATCCGAACCTTGTAAATTAGAAAAATCATTGTAATACCCAATCAATTCTCCGTAAAAGGCATTTTTTTGAAAGCGAAAACCCAGTTCTGAGTTGATACTGTTTTCGGCATCTTCTCCAACTTTAGCCCCCGGAGGTGAAAATCCTTTGTGAACACTCGTAAACACATTGTAATCTTCATTTATTTTATACAGAATTCCCATTCCCGGTATCCAAACATCAGAACGGTTATTTGCATTTACGATATTTGTACCGGTTCTTGTAATATCGTTGCTCCCGTAATTAATCGATTCTAAATTGATATTTTCATATCGGATTCCCGGCGAGAACGTAAATTTGTCATACGTAATCGTATAAAGCACATGAGCGGCAATTGCTTCAGCGTTTGTAATCCTATTTGCATCTGTGCCTGGAGTTCCATTCGAAGTTCTATTCATCACTCCATTTTGTATAGCGTACCCATCAACCCATTGAAAGCGATCTTCATAATCTTCGTGGTAGCGAAATCCAAAATCAAGATCGTGTTTCAGCGTTCCTGTTGCAAAATTATAATTCGCTACTGATTGGATTCCTTTAGACTCATACATCCTGTTATTGGCTTTGACTAATAAAGCATTATCAGCAGTGTTAGCAGCTCCAGTTAAAGCTAAATATTCTGCATTATACCTTGTTGGGTCAATTAATATAGAATTAATTCCCACTTTTGTTGTTCCTACTTTTAAAGCATCCAGTTTGTACCAGTTTCTGGCAAAATCATTTTTGTACGCTTTTGTGGTGATGTTGAAATTTTTAGAAGGTTGAATAAAATGCGTAAACATAATTTGTTTGTGCTCGGTATCAATATAATCTTCATTTGATCCGGCATACCTTCTGTAAGGACTATTGTTGAAATCGTCTTCGGTTAAACCAAGGTAGGTTTCATTAGCAAAATCTTCGCTAAATTGAACTTTAGCAGTCAAGGACTGAAAGACTTTGGCATCAAGATCTGTATTAATTCTAAATTTAGCTACATAATCATTTCCCTGAAAACCGGTATTTTTAGTACTGTTGTCAATTTTTTTAAACCCGTCTGAATTTCGATTGTTGTATTCTAAAACATAACCAAAATTTTCGCGTTCATCCCCAAGATTTACGTATGTTTTTTTGGTATTGAAACTACCAATGCTGGCTACAACTCGGGCTGTGAAACGATTTGGGATTTGAGTAGAAACCATATTGATGGCGCCGCCGGTAGTATAAGGACCGTATTGTATTTGACTTCCGCCTTTTACAATTTCGAAAGACTGCATTCTGTTTACTGTTGGAAAGTAATAAGCGGCAGGAGCGGCATAAGGTGCAGGAGCAATTAGAACCCCATCTTCCATAAGGGTAATATTACCAGAACGGTCTGGGCTTGTTCCTCTCATACCAATGTTTGGTCTCAGGCCAAAGCCATCTTCTTCCTGAATATTGATGCCTGGAACTGTTCTTAGAACCCTGGAAACATCATCATAATTAAAGGTTTTTAATTCTTTTGGAGAGATAAAATAAGTTGATCCGGCTTTGTTTTTGGCTTTAAATTTACTTCCAATGATCGCATCGGTGGTAATAATTACTTCGTTTAAACTTTCAATACTATCTTTTTGAGTTTTTGTAAGTTGTTTTTCTTGTGCAAACAAAACGGACGTAATTAATAGCGAGCCAATAATTATAATATTTCTCATTTTTTTTATTTAGATTAATTCTACATTGCAAATGTAAAGCCTAAATCTTATTTAGACAAATTAAAAATAATAATAATTTTTAATTTTAACTTTTGTTGACGTATCGTTATTGAGAAGGAATTTAATTTCTAGGTATACAAATAGGTTTTAATTCGAACGTTTTTTGCATTATACTGTATCTTTTATAATTTTTTACTTCGAATTTGTAAATTATTTATTTTTCTTAGAGGTGTCTTATACGCATCTGAGTGCAGGCGATTAAAAGAAGCATCCTGCGATTCAATTTTTGTTTAGGTTTTTATTAACCTTTCACGCCTTTAGTATGACTCACCAAAGCGATGAAATTTGAGCTAATCAGTAATGGCTTATTTGAGAATTTGGTATGCAATTAAAGCCACAACATAGGCGAATCCGGACATAAAGATCAATTGTCCTGCCGGCCATTTCCAGGAATTGGTTTCTTTTTTTGTAACGGCGAGTGTGCTTGCACATTGCAAAGCAAAAGCATAAAAAAGTAATAGTGATATTCCGGAAGCAAAATTAAAAACCTTTTCTCCGGTAATCGGATTAATCTCGGCAGCCATTTTATTCTTAATAGTACCTTCATTATCGCTACCACCCACACTGTAAATAGTGGCTAATGTTCCCACAAAAACCTCCCTGGCAGCAAAGGAACTGATGATGGCAATTCCTATTTTCCAGTCGTAACCCAAAGGAGAAATAGCAGGCTCAATGGCTTTTCCCATGATTCCGATATAAGAGTTTTCCAGTTTCTGGGAGGCCACTGCATTTTCAAATTCTGCTTCAGGCAACGGATTGTTTTTGGTGTTTTCAGTGACAATGGTTTCCGCATCATTAAATTTTTCTCCTGGTCCGTACGAAGCTAAGAACCATAAAACTATAGAAATAGCCAGTATGATTTTTCCGGCACCAAAAACAAAGGCTTTTGTTTTTTCGATCACATTAATACCTACGTTTTTGAAAAGCGGTAATTTATAATTGGGCATTTCTACCACAAAGTATGTTTTTCCTTTTATTTTAAGGATTTTATTCAAAATGTACGCTGAAAAAATAGCCGTTCCAAAACCCAAAAGATACAACAGCATCAAGGTCATTCCTTGCATGTTCAGAAAACCCAGAACACGAGTATCTGGAATTACCAGAGCAATGATTATGGCATAAACAGGCAATCTGGCGGAGCAGGTCGTGAATGGGGTGACCAGGATGGTGATCAATCGTTCTTTCCAGTTTTCAATGTTTCGGGTTGCCATAATTGCCGGAATCGCACAGGCCGTGCCGGAAATGAGCGGGACTACACTTTTGCCTGATAATCCAAATTTACGCATAATTTTATCCATCAGAAAAACAACTCGGCTCATATAACCGCTTTCTTCAAGAATTGAAATAAACATAAATAGGAAAGCAATTTGAGGGATGAAGATCAAAATACCTCCAATTCCAGGAATTATTCCCTGCGAGATTAGATTGGTTAAAACGCCGGCCGGTAATTGCTCGGCAGCAAGAGCGCTTAATGTAGCAAAGGTACCGTCAATGAAATCCATTGGAATTTTAGACCATTCGAAAATAGATTGAAAAATAACAAACAAAATCATGAAGAAAATCACATAACCCCAAATCTTGTGAGTCAGGACGCGATCCAGTTTGCTGCGAAAATCTTTAGCAATTGTCTCATCGACTTTTAATCCTGTTTTCAAAACGTCATTGATGAATTGGTAGCGTTTTATGGTTTCTTTTTGTTGCAAACGCTTTAGATCCGAATGCGATTTAGTAAATGAATTTCGGATTTCATTTCGGTCTAAATTCAGGAAATTGACGTCTTGAGTAATTACCAGCCATAATTTATACAAGAGCTGGTTAGGGAATGTTTTTCTTAACGTATTAAAATATTCCGGATCAATGCTTGAGGCATTCAAGCAGGGTTCATTTGAAAGAGATTTGTAGTTGACTATCAATTTTTTTAGTTCATCAATTCCAAAACCTTTTCTCGAACTGATCAGTGCAATTTTTGTTTTTAAGTGCGCTTCAAGATACGGAATATCCAGCGTAATTCCTTTGAATTTCATTCTGTCGGCCATGTTGATGACTAATATGGTTGGAATTTCAAGGTCTTTTATTTGGGTAAAAAGTAATAAATTTCGTTTTAGATTCTCCACATCCGTAACTACAAGGGCTACATCAGGGTATAATTTATCGTTTTTATTCAGTAATAATTCAATGACAACGTTTTCATCAATCGAACTGGCATTTAGGCTGTAGGTTCCCGGTAAATCCAAGATATTAGCCTTGATGTTATTGGGTAATTTGCAAAAACCCATCTTTTTTTCAACGGTAATTCCAGGGTAATTCCCTACTTGTTGATTCAAACCGGTCAATTGATTAAAAACAGAGGTTTTTCCGGTGTTAGGATTTCCAATTAAAGCAACATTGATATTTTGATTGGTCATTATAAATTAGTTTTTAGTATTTCAACTTCAATCTCACGGGCAGTTTCCAATCGGATAGCAACGTGTGAACCATTGATGTTTAAATATAAAGGATCGCCAAAAGGAGCAATTTGAAGTAATTCTACCAGATTGCCCGGTAAGCAACCCATTTCCAATAATTTTAATGGAACTATATCAATGTCAAAGTCTTTTATAATGGCCTTTTCGCCTTTTTTGAGAGAATTTATCGTTGTTTGCAAATCTTATTTAGATTGAATTAAGATTGCAAAAATACACATTTTAATACAAATAAAAATGATAAATATCACATTTAAACCTTAATTAAGACAAAACAAATGCATGGATTGGGATGGGATTTATCAGAAAAGGCGAAGAAATTAAAGGTCAATTAATCTTATTCGGCACTCAAAAAACGAATGTCGTCGATTAATCGTTTCATGTCTTCTTTGTTAGTACCGTCATAAAACCCACGAACTCTTTTTTTAGTATCTACCAATACAAAATTTTCTGTGTGTACCATGTCGTATAATTCGCTTGGTTCTCCCAGTTTAACGGCCAAATACGATTTTCTGGCCATGGTATAAATTTCTTTTTTATCACCGGTGACTAAATTCCATTTTGAAGCATCTACCTTATATTTTTTGGCGTAAGCCTTCAAAACCGGAACGCTGTCCGTCTCCGGAAAAACAGTATGCGACAATAACTTCACCTTGGGATCATTGGCAAAAACTTTCTGGATATCCGATAAATTGGTGGTCATTTTTGGACAAATGGAGCCGCAAGTGGTAAAGAAAAAATCAGCCACATATATTTTTCCTTCATAGTCTTTTTGGGTGATGGTTTTTCCGTTTTGGTTGACAAACGAAAAATCAGCAATGGTATGGTATTTTCTTTTATACTGAATCGTACTATCTACTAATTCCGGATTCACATCAGAAGGATTAAAAATAGGAAGTGTTTTTTTTGGCTTTAAGGCCGAATAAAATAAGGATAAAACGACTGCAGAAAAAACCAGGAAGACCCCTAAAAAGATTCGGTATTTTTTTAAAATTCGTAACATAATGTTATTTTAATACAAAAATACGAAAACGAAATTTGTTTTTAATTCAAATTAACACAATCTTATTGGGATAAAATTTAACAAGAAGTTAAAAGTTTTATTGATAGCTTTGTAAAACTAACTAAATATATATTAAAAATGAAAAAGAACATCAATAAGCAGTTGCTTTTTGTGATTCCTGCAATCATGGGTTTTACGGTAAGTCAAGCCCAGAACACAGCCGTGGCGAAAGAGCCAGGAATCAATGTGAACCACATGGACAAGAATGTACAACCCAACAATGATTTTTTTCGCTATGTGAATGGAACATGGTTGGATAATACAGAAATTCCAGCTGATAGAACCCGTTGGGGAAGTTTTGATGAATTGCGTCAAAAAACAGATGCCGATGCTTTGGCAATCTTGAAGGAAGCCACTAAGAATCCGAGTTATAAATCAAATACTGATCAAGGGAAAGCCGTTAATTTATACCAGTCGATATTAGATACCATAGGAAGAAATAAGCTTGGGATAGCGCCTTTAAAGCCGTATTTGACAAAAATAAACGCAGTTAAAAATGCGAAAGACCTAGAGGCATTATTAATTGAAATGGAGCCAATTGGCGGTATTGGATTTGTGGGAGCCAGTGTAGGCACTGATGCAAAGAACAGCAATAGAAATGTAATTAATGTAGGATTGGGTAGCGTAGGTTTGCCAGACAGAGATTATTATGTTTCTGAAGATGCCGACTCTAAAGAAAAACGAGCTAAATACGTGCTTCACGTTGCTAAAATGTTACAGTACCTTGGTGATACTCCGGTAGTTGCTAAAGCGAATGCCGAAAAAATCCTAGCACTTGAAATCGCCATGTCTAAACCAAGATTGGATAGAGTAGAAAGAAGAGACCGTCGTAAATCATACAACCCAATGACGGTTAAAGATTTACAAAAACTGACTCCTTCAATCAACTGGGATAATTATTTCACAAAAATAGGATTGCCTAAAGTGGATTCCTTGATAGTGTCTCAGCCTAAATATATGACTGCTTTAGAAACAATTTTCAAAGAAAATAAAGTAGAAGACTGGAAAGCATACATGCGTTGGACTTTATTAAACAGAGCATCAAGTCAATTGTCAACTACTATTGAAGACGCAAACTGGGAGTTTTACGGAAAAACCCTGACGGGCGCTGTAAGTCAAAGACCACGTGACGAAAGAGCACTTCAAACCATCAACGGAACGGTTGGAGAAGCGTTAGGAAAATTATATGTAGAGAAAATGTTTCCGGCTGAAGCCAAAGCCAAAGCGGAAAAAATGATCAAAAATATATTTCTTGCTTTCGAAAACCGAATCAATAATTTGCCTTGGATGTCTACAGAAACTAAGGTAAGTGCACTTGCTAAACTGCATAAATCAAGAATAAAAATTGGATATCCAGACAAATGGAAAGATTATTCAGCCTTGACCATTAAAAGTCCAAAAGAAGGCGGAACGTATTTTGATAATGTTAAAAACTTGGCAAAATGGCGTTTTGAAGAAAACATAGCTGAATTGAACAAGCCAGTCGATAAAGAAAAATGGGGCATGTCTCCACAAACTGTGAACGCCTATTTCAACCCATCAAATAATGAGATTGTATTTCCAGCAGCTATTTTGCAACCGCCTTTTTACAATTATCAAGCAGATGAAGCCGTAAATTATGGTGGAATTGGAGCCGTTATCGGGCATGAAATTTCACATGGGTTTGATGATTCGGGATCGCGTTACAATGCTGACGGAAACTTAGTAGATTGGTGGACCGCTGAAGATTTGAAACAATTCTCTGCTTTAACAGGAGCGCTTGCAGCTCAATACAGCGCTTTGCAACCTATTCCAGGAACTTTTGTAGATGGTAAATTCACGCTTGGTGAAAACATTGGAGATTTAGGAGGCGTAAATGCCGCTTATGATGGTTTGCAATTGTACCTGAAAGCAAACGGAAACCCGGGATTAATCGATGGATATACTCCGGAACAACGTTTCTTTATTTCCTGGTCAACAATATGGCGTTCAAAAATGCGTGATGAAGCCTTGAAAAATCAAGTAAAAACAGATCCGCATTCTCCAGGAATGTACCGTGCGTATGTGCCTTTGCAAAATATTGATACGTTTTATCAAGCCTTTGATATTAAAGAAAATGATGGCATGTACATTGCTCCAGAAAAGAGAGTAAAAATCTGGTAGAAATTATTCACCAGAGTATGATCTTGATGTGATTTCTCCTTAGTCGAATGACACAGAGACGTAGCTTCAGTCCAGAAAAAAATACAGGTATAAAAATTATCTTGTAGTATAAAAAAGTCCAATTTGCTCAAGCAAATTGGACTTTTTTTATTCTGTTTTGATACTGTTTTTTCGGGTTCTTCTCAACGAATAATTCACCAGATACAACCCAAACAACGTAACGCTTCCACCTATGGCTATTGCGGCGTTAAGGGTTTCGCCAAAGATAAAAGCACCCAGAAGCACAGCAATAATAGGATTAATATAGGAATAAACAGTGCTAATTTCAGCAGGAAGATTTTGAAGCGCATAGATAAAGGCAATGAAGGTAAGTATGGAACCAAAAACAACTAAATAAGCGATAGACCACCAGGAAGCAGCAGGAATTTCGCTTAATTTGACGGAAATTCCAGTTGCGCCAGTGTAGGCAAAAACTAAAATACTAGAAATAAACATTTGCAGTCCCAAACTAAAATACGGATTAAAAGTGGCTGCTTTTTTCTTTGTGTACAAGGTGCCAAATGCCCAAGTTAAAGTAGAAATTATGGAAATGATTATTCCAAATCTGAAACTAGGTATCAAAAAATCACTCAGGTGGTCGTAAAAAATCACACAAACCCCACTGAAACTGATAATCAAACCCACAACTGATACTCTGGATAATCGTTCGCCTCTAAAAAAAGTAATGATCACAATCCATAAAGGAACACAAGCACCAATAATTGCGCCTAGACCACTACTGATATACTTGACGCCCCAAGTGCTTAATCCGTTGCTTAAAACAAAATTAAGAATGCTTAGAATGATGATCGTTTTCCATTGTTTTCCCTTTGGCCAAGGCGCCTTTTTAAATAAAAAATAGGAAATATACAGGAATCCTCCTAAAAATTGTCTGATGGCGACAAGTTGTAAGGCGGGCATGTGTTTCACGCCCTCTTTAGAAGCAATCCAGGTAGTTCCCCAAAAAAAACTGACCCAACACAAAGCCAAAATTGGCAGTCCAATAGTGTCTATTTTGGACGAAACGGCATTCTTAATTTTAGTTCTCACATTACAAATTTGGTTTCGTAAAAGTATACTTTAAAACCGTTTCTATGCGAGCACTCAAAATTATTTTTCCAGTTGAATTTTCTTCTGAATTAAATTTTGGCAAAGCTAAATCCAGATCCTTCGCTTTTTGGGTGTAGTACTGTTCTCGAGAAGGATGAAATGGAGCCACTGCATTGAAGGTTTCATTCCATGAATCCGTTTCAATAATTTTTTCAATGATTCCAATACAATCGTCTTGATGAATTAAGTTAATGGTTGCATTAGGGTTATCAAGATTTTCTCTGCCTGCCAAGAATTTTACAGGATGGCGGTCCTGGCCAATTAATCCGCCAAAACGCAATACCGTCGTTTTAAAATGACTGTTGTTTTGCAAAAGCTGTTCTGTTTCCAGTAATTGTTTGCCGCTTTCCGTATCCGGTTTTGGGATAGTTTCTTCAGTAACAAAAATAGCTTCATCATTATAAACAGATGTCGAACTGATGAAAAGTACGTTTTCAACAGAAGATTTTTCGATAGATGGAATCATATTTCTAATCTTGGCAACAAAGTTTTCTTGCGCTAAACCACGAAGTTTTGGTGGGACATCAATGATTAAAATTTTAGAATTTTCCAGAAAATCAGAAAGGTTTCCTTTGGTTTTATTTTCTGAAAGCGCAATTAAGAAAGGAGCGATTCCGGTATTTTTCAATACGTCTAATTTCGCTGTAGAAGTCGTCGAGCCCTTCACGGAAAATCCTTTCGAAAGTAAGGCTTTCGCCAAAGGCAAACCCAGCCATCCGCAACCCAGAACACTAATTTTTATCATTTTTTCAAAAATTAATTGAATTTCAAACTGTCTTTCACTACTGCTAAACTATCTTTTACAACAGGATTTGTTACAGTAGTCTCCAAAATATTCACAACAACCGGACTCGCTTTTATTTTTTGCCTAATGACAACCGCATCGTTCAAAACAAAAGGGGTTGGCATCATCCAGTTTTCTCTTTTTGTGATTTCAAATAAAGGATTGGAAAGTAGATCAAAAGAACTTTCTAACAGTTCCATGTTGAACGCAGTTGCAGCATTAAAACTAAACTGCAATTCTAAAGGGGCATTTCCTACCACATAATAGCTCAGGATTTTTTTTCCTTTGCGCTGGTAAATTGAATTTTTCCGACCTAGTGTAGTCACGCCATTGGCTTTGAAATTATGAAGTATCATTTTTTCATTGGCAAAAATGTCATAGCGATTAACGTTTCTGTTCGGGGAAATTTTTATTTTGACATGTCTTTGATTTCCTATAATTCGGTCTTCCAGAAATGCGATAGTTGGTTTCGGAATCGCTTTTTTAGGTGCTTTGGCAGCATAGGTAAAACCAGAATTGTATTTGCTGAACAACGGAATTTCGTTCAAATTGGTTGCCTTTTTCGGGTTTACACCCAAATAGCCTGTGGTCCAGGAATCGAGATTGGTGTCATACGTGGCCCAATTGGCTTGATCTGTGTCAGCATTATAAAGGTATAATAAACTATTTGACTTCGCTTTTCCGGGTTTGTATCCCGACTCTAAATGCGCTTTCGCAAAAAAGCCAATGGAAAGCAAAAGCAGGAGTATAGACCAGATTCCCTTTTTGGCGAAAGCCCCAAAAATAGGCAGCAATAATCCGAATAGCAATACCGTAAGAAGGGCACTTCCAAACAATACCTTTAGTCCCAAACCGATAGGAAACATTTGGATAAAAGGAGCTATAATGATCAAAGCAGGAATGCTAAAAATAAGATTTAATGTTTCGCTTGATTTTTGAGTCACAATGAAAACCCCAAAAAGGAATAGACCAAAGTACACCGGAATAATCAAGAATCCAGCTCCCGGTAACATAAAAGCTATGATGGCATTAATCACAATCCAAATAAATAATGGCGCTACATAATGATTGATGTTGACTTTACGACATGAAAATAAATGATAAAACACCATGCTTATTGCTAAAGCCAGCAGTACGAAAGCAGCTATGTAAGCATGTCCGTTATAGGTAAATCCGTTCAGCAAATCCGTGTATTGAGGATAGACGAGCAGCAATCCTTTCCATCCAAAAAAGGTAATTATTCCCGTTGCCGTCAGGGAACCAAACAGCGGAATGAATCCTTTTACAATTTCTCGGGCTGATATAAGGCGTTTGGCTCTTCCTATAAATAATAGCGAAAGAAACAACGCTAAGGCGAGTAGAACCATAGGCAAAACCCAACTGAAAGGATAGCTTATAAAAGTGTATGGAATGGTAAAATAGACATACTCTTCACTGGATTGCACCGCATTTAAATCCGTATTGGAAAAATAATTTAACAACGGTATTAAATATGAACCCTGATGAGCCAGCGTATTTTTGTTTAAATGCTGGATGTCATCCTGAGCGGTATGGTAGTTAAAATGGTCATCAATAAATGCAAAGTTATAGCCCTGAATATCGCCTTGTTCCCTAAAAACGGTCAAATCAGTGTCGTTGGGTAACATTTTATAAATGCTGTACATCAAGGAATTAGATACTGGAAAAGTCGCTTTTGCAGCAGCAAACTCTTTTACTAATCCTGCATTTCCATTGTTAGTTTCCATCAGCATGTAGCTGGGGCCGGAAGAACCACGGGCTTCAAAATTGAGTACCAGTCCCACTTGTTTTGCCCATTTATGTTGGGTTACAAAAAGTGCAGCACCATTAAGTCCTAACTCTTCTGCATCCGAAAACAAAATAATAATATCGTTTTTATGCGGGGTTTTATTGTATAAAAAAGCCCGAACACTTTCCAGAATTGTAGCTACACCGGAACCCGCATCACTAGCTCCAGGCGAGTAGGAATGGGGTGCGCTGTCATAGTGTGAAAGCAACAACAAGGCTTTGGAACTATTAGAACCTTTGATACGAGCCAAGATGTTTTTTGATTGTACCAGATTTCCCCAGTCACTTAGCGTATAGCCGGTTTGAACAGAAGTCTGCAGTCCTAACTTTTTTAGCTCTTTCAGGATGTAATTTGCGACCACTTCATGATTGTCGGAGCCTACATAATGAGGTTTTTTTGAAATGGATTTGATGTGATTCAAAGCCCTTTGGGTCGAAAACTCAGTAAGGGACCCTTGATCATTGGAAGTCCATTGCGGCATCATCGTAAAGTAGATTAACGCTAGGGTTACTGAAATAAACAAACCGGCAAAAATGGAGAAATAATCTTTTTTCATGGTAAGTAAGTGGATTTGGATGCGGTGTTAAATGTCTTTTTTGACTAGCATGTAATACTCATTGTCTAAAACTAAATACCCCTGATCGTACAGGAAATAGTAAGTATTTCCTGTTTTGGTTCGCAGAATATTAGTAAAAAATTCAAAATCAAAACCTTTGCTTAATAATTTTGCGCGGGTGGTTTTTGATTTTCCATCGGGATTAAGTTCAATTAGAATGCGGTAATTTTTGCGTAACTTATTGTTGATGTTGCGCATAAAATTAGTGCTGTCTTTGTTCATTTTATTGTTGTAGGCGTTGCGACAACCGTCACTGCAAAACTTTTTATCTTCACGGCCTACAATTTTCTCTTCACATTCTAAGCAGGTTTTTGTCATGGATTTATTTTTTTGATATCGTATAGATCAGTTCTACGGTCTTTTAGAATGCGTACGCTACCGTGCTCGTGAAGCTCTTTCAGTAAATCTAAATCTACGTCTACAATGAGTGTCATCTCGGTATTTGGGGTTGCTTCGGCTTTGATTCCATTACTTGGAAAAGCAAAATCAGAAGGTGTAAATACTGCTGATTGCGCATATTGAATATCCATGTTGTTTACTTTAGGAAGATTTCCTACACATCCTGCTATGGCTACATAACATTCGTTTTCAATCGCTCTGGCTTGTGCGCAATGTTTGACTCTGGTATAGGCGTTTTGAGTATCTGTCAAGAACGGGACAAATAAAATATTCATGCCTTCATCTGCCATTAATCTAGAGAGCTCCGGAAATTCAACATCATAACAAATCATGATGCCTATTTTACCACAATCGGTATCAAAGGTCTTAATTTGTGATCCTCCAGTCATCCCCCAGTGTTGTACTTCGTTTGGAGTAACATGAATTTTGGCATACATTTCTGAAGTTCCGTCTCTCTTGCATAAAAAACCCACATTGTAAAGCGTGCCGTTTTCTAAATGAGGCATACTTCCTGTAATAATGTTGATGTTGTACGAAATGGCTAGCTCCTGAAAGCGTTTGCGAACAGGCTCTGAATGTTTGGCTAATTCCCGTATGGCTTCTGCCTCGGACAAATGATTGTAATCCGCCATCAACGGAGCGGTAAAGAGTTCTGGAAATAATGCAAAATCACTGCCATACCCGGAAACGACATCAACAAAAAATTCACATTGTTCAAATAAAGCTTCCAGATTGTTCAGTTGGCGCATCTGCCACTGAACGAGTCCCAGGCGGATGACACTTTTCTTGAGGTTTATTAATTTAGGGCTTTCGTCGTAATAAATATTATTCCATTCTAGTAAAACGGCAAATTCTTTAGAATCGGTATCGCCTTCCAGATAGTTTTTCATGACCCGGATTACGTGAAAATCATTGCTCAGCTGAAAAGAAAGCACAGGGTCGTGTAGCTCTTTTCTTTTTACTTTTTCGATATAATTTTTAGGAGTGAGGGTTTTGGCGTGTTGCCCATAATTTGGAATCCTGCCGGCAAAAACAATTGCTTTCAAATTCAATTGTTCACATAGTTCTTTACGGGCGTCATACAAACGTCTTCCTAGGCGCAGTCCTCTGTAGCTTGGATGAATAAACACATCGATTCCATACAAGACATCCCCTTGTGGATTGTGGGTCGAAAAGGTATATTTTCCTGTTATATCAGAATAATTATGGTTTTTGTCTACTAAGCTTTCATCCACAATTAGCGATAATGCAGAGCCTACAACTTTGCCGTCTACTAAGATTACGAGTTGGCCTTCCGGAAAAATGCTCAATAATTTTTCAATATGATGTTCTCTCCAATAGGAACCTACCATTTCCGGATACGATTCTACCATTGATTTTTTGAGCTCTTTATAGTCTTCAATCGCTAGATTTCGTAACTCTACTTTGTTTATTTTGGCTTGCATGAAATGATGATTTTATCAAATATAGCTAAAATTTACCAATTACAAACGGTTACAAATAGTTACAACCGAAAGTAAATAGTTAACAACCGATTACCTTTTAGCAATGATCGCATCTTTGCCCTGTTGATTTGAAAGACCAATTCAACAAACATACACTAACATTTAAATAGTATACGCCATGAGCACATTAAGAAACAAAGTACAGTTAATTGGACATGTTGGAAATGATCCGGAAATTAAATCATTTGACGGAGGAAAAAAACTAGCTAATTTTTCGTTAGCTACAAATGAAAGCTACAAAAACGACAAAGGAGAAAAAGTAGAAGAAACCCAATGGCACAAACTCGTTGCTTGGGGAAAAACGGCTGAAATCATAGAGAAATATGTTACCAAAGGAAAAGAAATTGCCATTGAAGGAAAATTAACCCATAGAAGTTATGACGATAAAAATGGAGAAAAACGTTACATCACTGAAGTTGTCGTTGATGATGTTTTGCTTTTAGGGAAATAGGCCTTTCAAGGCGAAGCAATAAAATAATGCCCTCTGTCTCAGAGGGCATTTATGTTTTGAATCAGGATACTTTTTTTAATAAATCAAACAACGGACACCGCTTACAGCGATTGTCTTCCCCTTTTTTGAATTTTTTGCAACATTTAGATTTGCAGTTTTCTGCAATCTTAATGGTTTTAAGGATTTCTTTTTGATTCTTTTTCTTTCCCTTTTTTTTCTTTTCCAATTTTTATAAAGAATTAAAAACTAGGGCAAATGTATATTATTTTTATCTGTTCTAAATAAATTTTAACATTTAAATAGCAGGTTTGACAAGCACCACTTGTTGTAAGTCTCTGTCAAATAAGTATAAACCGCCTTTGTCATCTCCTATTAAGTTGATTTTGTCCAAAATAGATTTTGCGGTCGCTTCTTCCTCAATTTGTTCGGCAACATACCATTGCAGAAAGTTATGTGTGGCATAATCTTTTTCAGAGAAAGTGATGTGTACCAACTCATTTATCGAATCCGAAACAAAAATTTCATGTTTATAAAGTTCCTCAAACATATCTTTGAAGGTTTCATAAGTGATTTTCGGGGCTTTTAAGTCTGTTATTTTTGCATGCCCACCACGCTCATTAACATACTTGATTAATTTGAGCATGTGAAGGCGCTCTTCGTCAGATTGGGTAAACATGAATTGAGCAATTCCTTCCAGTCCGCTCACTTCAGCCCAACACGCCATAGAAAGGTAGGTTTGCGAGGATTCTGCTTCAATGCGAATCTGTTTGTTTAGGGCAATTTCAATATTTTTAGATAGCATAATTTTCTTTTTAGTAAAGTTAAATAAAATAAGTGACTACTGATTCATCAATTCCTGAAAACAATCCACAAATTGTCCCAGATGAAAACCGTCCATTAATCCATGATGTACATGAACAGACATGGGCATGGTTCTTTTGCCACTAGGGGATACTTTCATTTTGCCAAAAGATATTTTTGGACAGCTGTCCGGAAAGGAAAAACTTCTAGCATGGGATAAAGAGGAAAAATCCAGCCACGGAATTGCTGAAAAATGGATCACGTTATCCTCCTCAAAAGTTCGGGTAAAAAGTCCTGTTGTGGTTTGAATGCGGGCAATCTCTGTAGCGGCGGTCGTTTTGAAAACTGCAAAATCAGCATTGTATTCGATTAAAGAAAATCCGAAAGTGCCGTCCTTCCTACCGATTGTAGCCGAAGCATTAATTTGGTCACAAATATATATTTGGTCCTCTGAAACTCGATATTTAAAAGATTCAATGGTATTTACCGCTACTAATGTTTGGTGTAAATAATAATTAAAAAAAGAAGAATTTAGTGCTTTTGCAGCTGCATAAGCTTTTGTACAATCAATTTCGACAGTAGCTCCAAAAAAAGGTTCTTCAAATTGTCTGAAAAAATGAAAATGTTCTTTTCTAGGCCAATTTTCTATATCTAAAAGGGTTCTCAAAATGGCGGGATTTTATTTAAAGTTCAAAAGTACAGCTATTCTTTGTGAATAGTTTAGGAGGTAGTTGATTCTCTATTCTAAAATGGAACAGTTAGAAAAGGTTTAGTTCTAAAAAAAGCCCTAAAGGAATTTTCCTTTAGGGCTTTTTTATAAGTAAGTATGAAGCTTATTTTACGGAGAACGTAACTCTTCTAACTAGTTTTCTTGCATTTACTGAATTTTTATCTACCGAGGTATCTTCACCGTTTGCAACAACATTCAATCTTGATGCATCAATGTTAGCTTTTACCAGCGTAGTTTTAACATGGTTAGCTCTTGCTGTAGATAATTTATCATTGTAAGCAGATCCTCCTAATTCATCAGCATGACCAATAATGTCTACTGAAGCAGAAGGATTGTCTCTCAAGTATGTTAAAATAAAACTAGTAGCTTCTGTAGATACGTCAGTTGGTCTTGATTGATCAAAGTTAAAATAAACAGCAACATAACCACCATTAATTAAACTTTTAATTAGTTCGTTATCATATACAACGTTACTATCAGGGGTTTTGCTAGCATAATTCTCTAGGACGTAAGCTTCTGTAGCATCAGGAACATTGTTGTTATTTTTATCAATTGATCTTCCTTTGGTGTCAACCAAAGCTCCTGCAGGGGTGTTTTCTTCTTGATCTAAATAATTAGCTACGCCATCTCCATCCGTATCTAGCATTTTATTTTCGATAGCCATAAATCTTGCGTCAATTGCATCAAATTTACTTTCATGATCGATAACCCAGTCCGCATGTTTTTCGTTTTTACCTAAGTAAACTGTTAAACCTACTGTACCATTAAAAAGAGTCCCCGAGAAACCTCTGGCTTCAGGCGTAAGGCTGGCATTATCAAAAGCAGTATTTTGACCAAAATTCATTATTGTCGTGAAATCTCCTGTCAAGGCAAGTCTGTTTGTTAGTTTCACTTGTGCAGTTACACCGGCAATAAAGTTACCCATTTTGTCTTGGATGTGATTATTGTCATTTCTCAACTGCGCATAACCAAAACCAGTATGACCTAATAAACCAATTGTATTGGTCCAAGTTTCAAAATTCATAACCCTTCCTAAGTTAGCTACAGCTTGTAAATTTGCTCTGTAGTACTGAGTATCGAAATTAATAGATTCCTTTTTTGCCTGAAAACTGTTGTATCCAACGTCAGCCTTTAGACCAAATTTGTTGTTGAACATATATCGAACTCCTAGATCAGCAACAAAAGGACTGGGTGTAGAGGTAAAATAACCGGCAGTCAGAGGCTGTTGTGGTTTGTTAAAACCACCTGCAATTTCGATAGACCATTTATTAAAGTCAATTTCAGTATTTTTTACAGTTTCTGTTTGAGCGCTTAAAGTTGTAATCGCTGAAGCAAAAACTAACGTAAGTATGATTTTTTTCATCATGTTAAAATTTAAAGTTATTACAAAATTACAGTACAAAAATGGAGGATAGCCGGTAAAGAGTAAATTATATAAGGATTCGTTCCAATTGTAATAAACAATGTACTAAAATTGGCATTTTTTAAATGTTTTAAAGCGTTTTTGATACCTCAAAATAGGTATTTATATGCTGAATTTGTGTCTTTTTTACTTAAAAAAGAGGTTTAAAGGGGCTAAATTTAAGACAGAACAGATCCGACAAATGCACTCGCATACTCTAATTTTAGCCAATTGGATTGGTGGATTTATCGTAATTCCAATCGTTTTAAAACGTCTGTTATTTTTTTGAAAGCAATGAAATTTTCGTGTTCTATTTTATGGTCAATTTTTTCATGTGCCCAAGTGGTATGAAACGGAATGTGAACGGCATGTCCGCCAATGGCTAAAACCGGAAGTATATCTGATTTTAAGGAATTGCCAATCATAAAAAATTCCGAAGGTTGTATTTCCAATCGTTTGATGAGATCGGAATAATCTTTTTCCTGTTTGTCTGACATCACTTCTATATGGTGAAAATAATGTCCCAAACCAGAATTGTGCAATTTTCGGCGTTGGTCTAATAAATCGCCTTTGGTAGCTACAACCAATTTGTATTTTCCGTTCAATGCGTCTAAAGTTTCTTGAACACCATCCAATAAAACGATAGGTTTCTCCAGCAGTTCTTTTCCATATTGAATAATTTTTTCGATTATTTCAATAGGAATGGTATTATTCGAAATAGTCATCGCGGCTTCAATCATCGAAAGAATATAGCCTTTGATTCCGTAGCCGTATAATTTCAGATTGTCAATTTCGACCTTGAAAAGTTCTTTAGAAATTCCCTGATGCGATAAATAATCTTCCATCAAACCGCAGAATTTTTTCTCCGTTTCATCAAAGTAGGTTTCGTTGATCCATAAGGTATCATCGGCATCGAAGGCAATTACTTTTAAGCTCATATTTTTTTATTTACCGTGAATTCGCTAATTAAGTAAGTCGAAAGTTTAAAAGTCGTAAAGTCAAAAGAATTAACTTTAAGTAAAACAGCTTTAAATCAGATTGTTACATAATTTCGCCCTGATTTTAAAATACGACATTATACCATGGTTATTACTTAATATATTTAAGATTACATATTAATTAGCAAATTTGCGGTTGTTTTTTCTTAATTTATAGTCTCTCCATTGGCAACGTCATCGGTATCCGGATTTACAAAAACCAGTTTCCCTTTGGCATTGGTGGTCATTAAGATCATGCCCTGACTTTCTACGCCACGAAGGTTTCTTGGAGCCAAATTCACTAAAACAGTAACTTTTTTTCCTATTATATCTTCGGGCTTAAAACTCTCCGCAATTCCTGAAACAATGGTGCGCACGTCAATTCCAGTATCTATTTTCAAAATCAAAAGCTTGTTCGCTTTTGGCATTTTTTCGGCTTCCAAGATTGTTCCAACACGGATATCCATTTTGGCAAAATCCTCAAATTGAATCGCTTCTTTTTGTGTCTCTGTCATTGCGAGGGACGAAGCAATCTCTTCCTTATTAGCCGTTTTAGTCGCCTCTAATTTGTCAATTTGTTTCTGGATTTCCTCGTCTTCAATTTTGGCAAACAATAATTCCGCTTCTCCAATTTGGTGTCCAGCTGGAATCAAATCAGAGTTTTGAGCAACAGTATTCCAGTTTAACGGGCTTTCTATTTTTAGGATTCTTGATAATTTTGTAGCTGTAAACGGCAAGAAGGGTTCGCAAAGTGAACTCAACGCAGCCGCAATTTGCAACGCAACGTACATTTGTGTCTGCACGCGCTCCGGATTGTCTTTGATTACTTTCCAGGGTTCTTCGTCGGCTAAATATTTATTTCCTAAACGAGCCACATTCATCAACTCGCTCAACGCTTCCCGGAATCTGTAACGCTCCAGAGAACTTGAAATCACCGCTGGATACGCTTTCAATTCCGTCAAAGTAGCTTCGTCCACTTCCGAAAGTTCATTTGGAGTAGGTACAATTCCGTTGTAATATTTATTGGTTAAAACTACCACGCGATTAATGAAATTTCCGTAAATCGCTACCAATTCATTATTGTTTCTCGCCTGAAAATCTTTCCAGGTAAAATCATTATCCTTCGTTTCTGGTGCATTTGAGGTCAACGCATAACGCAACACGTCTTGCTGATTCGGGAATTCTTCCAAATATTCGTGCAGCCAAACCGCCCAGTTTTTTGAAGTCGATAATTTATTTCCTTCCAAATTCAAGAACTCATTTGCAGGCACATTGTCCGGCAAAATATAACTTCCTTCGGCTTTCAACATCGCTGGGAAAATAATGCAATGGAAAACAATATTGTCTTTCCCTATAAAATGAACTAGTTTCGTGTCTTTATCTTTCCAGTACGGTTCCCAATCTTTTCCTTCGCGCAAAGCCCATTCTTTTGTAGAAGAAATGTAGCCAATAGGCGCATCAAACCACACGTATAATTTTTTTCCTTCGGCACCTTCAACAGGAACGTCAATTCCCCAGTCCAAGTCACGAGTCACTGCACGAGGCTCGAGTCCACCGTCAATCCATGATTTTACTTGTCCGTAAACATTCGGTTTCCAGTCGTTTTTATGTCCAACAAGAATCCATTCTTTCAGGAAATCTTCATAACGATCCAAAGGCAAAAACCAGTGTTTCGTTGCTTTCATAATTGGCGTTTCGCCTGTAATGGTCGATTTTGGATGAATCAAATCCGTAGCATTCAACGTAGAGCCACATTTTTCGCATTGATCGCCGTAGGCTTCTTCGTTGCCACATTTTGGACACGTTCCCACCACAAACCGGTCTGCCAAAAATTGATCCGCTTTTGCATCATACAATTGCTCGGTCACTTCCTCAATAAAATCACCTTTATCATACAGCTTTTTAAAAAATTCGGAAGCCGTATCATGATGGATTTTAGCCGAAGTTCTGGAATAATTATCAAATGAAATTCCAAAATCAGAGAATGATTTACGTATAATTCCGTCATATTTATCGATTACTTCCTGTGGTGTAATACCTTCTTTTTTTGCTTTCATCGAAATCGCCACGCCGTGCTCGTCACTTCCGCAAACAAACAAAACGTCTCTTCCCTGCAATCTTAAATATCTGGAATATATGTCCGAAGGTACGTAGACACCCGCCAAATGGCCAATGTGAATTGGGCCGTTCGTATAAGGCAATGCCGCTGTAATTGTATATCTTTTTGGATTCTGTATCATGATTCTATTTTATAGAGCACAAAAATAGGCAATCCAATTTTTATTTGGAGCTATTTCCCACTATCCCTTGCAAATATATTCACGGAACTTCGCAGGAAATAAAAGTTAAGATAAGTAATTGTTCTGTTTTTAAGATAAAATAGAATAGATTTACAACTATCCGGGATTAAAACCATAGTGTGTATTCGATTTTATTTTGCCTACCAATAACAAGGAACCTCAAAAGAACCTCAAAAGAAGATCATTTGGATAGAATTCTGAGATCTATAAACGGATTTGTTCTATAAAAAACAGATTTTGGATCCAAAGAACAAAATAAAAGTAGCAATGTTTAGTATTTGACGTTAAATCAATATATTTGTAAATAATATAACAATTTTTAATAAAAAAGTTACAATGATAACAATAGCAGATCAATTCGGAATCAAAGATGCCCTTAAGCAATTAGGGATTGAGGAGGTAAATGAAGGAACATCAACAGGAGCAGCTAATTTTGCCAATGGAAAAATCATCGAAAGTTATTCACCAGCAGATGGGACTTTAATTGGAAAAGTAAAAACGTCTTCTAAGGAAGACTATGAAAAAGCAATGCAAAAAGCTTCGGAAGCATTTTTAGAATGGCGTATGGTACCCGCTCCTAAAAGAGGAGATATCGTTCGCCAGATGGGAGATGAATTAAGAAAATTCAAAGAGCCACTTGGAAAACTAGTTTCTTATGAGATGGGAAAAAGCCTTCAAGAAGGATATGGCGAAGTGCAGGAAATGATAGATATCTGTGATTTTGCGGTGGGATTATCACGTCAATTGTACGGATTAACCATGCACTCTGAAAGACCTTTGCACCGGATGTATGAGCAATACCATCCAATAGGAACGGTTGGAATCATTTCAGCGTTTAACTTTCCGGTAGCAGTTTGGAGTTGGAACGCTATGATTGCTTGGGTTTGCGGTGATGTTGCCATCTGGAAGCCAAGTTCAAAAGTACCTTTATGTGGAATTGCTTGTCAAAATATCATTAAAACAGTGTTAAAAAGAAATAACGTTCCTGAAGGCGTTAGTTGTTTAGTAACAGGAAATGAATCCGGAGACTTAATCAATAATGATAAGAGAATTTCGCTGGTTTCTTTTACAGGATCAACTAGAATAGGTCGTCACGTATCAAAAACTGTGGCCGAACGTTTTGGAAATACTATCCTTGAATTAGGAGGGAACAATGCCATTATCGTTTCGGAACACGCGGATATCAGTATGGTATTAGTCGGAGCGGTTTTTGGAGCGGTAGGAACAGCAGGACAGCGTTGTACCTCAACCAGACGTTTAATCATTCACGAAAGTGTATATGACAAAACGATCAGCGTGTTGAAAAATGCGTACGGACAATTGCAAATAGGAAATCCATTGGATGAGAATAATCACGTAGGACCGCTGATCGATAAAGGTGCTGTTCAGGAATATTTGAATGCGATTGAAAGCGCTAAAAAAGAAGGTGGAAAAATTATTGTTGAAGGTGGTTTGGTTGAAGGCGAAGGATATGAAAGTGGTTGTTATGTAAGACCATGTATCATTGAAGCTGAAAACCATTTTAACATTGTGCAAACAGAAACTTTTGCTCCTATTTTATATGTAATGAAATACAGCACGATTGAAGAAGCGATTGCGTTGCAAAACGGAGTTCCACAAGGACTTTCTTCTTCTATTTTTACAAACAGCATGAGAGAAATGGAATTGTTCCTTTCTCAATCGGGTTCTGATTGTGGAATTGCCAACGTAAATATTGGTACTTCAGGAGCTGAAATTGGTGGTGCTTTTGGGGGGGAAAAAGAAACTGGCGGCGGACGTGAATCGGGTTCTGATGCATGGAAAGCCTACATGAGAAGACAAACTAATACTATCAATTACGGAACCCAATTGCCATTGGCACAAGGAATAAAATTTGACTTGTAACCCCAAAATAGAATTAACTAAAAAAGGTAATTTGAATATTTCAAATTGCCTTTTTTAGTATTACAAATTCCTTGCAAACTTATTAAAAAACCTGCAATAATCTTTGTGATGTAATCTAACCTGTCAACACATCGGAAAAAACAAAACCTTTTCTAAAGCAATAATAAAATCCAAAGTGCCCAGAAAAATATATTTGACTTAGACGATCTTTTTTTATTTTTTATAGTTCGTACAAGTGTTAATGTGGCAGTAATAGATCACTTTTAAACACAGGTTTAAAAAAATAGGATATCTAATTTCTTCCTTTTTCGTCAAAATACAATTGGTTCAAAGGTTCACTTTGCCAAAACTCCTTGGTGTCAACATCCATAATAGTCAATGGTCCTTTGAAGGCTGCTCCGGTATCCACATTCCAAACATTTGCCTTTTGAACGGGAGTCGTTTCACCTATTCGGGTGACAGGCGTGTGACCAATATAGATTTCATTATATAAAGTAAAGCGTTTTGGGTAAAACGCATGGTCGGTTTTCATTGTCGTGTCTAATGCCAAGGCCGTTTCCCATAAGGTTCTGTCCCAATAGAAAAGCCCGGGAAAATATTCAAAGTCAACACCATTCATATTCGTAAAACCGGCATGGACAAAAAGCCGTTGTTGCTCGTCCAGATGAAAATTTTCTAATGATTTCAGGAATTCAATGTGTTTTTTCTTGGTTTCTAAGCCAACCGTTTCGTAGGCTAAAACAGTTGCTTCTCCACCATGTTTGTGCCAAAGCAGATTGTCTTTGCTTTCGCCGAGCCATTCCAGCAATAAATCATCATGGTTCCCACGTATGCAGATGCAGTTTTGTTTGGTTTTCAGAGCAATGATAAAATCTAGTACTTGAGGAGATTGACTCCAGCCATCGACGTAATCTCCCAGAAAAATCAGGGTGTCGTTTTTAGTAACGTTGGCTCTTTCCATAATTTGGTGCAATGCTCGCAAACCACCGTGGATATCGCCTATAACAAGTGTTCTCATGTACGGGTTGTTCATTTATTAGTCTAAAAACAGCAAGAAATACGAGCTGTCTTTCAAGGTATAAAATTAAGTAAAAGAGTGGTGAAGTACTACTTTTTAACTTATTTTTTTAACTAAAGTTAAAGGAGCTCTTTTTTAAAAATTCTGATTTTTATTGCAAATAACAGGGCTAAATTCCTCAAATCTCATTTTAAAGTAAAACTTAAAATATCACTACTTTAGGGGCTTATTTTACTTTTCAGGACATTTTAAAAATAAATAAATCAACAAAAAATTACTGCACATCATATTTCATCTTTCTCAAAATTCGCAACGCTTCCTTGAACGATAAATACACGTGGTTGAAAGGTTTCAACAGTACTTTGGCATCTATTAGCTTTTGTTTGGCTTCTTCAAAACCGTTGAGGTAGCAAATCATGAATGTTGAGGGTAAATTCTCTAAATCTTTTTCTTCTCGTTTGCTTAACGAAAGTCCTTTTTGGAGTTTGTTCAGCAAAGCAATATTGGCATTATAAATATGGAACAGCATTTTCTTGTTGAATTCCGGTGGTTGAAAAAGCATCTCTCTCTCAATTTTATAATAACCATTGTCATGAAAATGAATCGTTTGTTTTTCTAAAGGATAATAACTCGTTTTATCATTCAGACCCAAAGGAACATATTCAATAATGGTAAAAGTATCTTCGTCAAAAGTAATTTCGACCACATCCTGAGCCGAATAGAACAGCTTGATTTGTTCGTTGATCAATTCAATATCCACGCGGGATAAATACGTTTTATCACGGGATTTTTTTGCAATTCCTGCCCAGCAAATCACAAATAACTCCTTGAATACTTTATACTTTGGTGACATGTCTTTGTGGCGTAAATTCATAAAATCAATCACGCCATCAAGTGTGTATTCAATGCTGTTTCGGGAGTTGTTTTCAATGCCAATTACGGTTTCCGTATTCTGATAATTCTTTTCAATTTCGCCTTCAACCGGCGTCGTGTTGCTGCCTCTTCGGATAAAAATACTGTTGGCAGGAATCGTGTGAATTCCTTTTTTGAAATAGGAGGTGTTGCTTTTTGGCTTGATTGTTACCAGTCCGATAACCTTGTCCTTTGGTAGATTTGGAAAAGGTATATTTTCATATTGAATTTTGGGTGGATTCTCCAGATAGGCATTCACTAAATTCTGAATCCGACTGTCATCAAAAAAATCATCCCCCACAATAGTATTGTCTTGGTCTTCAACCCCCACTACAATATAGGAGTTATTCATAGGGTTTGAATTGGACAGCGCGCAAATGTGTTTGAGAAACTTGGCTTTTCCTTCCCGTGTATGCAAATTTAACTGGCGCTTTTTGTCATAAAAACTACTTTCATCATTGTGAGCAAGCAGGTTTTTAATAAGAATGCGTTTGTTGATCATTGGTACTGTTTATTATGTATTTTTATTTTTCAGTGTTGTTAAAGACATATTTGTTGATCCTATTTTGATCCTTTTCTATCAGAATATTTTAATAAACTACCGCTAATTCGCAGATTTTAAAATTAATTAGAAAATCTGCGAATTAGCGGTTGCATTTTTAACTGTTGCATTTTTTGTTTATTCCCTTTTATAAATATAATGATAACTCGATATATTGTAGTTTTTTATACTAAATAATGGGGATAATCAATTCCTTTTTAAAATAGTAGCAGCGGCTTGTGCGGTTGGCAACACCATCAAATCGGCAATATTTACATGGTACGGTCTGGAAACTACAAAGTGAATAATGTCAGCAATGTCTTCAGGATGTAATGGCTCAAAACCTTTGTATACATTGGCGGCTCTGTCTGTATCGCCTTTGAAACGCACTTCACTGAATTCTGTTTCCACGGCACCGGGATTAATGGCTCCCACCCGGATTCCATAAGGATTCAAGTCCATTCGCATAGCTTGGTTTAAGGCATCAACAGCATGTTTGGAGGCACAATAGACGTTTCCGTTTGGGTATACTTCTTTTCCGGCGATGGACCCAATGTTGATAATATGACCTGATTTTCGTTCGATCATTTGTGGGATTATGGCTTTTGAGACATACAAAAGTCCTTTTACATTGATGTCAATCATAGCATCCCAGTCGTCTAAATCTCCTTTTTGAATGGGGTCTAAACCATGTGCATTTCCGGCATTATTAATCAAAACATCAATTGTCGCAAAGACTTCCGGAATAGAATTGATGCTTTCGAAAACCGCTTTTTTATCTCGAACGTCAAAAGACAACGTATGCACTTTGGTAAATGCTGAAAGCTCCTTTTTGAGTTCAGTCAATCGGTCCTCACGGCGTCCGCAAAGAATAATCTGATAGTTATTTTTAGCTAATATTTGTGCTGTTGCTTTACCAATTCCGCTGGTGGCTCCGGTCACTAAGGCTGTTTTAGTCATGAAATTTTTTTCTTTTTTGATTCTAAAGTTGTTGAGTTGAATAGGGATTCTAGGCTACATTTGTTCCCATACTTGCTGCCCAAATGGCAAACCAATCTTCTTTGTCTAATTCTAATTCAACGGCTTTCATCAAGGATTGGATTCGGGCTACATTTACCGTTCCGGCAATAGGAATTACTTGAGCAGGGTGTTTTAAAATCCAGGATAGCAAAATCGAGTCGGAGCCCAAATGGTATTTTGAAACTAAGGTCGCCAATAATTTTTTTAAGCGATGGGTTTGCGGAATATCTTTTCTGAAAACAGATCCAAGTGGATTCCAAGACATAGGCCGAATGTTATTGGCCTGCATATAATCAAAACTTCCATCCACCATCGGTTCGAAATTAGTGGCCGAAAATTGGACTTGATTGTACAAGACTTCTGTTTTTTGACCAATTAATTCGGTTTGTGTAGAAGTGAAATTAGAAACTCCAAAATCGATGATCTTCCCTTCTGATTTTAGCTTCAAAACGGCTTCGGCAATTTCATCCGGCTGCATCAAAGGACTGGGTCTGTGTAGTAAAAGCACGTCTAAATAATCGGTATGCAGGTTTTTTAAGGAGTTTTCAACGGACCAGATAATGTACTCTTTTGAATATTCATAATGTTTGATCGTATTGTTCCGGTTTTCGGTCACCATTTGGATTCCGCATTTGGATATCAATTGCATTTTTTCCCGGTCAATACTGCTGGCTGCAAATGCTTTTCCAAAATCAGACTCGGTGGTGTAATCCCCGTAGATATCAGCATGGTCAAAAGTTGTGATTTTATTTTCTAAACACACATTAATCATGTTTTCCATTTCTTTGGTATTGAGATTTTTATCCCAAATCCCCCAGTTCATGACGCCTGCTACAATGGGTGATAATTTAGTTTTATTCATGTTTTTTATTTTTTATTAAAATGCGTAAATCTTCAAATTCGAAATATATTTTTCAAAGTTCTTAAAAATATAAAAATTGTATCATAATTCGGCCTTAAAATTAAGTCTTTTGTCGAAGTTTTAACCATTTTTTAACATCTTACTTCTAAAAAAAAATTCAATTTGCACCTTCAAAACGACGGCATTAAATTCAAGGTTTTAAAAATAATAAAATGGAAGAAAATACAGCGGCTTTAGACATCAGAGCAATCAATGAAAAAATTGAAAGAGAGAGTGCTTTTATAGACCTTCTCACAATGGAAATGAACAAGGTTATTGTAGGTCAAAAGCACATGGTGGAGCGTTTGTTGATTGGACTTTTGGGTCAGGGTCATATTTTATTAGAAGGAGTTCCCGGATTAGCAAAAACATTAGCGATCAATACGCTTTCACAAGCGGTACATGGCTCTTTCAGCAGAATACAATTTACGCCGGATTTATTGCCTGCGGATGTTGTGGGAACAATGATTTACAATATTAAGCAAAATGAGTTTTCGATAAAAAAAGGACCAATTTTTGCTAATTTCGTCCTTGCGGATGAGATAAATCGTGCACCTGCCAAAGTACAATCCGCCTTACTGGAAGCCATGCAGGAAAAGCAAGTAACTATTGGAGACACTACTTTCAAACTAGACCGTCCATTCTTGGTTTTGGCTACTCAAAATCCTATTGAACAAGAAGGAACGTACCAATTGCCTGAAGCTCAGGTGGATCGTTTTATGTTGAAAACGGTTATTGATTACCCAAAAATGGAAGACGAACGTTTGATTGTTCGCCAGAACCTGAAAGGGAGTTATGAAAAAGTTAATCCAGTAGTTTCAGTAGAGCAAATCTTGCGCGCACAGGAAGCCGTTCGGGAAGTATACATGGATGAAAAAATAGAGAAATACATTCTGGATATCGTTTTTGCCACACGGTACCCGGAGAAATACAAATTGGCTGATTTGAAACCGTTAATCAGTTTTGGAGCATCTCCTCGAGGAAGCATCAATTTAGCAAATGCTGCAAAATGTTACGCTTTTATCAAACGTCGCGGTTATGTAATTCCAGAAGATGTTCGGGCGGTAGTGCATGATGTATTGCGTCACAGAATTGGTGTTACCTATGAAGCAGAAGCCGAAAACATTACTTCGGTTGATATTATTAACAAAATTGTAAACGAAATAGAAGTACCATAAAAGTGAATAGTAAAAAGTGAATAGTAATTAGCCTTTTTTGGTTGCTACTCACCACTCACTTCTCACTAATTACCAAAGAAATGGATACAAAAGACCTCTTAAAAAAAGTACGCAAAATAGAAATCAAAACCCGAAGATTGAGCGATCACATCTTTTCAGGGGAATACCACACATCTTTTAAAGGGCGCGGAATGACGTTCAGCGAGGTGCGTCAATACCAGTTTGGAGATGATATTCGTGCTATTGATTGGAATGTTACGGCGCGATACAATGAAGCGCACGTAAAAGTGTTTGAGGAAGAACGGGAATTGACCATGATGTTGATGGTGGATATATCAGGATCAGAAAGTTTTGGTTCGAAAAATCAATTCAAGAAAGATATTGTTACGGAGATTGCGGCAACAATGGCTTTTTCAGCCACACAAAACAATGATAAAATAGGTTTAATTTTGTTTTCTGACGCAATCGAATTGTATATTCCCCCAAAAAAGGGAAGGTCGCATGTATTGCGCATCATCAGGGAATTGATCGAATTTCAGCCCAAAAGCCGTAAGACAGATCTTGCCCAAGCCTTAAAATTTTTATCGGGAACCCAGAAAAAGAAAGCTATTGTGTTTGTAATTTCTGATTTCATGTCGGAAGAGTATGAACATACATTAAAAATAGCCTCTAAAAAACACGATATAACTGGGATTCGCGTGTACGACATTCGGGAAGAAAAAATGCCAAATTTAGGGATGGTTTCTATGCTTGATGCCGAAACCGGAGCAATTGAATTGATAAATACCAGCTCGAAAGCAGTGCGAATGAATTATGAAAAACAGTACCATAATAAAGTAACCTATTTTAAAGAAACATTCAGTAAATCAGGTTCAGGTGTGGTAAACGCCAGAGTTGATGAAAGTTATGTGACTAAATTGCTTAGTTATTTTAAATCGAGATAAGGGTTCAATAATAAAAGATGAAAAAACAATTATACCTACTATTATTGCTGCTTTCTACGGCTGTTTTTGCACAACAAAAGCAAGTAGTCACAAGTATTGATACAATTAAAAATAAAATTGGTGCCGAATTTAAATTATCCATAAAAACTACTGTTGATACTTCGTCTAAGGTCATTTTTCCAAACTTAAAAAACCTTGGCGCTTTAGAGGTGATTCAGTCGTATCCTATTGATACGGTCAAAATGGACGGCCGTTTTGAATTAATCAAGAAATACGGGTTGACCCAATTTGATTCTGGCAGATATGTGGTTCCAAGTATTAAGATTTTTATCAACAGCAAACCGTTTTTTACGGATTCGCTTTTGGTTGAGGTAGCGAATGTTCAAGTGGATACTTTGAAACAAAAAATGTACGACATCAAGGACATTGCTCCTGCGGATAATTCAATTGGAGATTGGTGGAAATACCTGCTGATTGTTGCTTTGATTGGTGGTATAGGAGCGTGTATTTATTGGTTTATTAAAAAACGACAAGAGAAAAAACTACACAAAGAAATTTATAAAACGCCTATAGAAAGAGCGACTAGTTTGCTAGATTCTTTGGAGAAAAAAGAACTTTGGCAAAAAGGAGAAGTCAAAGCCTATTACAGCGAATTGACTGATATTGCCCGAAATTATATTGAAGAAGCCATAGAAATTCCAGCCATGGAAAGTACTACATCAGAGCTGATTCTTGGACTTAGAGCGGCTTCTGTCAAAAAGAAAATGACGCTTTCGAAGGAAATTATCGAAAATCTGGAGCGTGTTTTGAAACAAGCCGATTTAGTGAAATTTGCCAAATCGAAACCATTGGATTTTGAAATAACCGAAGACCGAAATAAAATTCAAAAAGCAATTTTAACCCTGGACAGCTCCATTCCGCTGGAAGTTCCAGAAGCAGAAGAGACACTGTTGAATGAAGCACAAAGACAAAAACAAATTCAAATTCAGTTGCGCAAACAAAGAAATAAACGGATTCTTACGGCCAGCGCTATTGTACTATTTTTATTGGCAGCGACCACCACTTTTTTTATTGTTACCAAAGGGTTTAGTTATGTGAAAGACAATATCATTGGTCATCCTACAAAAGAATTGTTAGAAGGCGAATGGGTAAAAAGTGAATATGGAAATCCAGGAATTATCATAGAAACACCAAAAGTACTCAAGAGAATAGATCTGACTAAAACGCTTCCTAAAAATGGAATGGCATTGATTAAAGAGATGCAATCGTTTGTGTATGGTAGTGTTTTAGATCGTTTTTATGTGATGGTTTCTACGTTAAAATTCAAAGCAGAAACGCAAATTGATTTGGCTAAATCGATGGACGGGATATTGCAATCATTAGAATCCCAAGGAGCTCAAAATATGATTGTTAAACAAGAAGAATTTGAAACCAAAGAAGGGGTCAAAGGGATTAAAGCCTACGGCACTTTTTCCCAAGTTGATGGCGGTGATACGACAGGTGTAAAAATGTACTATGAAGCAGTACTGTTCAGTCAGGAAGGTGGATTACAACAAATTTTACTTTTTCATGAAGAAGGAGATACCTATGGCAATGAAATATCAGAACGAGTTTTGAACTCGGTCGAATTAAAACAAGCAAGTAAATAATGGATAAAATAACTTTTTTGAACCCAGAATTTTTTTGGCTGTTTCTACTGATTCCAGTTGTGATTGTTTGGTTGCTTTGGACAAAAAACGAACAGATCGCAACATTAAAAATTAGTTCTATAGCAGGATTTAAAGGCGCAGAGTCGTATTTGACAAAGTTAAAGCCACTGTTGAATGTATTACGGGTTTTGGCATTGTGTTCTTTAATTGTTGCCATGGCCAGGCCAAGAACGGTGGATGTAAGCAGTAGAACAAAAACAACTAAAGGAATTGATATTGTTATGGCAATGGATGTTTCTGGGAGTATGCTGGCCAAAGATTTGAAACCAAACCGAATGGAAGCATTGAAAAGAGTCGCAGCTGATTTTGTTAAAGAACGACCAAATGACAGAATAGGATTAGTGGTGTATGCCTCGGAAGCGTACACAAAAACACCGGTGACCAGCGATAAAGCAGTAATCCTGAATGCGATTAGCAGTATAAAATACGATACTGTTTTGCAGGACGGAACCGGAATTGGGATGGGATTAGCCACTGCCGTAAACCGATTAAAAGACAGTAAAGCCAAAAGTAAAGTAATTATTCTTTTGACAGATGGTGTGAATAATGCCGGATTCATTGAGCCGGAAACAGCCTCAGACATCGCCAAGCAATATGGAATAAAAGTATACACAGTAGGAATTGGAACTAACGGAATGGCCATGTTTCCCTATAAAATAGCACCTAATGGAACGTTTTTATTCCAAATGATGAAAGTGGAAATTGACGAACAATTAATGAAAAGTATTGCCAGAAAAACGGACGGAAAATATTTTAGAGCCACCAGCAATAGCAAGCTTGCCGAAATTTATGCCTCCATCAATAAACTGGAAACTACAGAAATAGAAGAATTAAAATTCTATGATTACGATGAAAAATTCAGGCCTTTTATATGGTTCGCCGGTTTTTTGTTGTTGCTGGAAGTGGGACTAAGGAATACAGTTTTTAAAAGCTTTATATAAAATCCCCACCCCAGCCCTCCCCGAAGGGAAGGGAGCACGAACTGGAATATTGGAATTAGAATTACCAAGTTTAGAATTTTGATTTAGGGTAAAATCTAAGATCAAAATTCATAAATCTAAAATTAAAAATGGAATTAGACGAAAAAAAATATTTATACCTTCTTTTTATACTGCCTCTTTTAGTGTTGGTTTTTCTGGCCAATTTATATTGGAAAAGAAAGAAACAACGCGAGTTTGGAGATTTAGAAATGGTAAAAAAATTAAGTCCGGAAAGTTCCGTTTTTAAGCCAGTATTAAAAATAGTCGTGCTGATTTTAGCTTTTCTTGGACTGATTTTTGCTTTGGTAAACCCAAAGATTGGCACCAAGATGGAAACCGTAAAACGGGAAGGGATTGACATTGTTTTTGCAATGGATGTTTCTAAAAGTATGCTAGCTGAAGATGTTGCGCCCAATCGATTGGGCAAAAGCAAGCAAATTGTCTCACAAATCATCAACCAGCTAGGAAGCGATAGGATAGGTATTGTGGCGTATGCCGGAAGTGCTTTTCCGGTTTTGCCAATCACTACGGATTATGGAGTGGCCAAGATGTTTTTGCAAAGCATGAATACCGAAATGGTTTCTTCGCAGGGAACATCGCTGGATGAAGCCATAAAATTATCATCCACTTATTTTGACGATAAAAGTAAGACCAGCAAATTATTGATTCTGATTTCTGATGGGGAAGATCATTCTGAAGGAGCCGAAAGTGCTGCTGAAGAAGCCAATAAATTGGGAATGAAAATCATTACAGTAGGAATTGGAACCGAAAAAGGAGCTACAATCCCATTGAAAAGAAACGGTGTTGTAACAGGTTTTCAAAAAGACAATAACAATGAAGTCGTGATCACTAAACTTAATCAGACCAGTTTAGAAGCCATTGCAAAAGCCACAAAAGGAGGCTATGTAAACGGAAATAATACCAAAGAAGTGCTGGAGTACATCAAGAATGCTTTGGATAATATTCAAAAAACCGAATTTGAAGCGACGGAAATGGCGGATTTTCAATCGCAATTTCAATGGTTTTTGGGGTTTGCCTTCTTGCTGTTATTTGTGGATGTCTTTCTGTTGGAGAGAAAAACAAGCTGGGTTAAGAAATTGAATTTATTTAACGAAAATAAATAATTATTTCCTAAAGGTTCTTAACCTTCTGGATTTATAGATACAATAAATGAAAAGATTTAAAATTATCATAATTGCTTTTTTAATGATTGCTTTCTGCGGAACGGCCGGTTTGTACGCACAACAAAAAGACCGAATTTTGCCTAAAGCAAATGCAGAATATGCGGAAAATAAATTCGCAGAGGCAGAGGCTAATTACAGAATTTCGGATTCAAAATTCCCTAATAGTACCGCTGCGTCCTTCAATCTTGGAAATAGTATTTACAAGCAAAAGCAGTCTGGAGAAGCCAAATTTGCGTACGCCAAAGCATTTAAAAATTCAAAAACGAGACCTCAAAAACACAGAGCCCTGCATAATTTGGGAAATGTATTCATGAATGAAAAGGATTATACTCAGGCGGTAGAAGCGTATAAAAACGCCTTGCGAAATGACCCAACCGATGAGGAAACCCGTTATAATTTTGCTTTGGCCAAAAAAATGCTGAAAGACAATCCGCCAAAGGATGACAAGAAAAAAGACGACAAGAAAGATAAAGACAAGAAAGACGATAAAAAGGACGAGAAGAAAGACAAAAAAGAGGAAGATAAAAAAGACGATAAAGGCGATCAGGACAAAGATAAAAATGAGCCAAAACCCAATGAAAATGGGGAGCCAAAACCAGCACCTGGAGGTGTCTCCAAGCAGCGTCTGGAAAATTTACTAGATGCTGTAAATAGAGAAGAAAAGAAGGTTCAGGATAAGGTGAATGCCCAGAAAGTAAAAGGAAAACCAGTTAAAACGGAGAAGGATTGGTAATTCAATTAGACAGTTTGAAAATGAAAAAATATATAGCAGCAATCGTTTTATTGGTGTGCAGCTCCCTTAATGCTCAGGTTCAGTTTGAGGCCAAAGTCAGCAAAAGTACGTTGGGCTTAAATGAGAGGTTGCGTATTGATTTTATGATGAATGTAGATGGGGATAATTTTGTGAAGCCTTCATTTGAAGGATTTAGAATTGTTGCCGGGCCCAGCCAGCAAGTAAGTCAGTCCTGGGTAAACGGGAGAAGTTCTTTTGAGAAAGTCTATTCATATATTCTTTTGCCAAATCAAAAAGGAACCTTGGTTATCAAGCAGGCAGCCATAGAGTTTAATGGTCAAATTTATAAGACAGCACCAGTAAAAATAAATGTTACTGAGGCTACGCAACAACCCAGAGATCCAAACGATTCACAAGTGTCTGCGGATGAAAACTTATATCTTGTTGCCGATGTGTCTAAAACAAATCCGTACATCAACGAACCCATTACGGTCGTGTACAAATTGTATTTTGCAAATATTGGCATCTCAAATTTAGGAGAACTGACCAAGCCAAAATACAATGATTTTTGGAGTCAAAATATTGAAATAAAACAGCTTGCTGCCGAAGAGGGGATGTTTAAAGGCCAAAATTATCGCTATATCGTGCTGAAAAAAGTAGTGCTATATCCGCAAAAATCAGGAAAACTTAAGATCGAACCCTTATCATTAGCAGTTGATGTGCAGTTACCAACGAACCAAAGGGATATGTTTGGTCGAATGGTACTAACGGAAACGACCCAAAGAGTTTCGGCCGGAGCCAAAACCATTACCGTTAAACCACTACCCGAGTCTGGAAAACCAGAAAATTTTACCGGAGCGGTTGGAAGTTTCGACTTCAAAGTCACACCGTCTAAAACCGATTTAAAAAACGGAGAAAGTCTGGATCTTGTTGTCAGCGTAACCGGAAAAGGGAATCTAAAATTGTTCAGTTTGCCAAAACCAGTTGTGCCAAATGCGCTGGAAATGTATGATGCCGTTCACAGCGAAGACATCAGTACACCACTTTCCGGTATGAGCGGAAAAATGTCAGACAGTTATACTATAATTCCGCAATACAGAGGAAATTATCCGGTAAAACCAATGCTGTTTTCTTATTTTGATTTGGATTCCCGTACGTATAAAACACTCCGTTCTCCAGAGATCATGATCCATATTCTTGATGGCCCTTCTCCGGCAGATTCTTCCGCTACAGCTGGAAATAAAAATAAAATTGCAGCGGTTGAAGAATTTAAAACGATCAAGTCAAAAACCAATCTGGTTACCATTGATAAAGAGGATTTCTTTGGATCGAATTTGTTTATTGGATTGTTAGTACTGCCTTTTTTATTGGTTCCAATAATTGTGTTATTCAAAAAGAAAAAGGAAGCTATGGATGGCGATATTTCCGGAAACAGAATCCGAATGAATAATAGACTGGCCAAGAAATATTTATCAGTGGCCAAGAAACAAATCAATAACAAAGAACTGTTTTACATTGCACTGGAGAAAGCGATGCATAATTTCCTGAAGGCAAAATTACACATTGAAACCTCTGAAATGAGCAAGAATAATATTCAGGAATTATTGTTGTCCCGAAATGCAAAACCAGAAGCTGTAAACGATTTTATTGCGCTTACTGAAAATTGTGAAGTGGCCCGTTATGCACCTTCATCCAGTGTTACAATACAACAGGATTTTGATAAAGCAGTTTATATCATCGCTGCGTTGGAAAAACAGATTGCTTAATAAAAGTACTAAAATTAATTTTTGAGTAAATACACTATGAGCCTTTGTGCCCTCGTTGCAAAAAAAGATAATGATGAAAAATATACTATACATACTTTTACTTTCAACTCAGTTTTTCTTTGCCCAAAACGGCTTTGAAAAAGGGAATGCGTATTATGAAAAGGCAAAGTACACTGAAGCCGTGGCTGCCTATGAAAGTGTGTTGAAAACCCAGCAGCACTCTTCGGAATTGTATTTTAATTTAGGAAATGCCTATTATAAATTGAATCAGGTTGCGCCTTCGATCTACAATTATGAAAAAGCATTAGTGCTCAATCCAAACGATCAAGGAAGTATTAACAACCTGAAATTCGCTCAAAAAAGAACAATTGATGAAATTAAAGTAATCCCAAAAGTAGGTTTTGCAAAATTAGTTCGTGATTTCACGGGAATTTATCATTATAATACCTGGGGATGGGTTTCTGTAGGATTGGCTGCCGCTTTTTTGTTGTTTTTTATCGGGTACTATTTTTTACAAAGAACACTTCCTAAACGGGTTTTCTTTTTTGGAATGTTTCTGGCTGTTTTTCTTTTACTAATGACGCTGGTCGCAGCTATTATTGAGAAAAGTCATTTTGATACCGAAAAACCAGCCATTGTTTTTGCCGAAATGGCGAATGTGAAAAGCGAACCCAGAAATGGCGGTAAATCTATTTTTGTGCTGCATGAAGGGACTAAAGTTTATGTGAAGGAAGTCATCGAAAAATGGAAAAAAGTGCAACTAACAGATGGAACCGAAGGCTGGATAGAGAGCAGTGCAATTAAGGAAGTGAAATAATAGTTCACGGTTTCAAATTGTCCAGTTTCTTTATTTATAGCAGAAACAGGGCGGTTTTCATGGTAATTAAACTGACCGCCACCATATTTAAAATCAGTTTAAAAATTGCAAATTCTACAGTTGGCATTTAATATTTGTCTCATGTTTTTATATTGAAACTTTAAAAACATAATCACCCCATGACATAAGTATTATTGCGATTAAATGCCCAATTTATTCTGAAGCTTAGTAAGAATTTAATGCAGAAATAAATACAGTAAATTATGAAAAATTGTTTTCCATTTTATTTGGTTAATTTTACCATCATGAACTAATAAAATCCTCCCTTTCGTAAGTTTTAATGATTGACTTTCTGCAATTTCAGAGTTTATAAAAACGCTATCACCTTTTGATATCTCCCAGTAATTTTTTTGATGTATTGTAATTTCTGTTTCAGAAGAAGTTTTGTAAATGTTAACTGTAAAAATCTGTATTATTGTATTGTTTTTGACTTCATATATTTTTTTTTCGTTGCTTATTTGATATGAGCCGTCTTTAATAACCTCATTGTTTATAGATACTTTATTTCCAATTTCTACTTCTGCTAAATAATATGATCTTTCTATTTCTAAAATTTTGCCATCAACAAGTTTTTGCTCAACAATAAATAATTTTTCCCGACGAATGTTATTCAAATAATTTCCAATATCTAAATCTGGAATTACATTTTCATTTGCTAAAGGGAAAAGCTTAATGCCTGTTTTGCACGAAATCGCAAGCTGGGGTAATTCAAATCAAGCAAAAAAGATTATTGCAAAAATGGTAAAGTAGAAAATTGTAATGGCTGAAAAAAATAAGAATTCATTAATTTTTGTTTAGAATCTCTTAATTATGGTAAAAGTATTTGATGTGATATCTCAAGATTCAAGGCCTATAAGTCTATTGCATCATAAACCAAAACTTTCTCCCAAAGATGGGAACAGTTTTTTACAAAATCCTGATGAATAGGGTGGTCCTGATATATTTTTTGACCCGCTTCATCATCAAAAAATAACAGCTCTGAAACGTCCCAAGAAGTGTCTACTACTTCCCGTTTTTCCGTAGAAGCTAATATACCCAAATGAAATTGGCGAACCGTTGAAATTGCTGCTAAAGTTTTCAAGCCGGAAATCAATTGCTGTTTATCTTCTTCCGATTGGGGGTTCTTTAACCAAAAAAACACATGGTGTATTAAATTTTTTTCATTGGAGTGTTTTGTGAATCCAAAAGCACCTGCAATACCTACTAAAGCCGCCGAACCAATAAACTGTCTTCGTATCATCTGATTAATTTTAAATGTAAATATCTAAATTAAAAATAGAATAGGATCACTATTTATCTCAAATTTTAAAAGGAGAATGACTGCTGTTTTTGAAACAGAACGGTTTTTGCAAAACAAGATAGTTTTTCTCATTAATCACCATGAAGCCCGGCTTTCACTAAAGCCTTAAAACAAAAAAGACCTTACATTGCTGTAAAGTCTTTTTAAAAAGCTCCTCTCTTGGGCTCGCCCCTCGGGACAGATTAGCAGTTAAATCTCGACTGCGCTCCATTTGACAAGATTGATACGATCTAATTATTTTATTTCCTTATCTAAAATAATGGCAGGAATTTGCTGTTTCATTACAAAAGCATTAAATTTCTTGACATCGTTATCCACGATATCTTTTATTTTCTGGAGTTCGGCATCTATTTTCATAGCTAAATCTTCATAAACAACATAAGCATTTCGGGTTGGTTTTGATTCCGATGACGAAATATTGGATCCTAATCCAGCCATTTTATCGTTCAATTGAATTGGGAAAGCTAACACATCTTGTGGTGCTTTAGCTTTTGGCTGCATTAATGATGACTCAATTTTATCCAAATTTTCCAGAGTCGATTTCGTCATTTTTTTCATTTGATTGACTGCCACAGTATCTTTTACAGTAGCTATGTATCCATTAATTTGTGTGCGTATTTTTCGCAATTGGTTAATCGCGAGATGAGCTTCATTGACTTTTTTATTTACTTTTTGGTGCAAGTCAAATTGCTCTTTTAAATCAGCATCACTCGTGGTCATTCGAGGATCAAGTTTGATTTCAACAGCTGCCTCTGCAATAATGGTTTTGTCTTCAATTAACCGAACAATATAAGATCCCGGTACTACTTTTGCGCCAATACCAGACCCTGCCCACATTACATTAGTTCCGTCAACTGCAGTTGCATTTGGATAGCGCATATTCCATACAAAGGAGTTCATACCTGCTTTTGCGGTGATGAAACCCGCTTGCTCTTTTTTTGGATCTTGATAAAATTCCTTGGAAATTTTCATCGGTTCACCCTTCATGTCTTTAGTGGAAGAATAGGTGTTTATCGTATCTCCTTTTGGTGTCAAAAACTGTAATTTTATCTCAGATGAAGGTTTCTTTTTGAAAAAGTAACGAACAATTACTCCATTTGGCGCATTAGTTCCTGAACTCATGTCATCGCTTTGTCCGCCTTGCATTCTATAAGCAGGACGTGGTTTGAAAAGGTGTTTGTCTCCTTTTACTGTTTTGTCTTTTATTTCATAAAGCGGTGTAATATCATCTAATACCCAAAAAGATCGACCGTGCGTTGCAACGATTAAATCCTTTTCTCTTTTTTGAATTCTTAAATCTCGGATAGGAGTAACCGGTAAATTCAAGTTTAGTTTTTGCCAAGAATCCCCATCGTTGAAGGAAACATAAACGCCTCGCTCAGTACCAGCAAACAGTAATCCAGGTTTGTTAGGATCTTCACGCAATACTCTGCAATATTCATCAGATGGAATCCCATTGGTTATTTTAGTCCAACTTTTTCCATAATCAACCGTTTTGAACATATACGGTGTACGATCGCCGTACATATATTTATTGGCTGTTAAATATGCTTTTCCTTTTTCGTGTTCTGAAGTGTGAATCATACTAATCAAAGAAAAGTCAGGCAATACTGTTGTTGGTAATGAGATATTCTCCCAATTTGCCCCATTATTTTTAGTGATATGTACTAATCCGTCATCAGATCCGGTCCAAATTACCCCTTTTTCTAGCGGTGATTCTGAGAGGGTGAATATGGTAGCGTATACTTCTGCTCCTGTTTGATCCTTAGTTATTGGTCCGCCCGTTTCTCCTGTAGTTTTTGGATCATTTCGGGATAAATCAGGACTTATAATTTCAAATGAATGACCTTGATCTTCCGTCACGTGTACAACCTGAGAGGTAACATACATTCTTTTTGGGTTGTGAGGTGAAAAAACAATTGGGTACGTCCATTGAAAACGGTATTTTTTAGCATTAGAAGGAGCCCCAATATTCGATTCTGGATACGGAGAGATATCTTTTCTTTGGCCTGTTTTTTTGTTGTAAGAACTCAATTGACCATCGTACTCGCCACCGTATGTAATGTCAGCATTCGTTGGATCTGCCTCGATATATCCTGCTTCTCCACCTGCAGCGGCGTACCAAGATTCAGGACCTATACTATTGCCACTAGTTCTAGAAGCAATCCGAATGGAAGAATTATCCTGCTGAGCTCCGTAGATATTATACGGGAATTCATTGTCTACTGATACATGATAAAATTGAGCGGTTGGTGTGTCTAATTCTGTGAAGGTTTCCCCACCATTAAAGGTAACTTCGCCACCGCCATCATCGCCAATTATAAAGTTATCTGGGTTTAAAGGATTTATCCATACATCATGTGTATCTCCGTGTCGGACATTTATTTTTTTAAAGCTTTTACCGCCATCACTGGTTTTCCAAGCGTCTACATTTAATACAATTAATCCATTTTCGTTTTTAGGATCGGTTTGTAAATTCATGTAATACCATGGTCTTTGCCAAAGATTTTTATCTTCATTAATCAATTCCCAGTGCTCGCCTGCATCGTTAGATCGATACAGTCCGCCTTTTGTGTTTTCGATTAAAGCATACAAGCGATTCGAATTTACAGGAGACACAGCGATTCCCATTTTTCCGAGAATTCCAACTGGCATTCCTGGTTTTTCGTTAAGCGATTTCCAAGTATCACCGCCATCAATAGATTTGTACATTCCAGATCCTTTTCCTCCTGATGACATAGAATGACCGTTACGATACCCTTCCCAAAGCGTTGCGTAAACAATTCTAGGATTGGTAGGATCGATACGAACACACATGGCGCCCGTTTTTTCATCTTTAGAAAGAACTAATTGCCATGTTTTTCCACCATCTTGTGAGCGGTAAACACCGCGTTCTGGATTAGATTTAAAAGGATTTCCCATTGCTGCAACAAAAACGATGTTAGCATCAGAAGGGTGTACTTCAATATTAGCGATTGCATCCGCTTTATCGAGGCCAGATTTTGACCAAGTTTTTCCGCCGTTTACAGATTTGTACATTCCGTCACCAAAAGAGATATTGGATCTCATATCCGCTTCGCCCATTCCTACATATACCACATTTGCATCAGATGGAGCAACTGTAATGGCGCCTACAGCAGATGATTTAAAAATACTATCAGAAATAGGAAACCATTCATTTCCTCCATCAATTGTTTTCCAAACGCCACCTCCTGTTGAACCAAAATAATACGTCAAAGGATGGTTGGCATGTCCTGCTACCGCAAGTGATCTTCCCGATCGGAAAGGTCCGATATTTCTCCATTTAAGCGCATTAAATATGCTATCTGAGACAAAATTTGAAGTTGTTTTGTTTTTTACATTCTTTTTTTGAGCATAACCTAAGCTAGTGGAAAGTGTTATAAAAAAGACAAGAACAATACTCAACTGAATTCTTTTAAAATAAGTTTGGTTCATAGGTTTTAATAGATTGGTTAGTGGTTATTAAATTTTAAACTTCAATAAGGATTTGCCATTTTTAGTTTTAAACACTGCATATTGGAAAAACACATCCCTAGTTATTTATCAAATATAAGAATTAATTTAGTAGTAATTGTAGTTGTTAAACGGCGTTGCATGGAAGCACAGATTTGTAACCAAGTTAAAATGGTTATCGACAAATTTTCCTATTTCTATCTTTGAACTAGGTGAGGTCTTAATTGCATTTTGAATTTAAAACAAAAGAAGACCTTACATTGCTGTAAAGTCTTTTTTAAAAAGGTTCTACCGATAGCTATTGAGGCTAGTTCGGGTGATTTATTCGATGATTAACTTTTTATAGGTTTTCAAGTAATCTCATTGAAATTTCAGGTTTCTGTATTAGGTTTTCAATATCAATTTTGCTTTGCATCTTCTTGCTTTAAATTAAAGTTGTAACTAACGTACAAGTGATTTAATAGATGCGGGTATTTTTAATTTTAATCTTTTAAAACTATTTATAGTCTTGCGGTAATTTTCGAATTTTTGTTGCTTTTTCAAAGGCAAATCCCATTTTTAAAAGGCTGTCTTCTTGATACGGTCTGGCTATAAATGTAAGACCCCATGGCTCTCCCGTTGTTTTGTAGCCCATAGGAATAGTAAGGCAAGGGTAGTTGGCCGCAGCGGCATGACCGGCGTTATTATTGTTTATGGATAAGATAGCGTCGAGTTGGTATTTTACCATCGGTTTTTCAAAAAAATTGACACCTTCTTTTTTGATTTTGGCCTTTATTTGCAGTAATTCTGCTTCAGTAGTGTTTTCGGCTAGCATTTGTTCAAAACGCCCTTGTCCGTAGGGAATTTTTAGTATCGAATCATTTTTATTGTACGCTATAATGTCAGCAATAGAGCGGATAGTAAGTTCATTTGATGCGTATTTATTCAAATAATTAGGGAGATCAACTTTCATGTCGGCACTAAGTATGGTGCCAAAACCGTCGAAGTTCATTGGTTCTGGATCATATTCAACGACTATACCACCTAACTTAATTATGGTATTGATACTCTGCTTATAAATTGAATCTCCTAAAAAGCTTTTAATGGCACCAAATCGCAATCCTTGCAGCGTTCCCGACTTTAGATCATCGAGGTACTTTATGTTTTTTGGATTGTTCTTGGTTGCAGGATCATTATTGTCTTCTCCACTCATAGCCGAAAGAAGGATTCCACTATCAGTAACATTTTTTGTCATTGGCCCAGGCGTGTCTAATGTACTTGAGATTGGAATAATACCCGTTCGGCTCAATAAACCAGTAGTTGGTTTTAGACCAATAATTGAATTTTGCCACGAAGGAGAAAGAATAGAACCTGAAGTTTCAGTTCCCACTGCTGCCGCTGCATAATTAGCGGCTACCGCAGCACCACTTCCTGAGCTCGAACCACCAGTGTCAAATATTTTCCGTCCATAGGGATTAAGCGTTTGCCCTCCCACTGCACTATAGCCATTAGGACCAGTCAGGAAAAGGAAATTAGCCCATTCGCTTAAGTTTGTTTTACCTAAAACAATAGCACCTTTATCTTTTATTTGGGTAATTATAAATGCATCTGCAGCGGTATTGTTTCGTAACAAATGTGTTCCTGCGGTGGTAGGCATGCCCTTTACGTTTGTATTGTCTTTTACAAGTATTGGTATACCGTAAATTGGATGGTCGTGATTGGATTTGTTTTTATCTCTCTTTCGTGCTTCATTAACTGCTTCAGGGTTAATAGCTACAATTGCATTTAGCATCTTATTTTTATCATTTTCATATTTGACAATTCTGTATAAATACCACTGCGTCAGTGTTTCATAGCTAAGGCTGCCAGATTGAATATGGGATTGAATGGTGGGAATGTTTTGTTCTAAGATTAAAGGTTTTAGTCTTTGATAATCGTCCTCGGAAAAAGCACCTATCTGTTGTGCTATGTTTTCCCAAATAGTGTTTTTATCCAGAATTTTTGACTGGATCAATTTGTATTGCATTTTTGTTGATGCGTTGGTAGCATTTTTCGCTAGTTCTTCGGTTTCGTCATAAGGGGCCCATGCCGGAATAACTGTTTTTTGAGTTGGCTTACAAGCCAGTATAAAAAAGAGAGAGAGGAAAAGAATTTTCTTCATTAAATCTAAATTTAGGGTTATGTATTGGTTTTTTTTAGGTCAGTTCTAGTTCGTTTTTACACTATTTACTTAATCGAAGCAACTATCAACAAAAGGTGTTGGATGTATATTCGAAAGAAAAGATATTAAAATCCGCAAGTTCAAACAGGATTAAGTGTCTTTGTCTATTCCCGAACCTACTTGTAAATAATAAGTCATGTGATCGAAATTCAAAGATATACAATTAATGTACTATTAGCGTAAAATTATAGCAAAGGCAGGATAGGATTCTTTAAAAAAAGGAGGTGGGTTTTTGGCAAGAGGCACTATTAGAATTGTAGTTTTTCTTGATTCATGTTTCCGTTTTTTAGAGTTAAACAATTGGCATGACAAGTCAGAATATAAAATGGGTACCTCGAGATTTTAGATGGGTACCGAATAGTGTGCCTTTTTTTATAAACGAACCTAGCAACTTGGCAAAATCTAGAATTTGCTCTTTTCTACTGAATCGCCATGAAGCCCCGATTTCACTACCGCTTTAAAACAAAAAAGACCTTACATTGCTGTAAAGTCTTTTTAAAAAGCTCCCTCTCTTGGGCTCGAACCAAGGACCCTCTGATTAACAGTCAGATGCTCTAACCAACTGAGCTAAGAAGGAAACTATATGTCTTTATTCTAATATTGAATGAACGTTTTTGTGTGCTTATTAATGAAGTTTATTTCACTTGTAAAGCGGTGCAAATATAGGGCTTAATTTGATTTCTGCAAGCAAAAATAAAACTTTTTTTAATTTTTTTTACTTCCCTACAATTGCCTTGTAAATGTCGTTTCCGTTAGCAAATAGTAACAGTGTTATAAGTAATACGAAACCAACCATTTGCGCATTCTCTAGGAATTTGTCACTTGGTTTTTTACCACTAATGATTTCATATAATAAAAACATGACGTGACCTCCATCAAGTGCCGGAATAGGCAATAAGTTCATTACACCTAGCATTATGGATAACAATGCCGTGATGTTCCAGAACACTTCCCAGCTCCAAGTATTAGGAAAAATGTCGAAGATGGCTTTGAAACCTCCCACTTGTTTGTACGCTTTAGTCTCCGGATTGAAAATCATTTTCAACTGTTTTCCGTATCCTACTAATTGATCTTTTCCTTTAGTAATCCCGACCGGAATAGATTCTAAGAAACCAAATTCTTGTTTGCTAATTTTGTAATAGCCCAGTTTTTCAAGTGAAGCCATTCCTAATGACCCAACAGTAATCCCTAATTCTCCCTTGCTAGAAACAACAACAGGTACTTTTATCTCTTTCTCATCTCTTAAAACAGTGGCTGCAATTGTTTTATTCTTGTTTTTTTCTAAAACAGATTTTACTTGGTCAAAATATTTTGTGGACTGTCCGTTTAATGAAGTAATAATATCTTTAGGTTGCAGGGCAGTGTTCAAAGATCCTTCGGAGATAGATGTTATTGCATACGGCATTCGGATCGATACCAATGGTACTTTTTCCTGTTTTGACAATTGGTCTACAAAGTCATTTGGCATTTTGATTGCTTGTTCCGCACCATTTCTTTCAATAAGAATCTGTTTTGCCATAATAACCTTCATGGTTAGATCATTGTCAAATCGGGTAATTTTTTCACCATCAACAGATAAAATATGATCACCGGTTTTGAAACCAACAATTTGCATCGCTTTATTTTCAATCAATAAACCATCTTTCAAATCCGCATTTGCTATGAAAATATCGCCATAAGCAAATGCCATTCCGATATATATAATGAAAGCCAAAATAAAATTTACGGTAACGCCTCCCAACATAATAATCAAACGTTGCCAAGCCGGTTTAGAGCGAAATTCCCAGGGTTGCGGAGGCAAGGCCATTTGTTCCTTGTCCATGCTTTCATCAATCATTCCGGAAATTTTCACATAACCGCCAAGAGGCAACCATCCGATACCGTATTCAGTTTCGCCAATTTTCTTTTTGATAAGGGAATATTTGACATCAAAAAATAGGTAGAATTTTTCGACTCTGGTTTTAAACAATTTAGCAGGAATGAAATGTCCTAATTCGTGAAGTATAATCAGTAATGATAAGCTCAATAAAAATTGAGAAAGCTTGATAACTATGTCCATTTATTTGTCATTGCGAGGAGTGAAGCAATCCTATCCTCTTATTAATTTAGATTTTAAAACTCACAAAAGTAGGGTTTTCTATTTGTATATTTTGCAATAATTGTTCCATACCGTTTTAAATGTTTGTTAATTAATGAAAATTCAGTCCCTCGTTTCGCTGCTGTCCCGTAACTTTACTTTTTTTAAAAGGAAATTCCCTTTGTCTTTATTTTAATTACATACTTAAATTACTACTATGTCATCTCAATTATTTTCTCCACTCCAAATAAAAAGCATCACGCTTAAAAATAGAATTGCAATTTCTCCTATGTGCCAATATTCTGCTCATGATGGCTTTGCTAATGATTGGCATCTTGTGCATCTGGGAAGTCGCGCCAGCGGAGGCGCAGGATTAATCATTCAGGAAGCGACTTCGGTTTCTCCAGAAGGCAGGATTTCTCCGGGCGATTTGGGACTTTGGAAAGACGAACAAATCGAAAAAATGCAGCAAATTAATCAATTTATCATCAGTCAGAATTCAATTCCCGGAATCCAATTGGCACATGCCGGAAGAAAAGCCAGCGCCGCATCACCATGGAACGGAAGTAGAAAAGTAGCTAAAATACAAGACGGTTGGGATCCAGTAGCGCCAAGTGCTGTAGCCTATCATGACAATGAAGCAATACCAATTGCATTAGACCAAACAGGAATTCAAAAAGTAGTTTCCGACTTTAAATCAGCCACAAAAAGAGCGCTTCAAGCAGGTTTTCAAGTGATGGAAATCCATGCCGCACACGGGTATTTGTTGCATCAGTTTCTTTCGCCTTTGTCTAATTTTAGAACCGATGAATACGGTGGAAGTTTCAAAAACCGAATCCGATTGACACTCGAAGTCGTTGTAGCAGTTCAAGCTGAGTGGCCGGAAAACTTGCCTTTATTCGTTAGAATCTCGGCAACAGACTGGGCAGAAGGCGGGTGGAATGCTGAGGAATCTGTACAACTTTCGAAAATACTAAAAGAAAAAGGAGTGGACTTGATTGATGTTTCTTCGGGAGGATTAGTTTCGCACCAACAAATTCCGTTGGAACCAAATTACCAAGTCCCTTTTGCAGAAAGCATAAAAAAAGAAACCGGAATCCGGACTGGCGCCGTAGGTTTAATCACTGTTGCCGCCCAAGCCGAGGAGATTGTTGCTTCAGGTAAAGCGGATTTAGTGTTATTTGCCAGAGAGTCCCTGAGAAATCCAAATTTAGGATTGATATTTGCCCATGACTTGAAGGCGGAGATCGAATGGCCAAAACAATACGAAAGAGCTAAAAAGTAAGATTTTGAAACAGGTAAGTCAAATACGTTTTACTTTTAAAAAGTATAAAGTGACACTGTATAAAGGCATTTTAATTCTTCTATGAACTTAAATTCATTAAATGCTTAAAAAAACAAGAATCTTTATTTTGAAAAGATAATGAGTTGAGAAGAATTTATAGTACTCCTCTAAATTTTAAAAACGTACAGTACTTACATGTTTAAAAATGATACGCCAATAATTTGAAAATTACTACCATGCAAAAAATAAAAACAGCTTTGCTTTCCTACGGAATGTCCGGAAAAGTATTTCATGCTCCTTTTTTAGAATTTCATCCCGGATTTGAGCTGCTTGGTTCTTGGGAACGAAGTAAAAAATTGATTCATCAAGATTATCCTTCGGTAAAAAGTTATGCCACGATGGAAGAGCTATTAGAGGATGATCTTGATCTGGTGGTAGTCAATACCCCTGTAGAGACACATTACGAATATGCGAAAAAAGTGCTGTTGGCCGGGAAACACGCCATTGTCGAGAAAGCCTTTACCACAACCGTTGCCCAAGCGCAGGAATTAGCGGCCATCGCCAAAGAAAAAGGACTGAAGCTTGCTGTTTTTCAAAACAGACGATGGGACAGCGATTTCAAGACCGTACAAAAAATCATTTCAGAGAAAGTTTTGGGAGATCTTATAGAAGCCGAAATCCATTTTGATCGGTACAATCCGCTTTTGAGTCCAAAACAACACAAAGAAACCGCCAATTCCGGTGCTGGAATTCTCAAGGATTTAGGGCCACATTTAATCGATCAGGCCTTGTGCTTGTTTGGATTGCCACAATCTGTTTTTGCTGACATCCGGATCACACGGGAACATTCTTTGGTTGATGATTATATCGATATTTTACTGTATTATTCTAACTTTCGTGTCCGATTAAAAGCGGGTTTTTTTGTCCGGGAAGCGATTCCCGCTTATATTATTCATGGAAAAAAAGGGTCATTCCTGAAACCGCGTGGCGATGTACAGGAAGACGAATTAAAATTAGGAATGAAACCCAATCTGGATGTTTGGGGAACGGAATCAGTTGAAAAAAGAGGGTTGTTACACACGGAAATAAAAGGCAAAACGGTTCAGGAAATCACACCTACGCTTCAAGGGAATTATTATGACTTTTTTGACGGCGTTTATCATTCGATTACAAATGAATCTATAGAACCGGTTACGGCACAAGAGGGTGTTCAGGTTATGCGAATTATTGAAGCGGCGATTGAGAGTAGCGCTCAAAAAAAAGCAATTGACCTATAAAATCTACCGCGAATTCGCTAATTTTTTTAAACTTTTGTGAAAATTAGTGAATTCGCGGGAATTACTTTTTATGAACAATAACGTTGTAGCTTGCATCAAATGTGTGGCTCTGACACAACCAATCGTTGCTTTTTGTAATTTTGGCACAATAAAATTCTAAAACAAATCACTTTGATAGATTTAAACTTTTTAGGAAGGTCAAAAACGAAAGCTAAATTCAAGAAAACATATAAAGATGCTAAGATTTCGTATCTGAAAAGAATTCGTTGGGCAGTTTCTATGTTCTATTTTGGTATGGGTTTGTGTTTTGCTACTTGGGCCAGCCGAATTCCGGATATTAAAACAGCATTGCACCTAAGCGAAGGGGATTTAGGGAGTATTTTATTTGCTTTGCCACTAGGACAACTGGTGGTGATGCCTTTTTCCGGTAAATTGGTCACTCGTTTTGGCAGTCATCGGATCTTGATTTTTTCCTTGCTTTTTTATGTTTTTAGCTTGACAAACTTGGGCTTGGCTGTTGCGGCTTGGCAATTGTCATTGGGATTATTCGTGTTTGGAATTTTTGGAAACTTGTCTAACATAGCCGTGAATACACAGGGTGTTTACACAGAAGTACTTTTCAAAAAAACAATTATGTCCTCTTTTCATGGGATGTGGAGTTTTGCCGGATTTACAGGTGCTTTAGTAGGATTGGGTATGCTGGCATTTGAGTTGACTCCGTATGTTCATTTTTTGATTGTTGCCGGAATAGTACTATTGATGATGGCATTTAATTATAATTTTTTGGTCAAAGCCAAAGAAACGATCCAAGTCGAGAAGAAAAAAATGTTTTCAAAACCAGATAGCGGTTTAATTTGGCTTGGTGTCATTGGCTTTTGTTGCATGGCCAGTGAAGGTGTTATGTTTGACTGGAGCGGCGTCTATTTCAAAGATGTTATTAAAGCACCCGGACCATTAGTGATTTTGGGATACACTTCTTTTATGATTATGATGGCAGGTGGGCGTTTTTTAGGGGATGGACTGATCCGTAAATTTGGAAGAAAAAGAGTCTTACAAATAAGTGGTATCATGATTTCGGCAGGACTTTTTACAGCAGTACTTTTTCCTTTTATTATTCCCGCAACCCTCGCTTTTATGTTTGTAGGACTAGGCGTTTCTACTATTGTGCCTACTGTATATAGTGTTGCCGGGAAAACACCAAACGTTTCTCCCAGCGTAGCCCTAACCACAGTTTCCAGCGTAAGCTTTCTTGGATTTTTGATGGGTCCGCCTATTATAGGGTACATCGCTGAGTTATCCAGTCTGCGATTTTCATTCGCATTTATAGGTATTTTTGGATTCTTGATAGCCCTGATGGTATCCCGAATTAAAGCTATAGACTAATTGAATTTTTGATTCTAAAAACAAGTTGTCCTCGTGTTTTTAGAATCAGATTCCCAAAAGACCTCTGTTGGAGTAAATTAAACCGAAAGACTGTTGGTCAGACATGCTTTTATAATTTAAAATATTTTCAGATTTGAATTTTATGCTTTCTTCAACCTGAGCTTCTCATCCAAAGGTATCATTCGGAAAATCGTTTTGGAGTTTTTCGTAGGAACCAATAAAAACAGTCGTTAGTCCCTTGTAATTTGATGCAGTGTATGGCTTTTTGCCAAAATAAATAATTTTATTCAGTACAGAAAATACTTTTTTATTAATGCTGTCTGCTACAATTGGGAGTTCTTTAGCTATTGGGATTTTTAAGCTTATTGTAGGACATGGCTTTTTGCAGGGTAATGTAGTTGTCGTTACAAAATTCTGGTATTCAAAAACTAATTCATTAGAGCAACGTGTGACAGAAAAAAGGATAAGTGAAAATAAGACAGTGTATTTCATCTTGTAATAGATAATTAAATACTGTGGTACCTACTTGAGGCTTGGTAAGAATGAATTAAACGGTAAATTTGTAAAACAATCGAGCATTTTAAAATTAGAAGATATGAAATCGCCATGACAGAAGCTGTCTCAAACACCAATGAAGATCTGGCGATACCATATTCCTACAAAAACAAATATTATCTACATATGAAATTTAATACTAAAGTGATTCACGGTGGACAACACCATGACCCAAGCACAGGCGCCGTTATGCCACCGGTATATCAAACATCTACATTTGCACAAACAAGTCCCGGACAACCTATAAATCCGGATTATGAATATAGCAGAGCTGCAAATCCTACCAGAACCGCACTGGAAAATGCATTAGCAAGTATTGAAAACGGAACCCGAGCATTGGCTTTTTCTTCAGGGTTAGCGGCTACAGATTGTGTTTTGCGTTCTTTCAAGGCAGGGGATGAAATTATAGCAATGGATGATTTATATGGAGGAACCTATCGCATGTTTACCCGTATTTACAAAGATTCCGGAATAAAATTTCATTTTGTGGATATGAATGACATAGAGAAATTCAAGTCATTGATAACTGAAAACACAAAATTAGTTTGGGTAGAAACGCCAACAAATCCTTTGATGAAATTAGCAGATATTCAGGAAATTGCTAAAATCACCAAAGAAAAGAAAATACTTTTCGCAGTTGATAATACTTTTGCAACGCCTTATTTACAAAAACCATTAGACTTAGGTGCTGATATTGTCATGCATTCGGCCACGAAATATCTTGGCGGTCATTCTGATGTAATTGCGGGAGCTTTAATTGTAAAAGAGGAGGCGCTTGGGGAACAATTGCATTTTCAACAATTTGCAACTGGAGCTACATTAGGGCCAATGGATAGTTTTTTAGTGCTTAGAGGAATAAAAACGTTGCATTTGCGTGTCGAAAGACATTGTCAGAATGGAGAGAAAGTAGCGGATTTTTTAGACAATCATATAAAAGTAAAGACGGTGTATTATCCAGGATTGCCAAGCCATCCGTTTCATGCAATTGCAAAAAAGCAAATGAGCGGTTATGGAGGAATGGTCTCGTTTACCTTTGTTTCTGGTAAAAAAGAAGATGCTATTGCTTTTCTAGAAAAAATTAACGTATTTACCCTTGCAGAATCCCTTGGAGGTGTAGAATCATTAGCAAATCATCCGGCTTTGATGACTCACGCATCAATTCCGGAAGACAAACGGGCAGCAGTTGGTATCACAGATGATTTAGTCCGGTTAAGCGTAGGAATCGAAGATATCGAAGATCTACTGGAAGATTTGAAACAAGCCTTAGCGTAAGGTTTTTTTAAAATAAAAACAAACCCCCAATTCTAATTTAGAGTTGGGGGTTTGTTGTGTAAAAGTATTGCCATTATTATTGCAAATAATAAATATAACCTACATTAAACCAGACAAGCCAGTCGTTTGCTTTGTTTTCTTTATAGATTTCCGGATTAGGATTTAAACCATCTACCCAGTTGGAAAAATAATACTGCATTCTTAAGTCGACCATTAAATCCGATAATGGCGATAATTTATAACGGGTTCCCACGCTGGATACTATGGACCAGACAGCCCCACTTTCTGAGGAAAACCCATAGGGACGTCCATCAGTTGGGGTCAAATATTTGGGAAATGTAGTTAATGGTGTTCCCAAAGTACCTAGTGAGGACGAAGCTTTTGCATTGTAATAACTAAATTGCCCGCCAAGGCTTATAAAAGGTCCTAAACTTCCTGTTCGGGCACTGAAATCACGAATACTCCAGGGAAAATATTCAAGTTGCATCCCAATGTTAGTAACGGCTGTGCTTCCCGTCATTGCACGCAATTGATCTGCATCCAGTGAGGTTTTCTCTGAAGCGACCCATTTGCCAAAGTGTTTTAAGGAGGTTTTATTGTATGATAGCTCACTTCTTAATTTAAAGTGGTCGTTAAAATACGTTTCAGGGGTGTAACAATTACAATCTGCTTTATAAGAAAAATTCAAATAATGGATAATTCCTATTCCTATACCTGTATTTCCTGAGTTTGTTGAAAGGTCATTTCGTTCCCCATAATCAGATTGAAAAGCAACAGGCCCAGCAATCACTCCTATTTCATGTGAAAAACCACCGAATTGTGCATTAGAATGAGGTAAGAACCCAAAAAACAAAAGGGTAAGCAGGGTTATTTGTTTGATCATTAGGGGGCTAAATTTTCTAATCCTTACAAATATATAAAAACATCATTCACTAATAAAAATAAAATTATAAATAAGTTTACAAATCCTTATTTTACTTACGAAAGTCATAGTGATTTTAGATTAAATGGTAGATCTTATACATAATTGATTGCAAATGGGTAATAAAAAAATAATTCTATTGATAAAGTAGAAAAATTAAGTCTGAATATTTTTATAAAATGTATCTTTGTATAGTTTAACGAAATCGTTTTCTTAATCAATTATTTATAATCTATGTTACTAAAAGTAAATGAATTTATGGCTCAAGTTGAAGCCAAAAATCCAAATGAACCGGAATTTATTCAAGCTGTTAGGGAATTTGCTGAAACTGTAATCCCATTTATTGCAGAACAGAAAAAATACGACGGAAAAAATTTGCTTCTCAGAATAGCTGAACCAGAACGGTCGATTATATTTCGTGTTCCGTGGGTTAACGATATTGGTGAAATACAGGTTAACAGGGGCTTTAGAATTCAAATGAATTCAGCAATCGGACCATACAAAGGTGGAATACGTTTCCACCATACGGTAAATTTATCAGTGCTTAAATTTTTAGCATTTGAACAAGTATTCAAAAATAGTCTGACTACTTTGCCAATGGGCGGGGGAAAAGGAGGGTCGGATTTTGATCCACAAGGGAAATCAGATGGTGAAGTGATGCGTTTTTGCCAGTCTTTCATGACGGAATTGTGCAGACACATTGGGCCACAATTAGATGTTCCTGCAGGAGATATTGGTGTTGGAGCCAGAGAAATTGGGTATCTATTTGGTCAATACAAAAGAATAAAAAATGAATTTACTGGAGTGTTAACCGGTAAAGGCCTGGCGTATGGAGGTTCTTTGATCAGACCGGAGGCAACTGGATATGGCGTGGTTTATTTTGCGGAACAAATGCTTAAAACCATAGGTCAAAGTATCAATGGAAAAACGGTTTCCATTTCTGGATTCGGAAATGTAGCTTGGGGAGTTGCCTTAAAAGTAAATGACCTTGGCGGGAAATTAGTTACTATTTCAGGTCCGGATGGGTATATTTATGATGAGGAAGGTATTTCAGGAGAAAAAATTGACTTTATGCTAGAGATGAGAGCAAGAGGCGATAACCGATGCGAAGCGTATTTAGAAAAATATCCAAATGCCGCTTTCCACAGAGGTAAGAGTGTGTGGGAAGTAAAAACAGATATTGCCATTCCTTGCGCAACTCAAAATGAGCTGAACGAGGAGGATGCAAAAAACTTAATTGCAAATGGAGTTCTTTGTGTAACCGAAGCAGCAAACATGCCATGTACGTTAGAAGCAATTAAAGAATTCTTAAACGCAAAAGTCCTTTTTGCACCAGGTAAAGCAGCAAATGCAGGTGGTGTAGCAGCCTCTGGGTTAGAGATGACACAAAACTCGATTCGTTTAAACTGGACCAGTGAAGAGGTAGATACCAGACTAAAAGAGATTATGGTAGGAATCCACAATCAATGCAAAAGATATGGTACGGACGAAGAAGGATATGTGAACTATGTAAAAGGAGCAAACATCGCCGGATTTGTAAAAGTAGCAGATGCTATGCTGGCACAAGGAGTAGTATAAATCAGCTTTAATTATTGTATAAAATGCCTTTTGTCTTTATTCTGGACAGAAGGCATTTTTTGTGTGTAACAAAATGCTAAGACTTTCGTTTGTTCTATATTTGTAATCCAATAGTCATACAGATAATGAACAAGAGTATTTTATTTTTTTTACTGCTACTTTTTGTGCAAATGGGTTTTGCTCAAAACGATTTGTCGTGGCAGGGATATTTCTCCTATAATGAAATAAAAGATATGTCCGTATCTGCAACAGCCGTTTTTGCTGCTTCTGAAAATGCGTTGTTTTCTAAAAACACAACCAGTAATATAATCAAAACCACCAATACAGTAGACGGACTCTCTGGACAAACCATTTCATCGGTATTTCATAGTACGGCCTCGAATAAAACAATTGTAGGATATGAAAACGGACTGCTAATCGTGATTAATGAAGCCGATGGAAGCATGCTCAATATAGTCGATATTATCAACAAACAACTTCCTTCGAATATAAAGAAAATCAACCATTTTATGGAATTTGAAGGAATAGCTTATCTCTCGTGTGATTTTGGTATTGTCCAATTTAATTTGGCTACCATGCAATTTGGAGACACTTATTTTATTGGGAATGCCGGTGCCGAAATCAGTGTGAGCCAAACCGCATTGTACAATGGTTTTATTTATGCTGCCACAAATAATGGAATAAGAAGGGCTGCTGTTTCTAATAAGAATCTAGTCGATTTTAGCCAATGGACCACAATAGCCTCTGGAATCTGGTCTGGCATCACAACCGTAGGTTCAAATCTGTATGCTGTGGACGCTTCAGGATACATTCATAAATTTAATTCGGATGCAGATTCGTTTGCGGGATCTGTCCGGCTGTCTCAACCTGCATTGGATATGAGAACATCGGATGGTTATTTAGTAGTTACAACTTTAAGCAGTATATATATTTATAATAACCAAATGGCATTGGTACGTCAAATAAACACCAATCAACTGCCGGAACCCAATATTAGTTTTACGTGTGCTACTGTAATAGGAGACACTGTTTTTATTGGAACAAAAGAAAACGGATTGACTACCACTAGGCTTTCTTTGGGTGTAACTTTTGAAAACATAACACCCATTGGTCCGTCAAGAAACAATATCTTTTCGCTTCAGGTGGCGCCCAGCTCGCTTTGGGTGGTTTACGGAGATTATACGTCCGATTATAATCCTTATCCGTTAGATGGTTATGGGATTAGTAAATTTAGCGCCACAGGATGGTTGAATATTCCGTATGAAGCAGTTTTAGGAGCGCAATCAATGACCAGAATTATAGTTAATCCAAGCAATGAAAACGAAGTGTATGCCAGTTCTTTTTTCTCCGGACTGTTGAAAATAGAAAATGACATACCAAAAATTTTGTACAATCAAACCAATAGCGGCTTAGAGTCATTAACCTTTGCGGGGCCTAATTATAAAGACATCAGGATTAATGGAACCGCATTTGACAAAACAGGAAATCTTTGGGTTACCAATAGCCGAATAAAAAACGGATTGAAAGTCTTGAGGCCATCGGGTCAATGGCAAAGCTATGCGATGGATGCTATTTTGGACTCACCAAATGATAATAATTTTGGGACAATTGCAATAGATAGAAATGGAACCAAATGGCTTTCTACGAGCGGTGATGGTGTGATTGGTTTTAACGAAAGTAACACTAAATTTAAAAAAATAACAACAGGCGCCGATTTGGGGAATTTACCAGTTTCGGATGTTCGAACTATCGCAATAGATACCAGAAACCAGCTCTGGATCGGTACTACAAAAGGGTTGCGAATTTTGTCAAATGTAAGTAGTTTTCAATCGGATGACCAGATGACGACCAATCCCATAATTATTACAGACGATAATCTGGCCCAAGAATTGTTATACGAACAGTTTATTACGGATATTGCTGTAGATGGTGCCAATAACAAATGGATTGGAACGGCTGATTCCGGTTTGTTTTTAGTCTCGCCAAACGGTCAGGAAACCAAATATCATTTTACAATAAGCAACTCGCCGTTGCCCAGCAATGTGATCAATGACATTGAGATCAATAGTGCTACGGGCGAAGTTTTTATTGCTACTGCAAAAGGGCTGATTTCTTTCAAAGGAATTGCAACTGCTGCTAATGATGATTTAAGTAACGCGTATGTGTATCCAAATCCGGTTCGACCAGAATACCAAGGAACCGTTAAAATTGCCGGATTACTGGATAAAGCCAACATTAAAATCACTGATATTGGAGGAAATCTGGTTTATGAAACCACTTCCGAAGGCGGAACAATAGAATGGGATACCACCGCCTTTGGGAAATATAAAGTGGCTTCCGGGGTGTATATGATTTTTATTTCGGCACAAGACGGAGTGGAGACCAAGGTCAAAAAAGTAATGATAATTAGATAATCTAAAGGAATGAATTTTCAATCTTTAAATTTTTCAATCTTTAAATTAAAATTGTGCTCGTAAAAACCAAAGCCATCGTCCTTTCATCTTTAAAATTTCAAGAAAAAAGCTTGATTGTTAAATGTTTTACGCTGTCACATGGCTTGAAATCGTACTTTGTTCGAGATGCTTTTTCGAGTCGAAAATCAAATCAAAAAATCGCTTATTTCCAACCCTTAACCATTCTCGAAATTGAAGCAGTTCATAAAAACAAAGGTGCTTTAGAAAATTTCAAGGAAATAAAAATCGGGACTCCTTTTCATTCGATACATTCGGATATTTATAAGAGTACGATCGTGATGTTTATCTCCGAAATGCTGCACCATTCGATCCATGAAGAAGAAGAAAATGAGCCTCTTTTTAATTTCCTTGAAGCTGCTTTGCATTGGCTGGACAATCATGATGAAACTGCCAATTTTCACCTAATCCTATTATTAGAAACCACCAAATATTTAGGCTTTTATCCTGACATTTCCGATATGGATATGCCTTTTTTCGAAATGAACGAAGGAATTTTTACACCTTTTCATGCCATCAGTTCGCTCACAGAACACGAAAGCAATTTGTTTAAAAAACTGATTGATTTAAAATTTGATAACAGTCAAAAGATATTTCATGTCATCGAACGGCAAATCGTTTTAAGAATACTGATCGATTACTACAGTTTTCACTTGGACGGCTTTAGAAAACCAAAATCACTAGATGTTTTAAAAGAGGTTTTCTCCTAAAATCTTGGGCGTGCCCCTACGTAAAAACTCCGGGTCGGGCTGTCCGCTGTATCTTTTATTCCGTAAACTCCATAAAAGGATGCCGCTTCCATCTCTCACGCAAAAACTCGTAACTCATAACTCATAATTCATAACTATTCCTTACTTTCGCACCTCGATTTAGAAAAGGATAAAATGAGCACAAAATTTACTGAATACAAAGGACTTGACTTACCAACTGTAGCGTCAGAGGTACTTGATTTTTGGAAGAAGGAAAACATATTCGAGAAAAGTGTAACCACTCGTGAAGGAAACACCCCATTCGTGTTTTTTGAAGGGCCGCCTTCGGCAAATGGATTACCGGGAATTCACCACGTAATGGCACGCGCCATTAAAGATATTTTTTGCAGATATAAAACTCAAAAAGGGTTTCAAGTAAAGCGTAAAGCCGGCTGGGATACGCATGGCTTGCCGGTGGAATTAGGAACCGAAAAAGAATTGGGAATCACCAAAGAAGATATTGGAAAAACCATTTCCATCGAAGAATACAACGAAGCGTGCAAAAAAACCGTAATGCGTTATACGGATGTATGGAATGATTTGACCGAAAAAATGGGCTATTGGGTTGATATGGAAGATCCGTATGTGACCTATAAATCCAAATACATGGAAACGGTTTGGTGGATTTTGAAACAAATCTACAACAAGGATTTGATGTACAAAGGTTACACTATTCAGCCTTATTCCCCAAAAGCAGGGACAGGATTGTCATCTCATGAAGTCAACCAGCCAGGAAGTTATCGTGATGTAACGGATACGACTGTTGTGGCACAATTCCTCACCCCAGCCCTCTCCAAAGGAGAGGGAGAAGAGAATGATATTTACAAAGCATTCGGACTCAACTCCCTCCCCTTCAGGGAGGGTTGGGGTGGGGATTTTTATTTCCTCGCTTGGACGACAACGCCTTGGACATTGCCAAGTAATACCGCTTTGACTGTAGGTCTAAAAATTGAATATGCTTTAGTAAAAACATTCAATCAATATACATTTCGTCCGGCAACATTGATTTTGGCTAAAAAATTAGTTGCAAAACAATTCGGGAAAGGGTTCTTTGAAAGTACAGAACCTGCTGATTTTGAAAATTTCAAAGAAGGCGACAAGAAAATTCCGTATCAGGTTTTAGCAGAATGCAAAGGAGCTGATTTAGTTGACATTCGGTACGAACAATTAATGCCATTGGTGCTTCCATATCAAAATGCTGAAAATGCTTTTAGAGTAATTTCAGGAGATTTTGTAACTACCGAAGATGGAACAGGAATTGTACATACCTCACCTACTTTTGGTGCTGATGATGCAAGAGTAGCAAAAGAAGCTACGCCAGAAATCCCGCCGATGTTGGTGCTGGATGAAAATGGAACTCCGGTTCCCTTAGTAGATTTACAAGGAAAATTCACCTCACATGTGGGCGAATATGCCGGTAAATATGTGAAAAATGAGTATTATAACGATGGCGAGGCACCGGAACGTTCCGTAGATGTTGAAATTGCCATTCGATTAAAAGAAGAAAACAAAGCCTTCAAAGTAGAGAAATATGTGCACAGTTATCCGCATTGCTGGAGAACCGATAAGCCGATTTTATATTATCCATTGGATTCCTGGTTCATAAAAATCACGGAGGTTAGAGACAGAATGTTCGAACTGAACGAAACGATTAACTGGAAGCCAAAATCGACTGGAGAAGGACGTTTTGGAAACTGGATAAAAAATGCCAATGACTGGAATTTATCGCGATCCAGATTCTGGGGAATTCCATTGCCAATTTGGAGAACTGAAGATAAACAAGAGGAAATCTTAATTGGTTCTGTTGAAGAATTATACAACGAAATTGAAAAATCTATCGCTGCAGGTTTCCAAAAAGAAAATCCTTTTAAAGGTTTTGAAATTGGAAATATGGCTGAATCCAATTACGATTTAGTTGATTTGCATAAAAATGTAGTCGACGAAATCACCTTGGTTTCTGCTTCCGGAAAACCGATGACGCGTGAAGCGGATTTGATTGATGTTTGGTTCGATTCTGGTTCCATGCCTTATGCGCAATGGCATTATCCTTTTGAAAATAAAGATAAAATAGACGCAAACAAGGATTTCCCTGCTGATTTCATTGCTGAAGGAGTGGATCAAACGCGTGGTTGGTTTTATACTTTACATGCCATTGGGACATTAGTTTTTGATAAAGTAGCGTACAAAAATGTAGTTTCTAACGGATTGGTTTTAGACAAAAACGGACAAAAAATGTCTAAACGTTTAGGCAATGCCGCTGATCCATTTGAAACATTAAAAGAATACGGTCCAGATGCAACGCGTTGGTATATGATTTCGAATGCGAATCCTTGGGATAATTTGAAATTCGACTTAGAAGGAATTGCGGAAGTTCGTAGAAAGTTCTTTGGAACCTTGTACAATACGTATTCGTTCTTTAGTTTGTATGCCAATATTGATGGTTTCAAATATGAAGAAGCAGAGATTCCATTAAACGAAAGACCTGAAATTGATCAATGGATTATCTCTGAATTGAATACTTTGATAAAAGATGTAGATAGCTATTATGCAGATTATGAGCCAACGAAAGCGGCTCGCGCAATCTCTGAATTTGTTCAGGAAAATTTGAGTAACTGGTACGTTCGTTTGTGCAGAAGACGTTTCTGGAAAGGAGAATACGCACAAGACAAAATCGCGGCATATCAAACTTTATATACGTGTTTGTTAACCATAAGTAAACTTGGTGCACCAATCGCTCCGTTCTTCATGGACAAACTTTACAGAGACTTAACTGTAGCAACACAGTCGGAAAAATATGACAGCGTACATTTGGCCGAGTTTCCAATTTCGGTTGAAAACTATGTTAATAAAATGTTAGAGAGCAAAATGCAGAAAGCACAAACCATTTCATCATTGGTTTTATCACTCCGAAAAAAGGAAATGATCAAGGTGCGTCAGCCGTTGCAAAAGGTAATGATTCCGGTGCTTGACGACAACCAAAGAGTCGAAATTGAGGCTGTTTCTGACCTGATAAAAGCAGAGGTAAACGTGAAGGAAATCGTACTTTTGGATGATGCTTCCGGTGTTTTGATAAAACAAATTAAGCCTAATTTTAAGGCGCTTGGACCCCGTTTCGGAAAGGATATGGGGATGATTTCTAAGGAAATACAGGGGTTTTCTGCAGCACAAATTAGTCAATTGGACAAGGAAGGAAGTCTAAGTATTGTTATTGCAGGAAATACCGTAATTTTAACACAAGAAGATGTCGAAATTACCTCACAGGATATTGAAGGCTGGATAGTAGCAAACGCTAACGGAATAACGGTTGCGCTGGACATTACAATTTCACCAGCATTAAAACAAGAGGGAATTGCCAGAGAATTAGTAAACAGAATTCAGAATATTCGTAAAGATTCCGGATTTGAAGTTACGGATAAAATTAAAGTGCAACTGAAGAGAAACGGACTTTTAGAACAGGCAATTTTAGAAAATGAAGCCTATATAAAATCAGAAACACTAACCAGTGAATTGGTGTTTGCAGATGAAATAACAAACGGTACGGAAATAGCGTTTGATGAAATAAAAACAATGATATTAATTTCAAAATAATATAAGATGACAGATGAAATTGCAAGATATTCTGATACTGATTTAGCAGAATTCAAAGAGATAATCCTCGGGAAAATTAAAAAAGCACAAGCTGATTTAGATCTGATAAAAAGTGCATACATGAATGATTTAAATAACGGAACCGACGATACTTCGCCAACTTTTAAAGCCTTTGAAGAAGGAAGCGAAACGATGTCTAAAGAAGCAAACTCTCAACTGGCAATTCGTCAGGAAAAGTTTATTCGGGATTTGAAAAATGCCCTTTTCCGTGTCGAAAATAAAACGTACGGAGTGTGTAAAGTCTCTGGCAAATTAATCGGGAAAGAAAGATTGAAAATTGTCCCTCACGCTACAATGAGTATTGAAGCAAAGAACTTGCAACGATAAACTACTAGTTAAACAATATTTAACGCTCCGTTGGGAGCGTTTTTTTTGATTAAATTGCTATTTTTGCGCCATTAAAATTTATAAAATGTCATTACGAAAAGCGTATCTCCTTATTTTTATTTTACTGCTTGTTGATCAAGTCACTAAAATCTACATCAAAACTAATTTTATCTTAGGGGAAGAAGTCGAAGTATTCAAATGGTTCAAAATCCTTTTCATTGAAAATGAGGGAATGGCATGGGGAACAGTAATTCCGGGGGTTTACGGAAAATTATTTTTAACCCTTTTTAGATTGGTTGCTGTAGGCGGAATTGGGTACTGGCTATGGGATTCTATAGAAAGGAAAAATAGTTCTAACTATCTAATTGTTGCCATCTCATTGATTTTGGCAGGTGCTTTTGGGAACATCATCGATTCTGTTTTTTACGGAATTATTTTTGATGACAGTCAGCAAGAAGTGGCTACTTTATTCTCAGATCAACCTTATGGAACGTGGTTTCACGGAAGAGTGGTAGATATGTTTTACTTTCCTTTTTGGCATGGAAATTTACCTAGTTGGTTGCCAATTTGGGGCGGAAAAGAATTTACGTTTTTCAACGCTATTTTTAATGTTGCCGATATGGCGATTTCAACAGGAGTTGGAATCTTGATTTTCTTCAACAATAAAGCTTTTCATCACGAATAGGTTCGACGTTTTTTATAACATACAAAAAGACCTGTTCCTGATTTGAGCAAGTCTTTTTTGTTTGTATTAATTTTTATTGTGTCCGGGGGCATATTGTTTAGCGCTTTTCCCTCCATATATTTTTTTTGCTTGACCTGGAGGTAGTTTTTTAGCTTTATAGGATGATCTGCTGGTTCCAGTGTGAATACTGCAGCTTGAAAAGGAAACTGCAAAAAGAATGACCATAACGCTTACGGCAAATCTTGAATTTTTGAATGTTTTCATAAGTTAAGTGGATTGTATCAGTTGCAAAAGTACGGATTAAAATTTATAAACTTGATTCGGATTCACACAGTAATCCAGTTGTACATCGCCTTCAAAAACGTCAGTAATCAATTCTTCGGAGTCAAAAAAGGAAAGTCCAATTTTGATTGTATCCGGTTTGCACTCTGATAAAAATGTATCGTAAAACCCTTTGCCATAGCCCACACGATGTCCTTTTTTGTCGAAAGCCAAAAGCGGAACAAAAATCACATCGATTTTAGTAGAAGGAACTTCAATACCATCTACCGGTTCGGGAATGTTATATTCATTTTTTTTGATTCGGGTATTATCAGTCAAAAGAAAATGCGTCATCTTTCTGGTGGCAAAATCAGCTTTGGAAACAATAATCTCTTTATCTTTTCCAGATAATATGTGAAGAATAAATTCTGTATTAACCTCTTTTTGTTCTGTTATGGGAAGGAAAATATGAAAATAGGTTTTCTCCCAAATTGGAATCGCTAGTATTTTATTGGCGATAGCCAAACTCTTTTCCTCGATTTTATTTTCGGAAAGGAAGTTCCGTAAGGCTTTGTATTTTTTCCGTAAGGCTGTTTTATTCATGTTTTATTATTTTGAACCGGATGCAAAAGTATGGATTGTATACTCGTATTTAAAGAGAAAGATGGTAGATGGCATCACCCTGGTATACGATGGGCGCATCATTTACATTAAAAATATAACCTGAATTGGGTGCTTTTACTTTGTGTTCAACCTTTCCGTAAGGATCAGAAATCGAGCCCAAGAGTTGTCCTTTTGTTACGTAATTACCAATTTTAGTATGACCGTGAAACATCCCGGAGTATTTGGCTCTGACCCAAACGGATTTTTCTATATAAATGGTCTCTTTTTCAGGGGTTATGGTTTTTTTCTTTGCATTTAACATCCCCAGATGATGCAATATTCGTTTAGAACCTTCAACTCCTTCCTGTGTGACCGCTTCATCTATGTCAATGGATTTTCCGCCTTCAAACAGCAGCATTTTTACCCCCAATTTGTTACATGAATTTCTAAAAGTTCCGGGAATGTTTTTTGAAAACATCGTAAAAGAGGTGTTAAAAATGTCCGATAAGGCTTTCAGTTCTGGATTATTAGGAACAATACGAATTTGTGGGGCATTGAAGCGACTGGCGCCACCGGAATGAAAATCAATTACATAATCTACATGTGGAATAATTTCTTTAAGTAAATTATACGCAAACCGGCTTGCAAGTGAGCCCGTTTTACTGCCAGGGAATACCCGGTTTAAGTCCCGTTTGTCTGGAAATTCTCGGGATTGATTCACGAATCCAAAGACATTAATCACGGGAATACAGATAATGGTTCCTGTTTTTGGTTTATTGATTTTTTGTACAATCAGCTGGCGTACAATTTCGATCCCGTTAATTTCATCTCCATGAAGCCCCGCGGTGAATAACACGGTAGGCCCGTTGATTTTTGACCGTTCCACAATTATTGGAATTTTCAGTTTGGTCATGGTATGGAGTTTTGCAATTTCCATATTGATGGTTTTGCTGTCTCCCGGTAAGATGGGCTCTTTTAAGATCGTTATGTTTTTAGGTTCTCGTATATTCATAGAAAGTTTAAAGGCTAAATTTAGAAAATTATTCGGGAAGAAATAAGAAGTGCGTCATTTTTCGCTTTTGAAAAATGTTATTTGTATTTTTGGAGTGCAAAATTAAATTAAAAAGAATCAATCTAAAATGCTACTTCCTTCACTTGAACTCCAAATCCAAACCTTACCTGATAATCCAGGCGTATACCAATATTACGACAAGGAAGGGAAAATTTTGTATGTAGGCAAAGCCAAAAATTTAAAAAAAAGAGTTTCTTCGTATTTCAATAAAATTCATGACACGGCCAAAACCAATGTGCTCGTTAAGAAGATCGTGACCATAAGACACATTGTGGTTCCTACGGAAACCGATGCCCTTTTACTTGAAAATAACCTAATAAAAACCTTGCAGCCGCGCTACAATGTGTTATTGCGGGATGATAAAAGTTATCCGTGGTTGTGCATCAAGAAAGAACCTTTTTCGCGCATATTTGCGACTCGCAGAATGGTCAAAGACGGGTCGGAGTATTTTGGGCCGTATACTAGTTTCAAAACCGTCAGCACTATTTTAGAACTGATCAAAGAGTTGTATCCGCTTAGAACTTGCAATTATGATTTGAGTAAAAGCAATATTGAAAGTGGAAAATTCAAGGTGTGTCTTGAGTATCATATTGGTAATTGTATGGGGCCTTGCGAAGGATTAGAAACTTTAGAAAATTACCAAAAGCAAGTGGATGCGATTCTAGAAATTCTAAAAGGAAATTTCAAAGAAAGCATGAAGGATTTCAAGCGTGTGATGACCAATCTGGCCGCCGACATGCATTTTGAAGAAGCGCAAAAAATCAAAGAAAAAATAAATATTTTAGAGAATTACCAATCGCGGTCTACGATTGTAAATCCAAAAATCACTAATATCGATGTGTTTTCAATAGTTTCGGATGAAAGTGCGGCTTATGTGAATTTCCTTCAAATTTCGCACGGTTCGATTATTCGTTCGCACACGATGGAAATCAAAAAGAAACTTGACGAAACCGATGAAGAATTACTGGAATTAGCAATTATTGAACTGCGGGAACGTTTTCAATTGCTGTCGCGTGAGATAATCGTACCGTTTCCTGTTGATTTGGGGGAGAATATAAAAGTAACCGTTCCGCAATTAGGAGATAAAAAGCAAATTTTGGATTTATCCATTCGCAACGCTAAGTTTTACCGAATTGAACAACTCAAACAACTGCAAATTGTAGATCCAGACCGTCATACAAAAAGGATTATGGCACAAATGCAAAAAGATTTGCGATTGCCTGTAGAGCCAAGACATATTGAATGTTTTGACAACTCGAATATTCAAGGAACAAATCCTGTAGCGGCTTGTGTGGTTTTTAAAGATGGAAAACCCAGCAAAAAAGACTACCGCCATTTTAATATTAAAACAGTCGAAGGACCGGATGATTTTGCTTCAATGACCGAAGTGGTTTATAGAAGGTACAAACGATTGCTGGACGAAAAGGAACCGTTACCGAATTTAATAATTATTGACGGTGGAAAAGGGCAATTGTCATCAGCGCTGAAGAGTCTTGACGAATTGGGTCTTCGGGGAAAAATAGCCATAATTGGCATTGCCAAAAGGCTCGAAGAACTTTTTTATCCGGGTGATTCTATTCCGTTATATTTAGATAAAAAATCAGAAACCCTTAAAATAATCCAGCAATTACGCAACGAAGCGCACCGTTTTGGGATAACGCATCACCGGGATAAAAGGAGTAAAGCAGCACTGAATTCTTCGATAGAATCCATTCCCGGTATTGGCGAAAAAACGATGCTGACCTTGATCCAGCACTTCAAAAGTGTTAAAAGATTGAAATTAGCAACAGAAAAAGAAATTTCGGACGTTATAGGTGTGTCTAAAGCCAAAAAAATTACCGAATTTTACAAGGCAATAGATCAATGATTAATCTAGAATATCTAAATCTGGACAAATAATACCCAATGGCGTCCAGTTTTAGTACTACCAAATTGCTGCTTATGAAGAAAATCGCACTAATATTTCTTGTTTTTACTAGTTTGATGGTGTTTTCGCAGGAGCAAAAAAGACCCAAAGTAGGCTTGGTTTTAAGCGGTGGTGGTGCAAAAGGATTTGCTCATATAGGAGTCCTTAAGGTGTTAGAAGAAGCAGGTATCAAGATTGATTACATAGGCGGAACCAGTATGGGTGCGGTTATTGGAGGGTTGTATGCTTCAGGTTACAACGCGAACCAGATCGATTCTATTTTTCAAGCGACCGATTTCAATGAATTAATAAATGATTTTATCCCCAGGTCTTCTAAGAATTTTTACGAAAAAAGAAACGACGAATTGTATGCTTTGGTTTTACCGTTTGACAAATTCAAAATAGGAATTCCAGAAGCTTTGTCTAAAGGAATCTACAATTATAATTTATTGAGCAGAATTACCAGAAACGTTAGACACATCAAAGATTTTAACCAGCTTCCAATTCCTTTTTTATGTATTGGAACTAATATTGAAACGGGAGAGCAAGTGGTATTGAACAAAGGGAATCTGGCACAGGCCATGATTGCCAGTTCCGCATTTCCCTCCTTATTTTCTCCGGTTGAAATTGATGGAAAAATTCTGGTCGATGGCGGCGTTGTTAATAATTATCCTATTGAAGAGGTGCGAAAATTAGGTGCGGACATCATTATAGGAGTTGATGTTCAAAATGATTTATTAGACCGAACACAACTCAAGGATGCTACTAAAATTTTGGTTCAAATCACCAACCTTCAATCTATAGAGCGAATGAAAAGAAATGTAACGGATACCGATATTTATATTAGACCAGACGTTACACAATATGGTGTGATCTCATTTGACAAGGGAAGGGAAATAATAAGAAAAGGGGAGGAAGCAACATTAGGCATTTATGAACAACTCAAACAACTTGTTGATGTGTCCAATCCCTATACAAAACCCAAGTTAAAACTACTGTCAGACAGCCTGCAAATAAGATCAATAAACAGCAATGAATTAAAGAATTACACGAAAGAGTATGTCATAGGGAAGCTAAGATTTAAGCCCGGAGTAAAAACGTGCTATGATGATTTATTAAGAGGCATTAATAATATCAATGCAACCAAAAATTTCAGCTCTATCTCATATTCATTGGAACCTAATAAAGGAGGTGTAGACCTGAACATAAATTTAGAAGAGAATTCAACAAAAACCTATTTAAAATTTGGCCTGCATTATGATAATTTATTCAAAAGTGGCGTTTTGGTAAATTTGACCCGTAAAAAAACACTTTTTAAAAATGATATAGCCTCTCTGGATATTGTTTTAGGAGATAATATTAGATATAATTTAGATTATTACATTGAAAATGGATTTAATTTGAGTTTTGGTTTTAAATCTAATTACAACCAATTTAATAGGAATGTAGCCAAAGAAATAAGCAGTACAACGTTTAATAATCCTGATATAAATTCGATTAATATAAATTTTACGGACTTGACAAATCAAGCATATTTCCAGTCTTTATTTGTTCAAAAATTTCTTATAGGAGGCGGAGTCGAACTCAAATATTTAAAAATAAAATCAGAAACACTCGCCAATGTAAATCCAATAATTGACAACAGTAATTACTTCAGTCTTTTTGGCTACATGAAATTTGATTCTTTTGATAATAAATATTTCCCTAAAAAAGGATGGTATTTTACTGGTGATATTCAAACCTATTTGCTGTCGTCTAATTACACGGGTGATTTTCAACCGTTTTCTATTGCTAAAGCCGATTTTGGTGTAGCTGCAACTTTATTTAAGAACGCTACAGTAAAATTCCAAACCGATGCCGGGTTTTCTTTTGGTCAGGAAAGCGTTGCTTTCTTTAATTTTATTTTAGGGGGATATGGGTATAATCCGCTTAATAATTTCAAATATTTATATGGATACGATTATTTAAGTGTGGCCGCTAATAGTTATATAAAATCAACAGGAACGATAGATTACGAGTTTTATAAAAAAAATCATATCAATTTTTCGGCAAATTTTGCTAATATTGGAGATCAGATTTTTGAGACCGTGGATTGGGTTTCAATTCCAAAATATTCTGGCTATGCCGTAGGATATGGTTTAGAAACAGTCATTGGACCTATAGAAATAAAATATTCTTGGTCCCCGGAACAACCAAAAGGATTTACATGGTTCAGCATTGGGTTTTTGTTTTAATTGTAATTTATTTCGATAATAATTCCGATATTTGTTATAATGAAAACAAAATGGCTAGATTTATTAGAGCATCTTCAATTCCTTATCAAGAGAAATCCTGAGTAAGCACCTTTTTTGATTTATCATAGCACATTATAAAGTAATCTCAACTTTAATCTGTTACACTTTTAAACAAAAAAATCATGCCTTTATACCACAAATTAGGAAGTTTTCCTCAAAAAAGACACACACAATTCGAAAAACCAAATGGTGGTTTGTATTACGAACAACTCTTTGGAACAGAGGGTTTTCATGGCCATTCTTCCTTATTATATCACGTTCACAGGCCTACGCAAGTCAAGGAAATTCTTCGTTCGTATTCGGTTGAGCCAAAAATTGCCATTGGAAAAAACATCAAATCATTACTGCTAAAAGGTTTTGAGTTAAGGCCGGAGGACGATTTTCTGGACAGCCGCAAAGCCATGTTGATCAATAAAGATTGTATTATAGGACTAGCCGCGCCAAGACAATCCTTACGAAGTTATTTCTATAAAAACGCCGATGCTGATGAAATGATTTTCATACACAAAGGAAAAGGAAAATTGCGCACCATGATGGGAAATATTCCTTTCGAATATGGCGATTACTTGATTATTCCTCGCGGAATGATTTACCAAATTGATTTTGAAACTTCGGAAAACAGACTGTTTTACGTCGAATCATTTGCTCCTTTTTACACGCCGAAACGCTATAAAAATGAATCAGGTCAACATTTAGAACATTCGCCATTTTGCGAGCGCGACTTTATTTTACCAACAGAATTAGAAACGCATGATGAAAAAGGTGATTTTCTAATAAAAATCAAGAAAGAAGGAATGATGCATGAATTCGTTTATGCCACGCATCCCTTTGATGTAATAGGTTGGGACGGTTATAATTTTCCATACGGATTTAGTATTCATAATTTCGAACCTATAACAGGTCGGGTACACCAGCCACCACCAGTTCATCAAACTTTCGAAACTTCAACTTTTGTCGTTTGTTCGTTCTGTCCACGATTGTACGATTACCATCCAAAATCCATTCCTGCGCCTTACAATCACAGTAATATAGATAGTGATGAGGTTTTGTATTATGTAGATGGGGATTTTATGAGTCGCAACAATATAGAGCAAGGTCACATTACATTGCATCCAAAAGGTATTCCTCACGGACCGGCGCCAGGTGCTATGGAACGCAGCATTGGTCATACAGAAACCCACGAATTAGCGGTTATGGTTGATACTTTTCGCCCCTTAATGGTCACCGAAGAAGCGATGGGGTTGGACGACGGCCAATATTATAAATCTTGGGTAGAATAAGTCATTGCGAGCAACGAAGCAATCACACGTATATATAATAATAAGGAAGCTATTTCCTGCTGTACACTTTATCTTTTCCTGGCTAAAGAAGCCAGAAAAAGGTAGTTGCGAGAGCAATTCGACCATCAGGACTAGGGCTTTAGAGTAAACAGCAACATAATTTTAAATTAATACATCCCTGTACATCTGTTTTATCCGCGCCAACCGCGTTCCAAAACTAGAGATGCCGAATCAAAAAATAAATCACAATGAGCAAAGAAGTAAAATCAGTAGAATACGGACTCGAAAAAATATTTGAAGGAGCACAAGATTTCCTTCCGTTATTAGGAACCGATTATGTAGAATTCTACGTAGGAAATGCAAAACAATCCGCACATTATTATAAAACGGCTTTTGGGTATCAGTCTTTGGCGTATGCCGGACTAGAAACCGGAGTGCGAGACAGAACGTCGTATGTGTTAAAACAAGATAAAATCCGTATTGTATTAACTACGCCATTAACACAAGATTCTCTCATACATGACCATTTAAGGAAACATGGAGACGGTGTTAAAGTAGCCGCGCTTTGGGTAGAAGATGCCAAAAGTGCGTACGAAGAAACCATGAAACGTGGGGCGCGTTCTTTTATGGAGCCAACCGTTGAAAAAGATGAATTTGGAGAAGTAATACGTTCTGGAATTTATACCTACGGCGAAACGGTTCATATTTTTGTGGAGCGTAAAAATTATACGGGCGTTTTCCTTCCGGGTTATAAGGAATGGAAATCCGAGTATAATCCGAAACCAACAGGTTTGAAATACATCGACCACATGGTGGGAAATGTGGGCTGGAACGAAATGAATACTTGGGTAAAGTTCTATGAAGATGTAATGGGATTTGTAAATTTCCTTTCTTTTGATGACAAACAAATCAATACGGAATATTCAGCGTTGATGAGCAAAGTAATGTCAAACGGAAATGGAAGAATCAAATTTCCAATCAACGAACCTGCCAAAGGAAAAAAGAAATCACAAATTGAGGAATACCTAGACTTTTATGGTGGGCCTGGAATTCAACATATCGCTATAGCAACGGACGATATTATCAAAACAGTATCGCAACTCAAAGCAAGAGGAATTGAATTTTTGTCTGCTCCTCCACATACCTATTATGAAGCCATTCCGGAGCGATTGGGCGATCACATGAAAATGATGAAAGAAGATTTGAACGAAATCGAGAAACTGGCCATCATGGTAGATGCCGATGAAGAAGGGTATTTGTTGCAAATTTTCACAAAACCAGTACAGGACCGGCCAACCTTGTTTTTTGAAATTATACAAAGAATGGGTGCCAAAGGTTTTGGAGCGGGGAACTTTAAGGCACTATTTGAATCAATTGAGCGAGAACAGGAATTACGAGGAACGTTGTAAAAAAGCATTATTTTTACATATTGTGAAAAAATAACCAATAAACAACATGTTTTTTTGTAAATGTTGTGTTAAACTTTTTTTTTAACAAATATAAGTGGGTTTGTTAACTACCTTTGCACTCGCAAAAAGGGAAGGGGTGGTTTCCTTCCTGATTTCATATAAATTTCATAGTTTATAGTTTTTTGGTTAGTTAATAGCATAAAAACTCAGTCATTATTTGACTGAGTTTTTTTGTTTTGATATATTTGGAACAAAATTTGCTAATAGAGTTAATAAACGGGTAAATTAAGTGATGAAAAAACTATTCTTATTCTTTGTGTTGATTATAACAGTAAGCTTTGATTCTCCTCAGGAAGATGCTTACGGAGTGGGTGAGTGGTTCAAATTCAGGATACACTATGGAATAGTCAATGCCGGTTATGCTACGCTGGAAGTAAAAGAGGCCAGTTTAAACAACAAAAAAACGTTTCATGTTGTTGGTAAAGGATACACCACAGGGATGTCTCGTTTTTTCTTTAAAGTAAATGATTTATACGAAAGCTACATTGATAAGGAAACAGGAAATCCGTACCAGTTTGTTCGAAAAATTGATGAAGGGGGCTATACTAAAAATCAAGAAGGATTTTTTGACCAATCTACAAATAGAGTTGTTGTAAAAGATTATAAGCATAAAACCGAAAAAACACTTTACATTCCAAAAAACACTCAGGATATTTTATCTGCCTTTTATTATTTAAGAAACTATCCTACTATCGATAAATTGAAAATTGGTGATTCAGTGGCAATCGATATGTTTTTTGATAACGAAACTACTAAATTCAAGCTAAAGTTTATTGGACGAGAAAATATTACCACTAAATTTGGCGTTGTTTCGGCTATGATTTTTAGACCTTTGGTACAATCAGGACGCGTTTTCAAAGAGCAAGAAAGTCTTACTGTCTGGATTTCGGACGATGACAATAAAGTGCCGCTGAGGATAAAAGCCAGTCTGGCAGTAGGGTCAATCAAAGCAGATATTGAAGGATACAGAGGATTGAAAAATCCTTTTAAAACAAAAAAATAATGAGCATTAAAGACAATTCAGAGGCTATTTTAAAAGAAATTGAGCTTAAATATGAAGCGATAAATCAAAAAACAGAAACACAGCTCGAAGGATTATTGTGGTCCAAGCCAATCACCTATTGGGATTATATTCAGACAGATGCCCTGTTGAATCTTCAAATTCAGAGAACGACGCTTCCGGACGAAATGGTTTTTATCATGTACCACCAGGTTAATGAATTGATATTTAAAATGATTCTCTGGGAGATGCAGCAAATTTCCTATTGTAAAAACATTAGTACAGTATTTTTCACAGAGCGATTAATGCGAATCAGCCGTTACTTTGACATGTTAACCACATCTTTTGATATTATGGGAAATGGAATGGAAGTGGAGCAATACATGAAATTTAGAAACACACTAACTCCGGCCAGCGGCTTTCAAAGTGCGCAATACCGCTTGATAGAATTTTCATCAACTGACCTAATAAATCTGATAGATCATCGTTATAGAGATACCATCGACAGGAATACGACGTATGAGTTTGCACTAGAGCATTTGTATTGGCAAGCAGCCGGAAAAGAGCATCAAAGCGGTAAAAAATCATTTTTACTGGAGGAGTTTGAAAAAAAATACAAGAAGGAATTCTTAGCTCATATGGAGGAATACAACACCATTAATATTTGGCAAAAATTCAAACAATTACCGGAAACAGATCAGAAAAATCCAGAACTAGTTCAAGCGATGCGTCATTATGACCATACGGTAAATATTACTTGGGTAATGCAACACCTTAATACAGCAAAAAAATATATAGATCAGAGCGGTAAAGGCGATGGTGAAGCTACTGGCGGGAGTGACTGGAAAAAATACATGCATCCAAAATATCAAAGAAGAATTTTCTTCCCGGAATTATGGAGTAGCCACGAATTAGAAAATTGGGGAGTAGAAATGTAGATTGAATAAAAAAAACAAGATTTGAAACAAATATTTATAATTATAATAGTACTTTTTTCTTTAGTATCATGTAATAAAAAAAAGGAAATCGTGCCGGAAAAAGTAGTGAAAATTGTTCCTAAAAAGAGTGCGTTTGGGTTTATTCTTGCGGATTTTAATATCGTTAATGATACTATCGAAAGGGGAGATACTTTTGGAACCATTATCCAAAATCAGAATATTGGGAAACGAAAAGTATATGATATTATTGCTAAAGTGAGAGATTCGTTTGATGTAAGAAGTATAAGAATCAACAGGCCTTTTACGTTGTTGAGATCCAAAGATAAAAAACATAATTTACAGGCTTTTATTTATCAACCCGATGCGCTGAGTTATTACGTTATTGATATGCGGGACACAGCGGTAGTTGTTTATAAAAAAACTAAGCCCATTACAATTAGGCGACGCACCATTGGTGGCGTTTTGAAAGAATCCTTGTCTGCAACATTGGGTAATGCCAAGATTGAAGGGGCTCTAGCAAATAAAATAGCTAAAATTTATGCGTATTCTATTGATTTTATGAAACTCAAAAAAGGAGATCGTTTTGCGATAACGTTTACAGAGCGCTTTATAAATGATTCCGTTTATGACGGAGTCGAAGAACTGGAAGCCTCTTTTTTTGAATACGGAGGAAAAATTATTTATGCCTTTCCCTTTGCGCAGAACCCCAATTCAGATAAAATTCAATATTATAATGAAGAAGGGAAAACACTAAAAAATTTCTTTCTTAAGTCTCCAATAAAATTCAGTAGAATTTCGTCAAGATTTTCAAACAGTAGATTTCATCCGGTTCAGCACAGATGGAAAGCGCATAAAGGAACGGATTATGCCGCACCACGCGGAACTCCTATTACCGTTACCGCTGGCGGTGTTGTGGAGCAAAGTGGTTTTACTGCCGGAAATGGAAATTATGTAAAAGTAAAACACAATGGAACCTATTCTACACAATACCTGCACATGTCAAAAATTTTGGTAAGACGCGGTCAACGGGTCAGTCAGGGACAAGTCATTGGTTTAGTTGGGAGTACAGGGCTGGCAACAGGGCCGCATGTATGTTATCGATTTTGGAAAAACGGGAGACAAGTGGATGCATTAAGACTTAAATTACCGAGTGGAGAACCTATGAATGGCGCTAATAAAAGTCGGTTTTTGACACAAATAACGCCCTTGAAATTTGAACTGGACAGTGTGGCTAACCTGTAAATAACAGTTGTAAAATCATCACAGTTTTTTCAAAAAAGACGAGTTGCTTAGTGTTAGTCCCAAAAAACACTGGGATCTTGTTATATTACTATAGTTTAATATAATGCAAAACCATTTTTCATTAATACTAATTTGAGTATTTTTGCTCAAATTTTAACAATACTAGAAATTCTTACACATGGCTTTAAATACTATAAACCCTACTGAAACGAGTGTTTGGAAGAAACTTGAAAAACATTATGCCAAAATGCAAAAAGCATCTTTGCAAGAATTATTTCAATTGGATACTGAGAGAACAGAAAAATTTAATTTAAAATGGAATGATTTTTTAATTGATTATTCTAAAAACAATATCAATCAAGAAACGATTCAGCTTTTGCTTGAACTGGCTGATGAAGTTGGACTTAAAACAGCTATTGCTGATTATTTTGAGGGTGCACCAATCAATCAAACGGAGAACAGAGCCGTACTGCATACCGCCTTGCGGGTCAAAGAAACAGCAGTTATAAAAGTGGATGGAGTCAATGTAGTCCCAGAGGTATACCAGGTAAAACACAAAATAAAAAAATTCACGAACGAAGTCACTTCAGGAGAAAGAACAGGTTTTACAGGGAAGCCGTTCACTGATGTGGTCAATATAGGTATAGGAGGCTCGGATTTAGGGCCTGTTATGGTTGTTGAGGCATTGCAATTTTATAAAAATCATTTAAATGTTCATTTTGTTTCTAATGTGGATGGGGATCATGTAAATGAAACCATAAAAAAACTAAATCCGGAAACAACCCTTTTTGTGATTGTTTCCAAAACATTTACAACTCAGGAAACACTGACCAACTCTGAGACCATTAGAAAATGGTTCTTACAAACCGCTACTCAAGAGGATGTAGCCAAGCATTTTGTGGCAGTTTCCTCCAATATTCAAAAAGTAACAGCGTTTGGAATCAATCCAGACAACGTATTCCCTATGTGGGATTGGGTTGGCGGAAGATTTTCTTTATGGAGTGCCGTTGGACTTACGATAAGTTTAGCCGTAGGATATGATAATTTTGACGGATTGTTAAAAGGAGCCAATGAAATGGATGACCATTTCAAAACTGCCGATTTTGATCAAAACTTGCCGGTTACGTTAGCGTTATTGAGTATTTGGTACAACAATTTTTTTGGTGCCGAAAGTGAAGCTTTGATTCCGTACACGCAATACTTACAAAAATTAGCCCCCTACTTGCAACAAGGAACAATGGAAAGCAATGGTAAAAGTGTGGGTCGGGACGGGAAACCGGTCAATTACCAAACTGGGACGATCATTTGGGGAGAGCCGGGGACTAATGCACAACATGCTTTTTTTCAGTTAATTCACCAAGGGACAAAACTGATACCTGCAGATTTTATTGGATTTGTAACTCCGCTATACGGCGACTATGATCATCATGATAAACTAATGTCTAACTTTTTTGCACAAACAGAAGCATTAATGCATGGAAAATCCAAGGAACAAGTACAAGCTGAATTTGATACACAAGGAATTTCAGCTGATAAAGCAAAATTCCTTTTGCCATTTAAAGTTTTTACAGGCAACAAGCCAACGAATACTATTTTAATCCAAAAGCTGACCCCCGAATCCTTGGGCTCTTTGATTGCTTTGTACGAGCATAAGATTTTTGTACAAGGAGTGATCTGGAATATTTTTAGTTTTGACCAGTGGGGAGTTGAATTAGGAAAACAATTGGCTAATTCTATCTTGACAGAAATTAATACAAAAACGGTTGAAACGCATGACAGCTCTACCACTTTTTTATTGAATCATTTTTTGAAAAATAAACAGGAGTAAATAGGTCACTGATTTTTATGATTTTATCAATTTTCATTTAAGGCAGATTACTGCTCTGTTTTTGATGGAGGTATAAAACACTAAAAGCCCTGAATTTAGCTAATTCAGGGCTTTTAGTGTTTAAGTAACGCTGTTAGAGCACTTTTTTTAAATTTGTGTTATTTTTTTAGTATTTGCAATTGGTAATTAGGTGTGAATAGTTTAAAACAAAATGATTTTAATTGTACAATCTCGTTTTTTTTAATTAAAAAAAACGAGATTGTTGTTTTAAGATAAAAATTCTGTATCAGAGAAATGCTATTCTTAACGTTATGTTAACTTATTAAAAGAAAAATGTTATATTTTTGCCAAATATTAATAAACTAAACAAAAAACAAAAATGAAAAAAATTATTTTTATTTTAATTATTTTTTTATCAGTTGTTGGTCATTCGCAGGTTACTAGTTCTGCTATGTCTGGTATTGTTAAATCAGATACTGGAGAGACTTTGCCTGGAGCGTCAGTAGAAATTGTTCACAAGCCTACAGGAACGAAATATTTTTCAACTACTGGTTCTGATGGTGGATATGCTGTCCAAGGAATAAGACCAGGTGGACCTTACACTGTAAAAGTCACGTATATTGGTTACAAAACAACTGAAATCACAGAAATTACTGCTCCTTTAGGGAATAATTTAACTGTAAATGTAGTTGTTCAGGAAGAGTCTAATGTTTTGAGTGAAGTTATAGTCTCAACAAAATCAAAAGGGAATTTCAATAAAGGAAGAACTGGAGCATCTCAACAATTTTCTAACAGAGAAATCACTGCCGTACCAGTAACAGGTGCGCGTTCCATAAATGCAATTACTAAGTACAATGCTAATGCAGGTAGTAACGGTACTTTTGGTGGTCAGGATTCAAGATTGAACAATTTTACTATTGACGGATCTGTTTTTAATAATGGTTTTGGTTTAGGTAGTGACTCACAAGCCGGAGGAAGAACCGGTTCTACAGCTATTTCATTAGATGCTATTGAGCAATTACAAGTAAATATCGCTCCTTATGACGTACGTCAATCCGGATTTTTAGGTTCTGGAATCAATGCGGTTACCAAAAGTGGAACGAATGAGGTGGAAGGGTCAATATACAACTCATTCCGGAGCAACAAAAAAGACTTCATAGGAAGTAAAGCAGGAGAAAGAACAGTAGTACCTGGAAAATTTGAAGAAAAAATTTGGGGTGCCAGAATTGGAGCACCAATCATTAAAGATAAATTATTTTTCTTTGGGAATGTTGAAACTATAGAGAACATTAGTCCGGCTACTACTTGGACATCTACAGGTTCGCCACAAGCAAGTGCGCAGGTTTCTAGACCTACTTTCGAACAAATGCAGACACTTTCAAATTTCTTGCAAGATAAATTTAATTACACTACTGGTCCTTGGGAGAATTATGATTCAGAAAGGATTTCAAAAAAATTCCTAGCCAGACTTGACTGGAATATTAATGATAATCATCAATTAACTGCTCGTTATGTATTTCATGATTCAAGTTCTGATGAATTAACATCGAACTCAAATTCATTAGGTTTTGGAAACAGAAGAACAAGTCCTCTTGCTATGTCTTTCAAAAACAGTGGATACGTTATTCAAGATAATACTAGATCAGTAGTTTTAGAATTGAATAGTAAACTAAGCAATTCTTGGTACAATAATTTTATAGCTGGTTACGATAAGCAAATTGAAGACAGAGCATTACAAGGTGGTGGGTTATTTCCAACAATTGATATTTTGGATGGGTCTACTACAGCTATCTCGGCAGGTTTAGATCCGTTCACTCAAGGAAATAAACTTTCGTATTCTACTTTACATTTTACAAATAATTTGACTAAAACCATAGGAAAACATTCTTTATTGTTTGGTGCTAACTTTGAGTATTTCAAATCAAGCAACTTGTTTTTCTCTGGTTCAAATGGTGTTTACACTTTTAATTCACTTTCTGACTTTTATGCAGCAGCTAATCAATCTGCAAACACTGGTGGCATTCCATCAACAACGGCACTTCCTGCACGTCTTCAATTCAGATATTCTGCATTGCCGGGTGCTCAAGAGCCATTACAAATTTTCAAGTCAAACAAATTAGATTTGTACACGCAAGATGAAATGAAATTGAGCGATAGATTTAAATTAACAGTAGGTATTCGTGCTTCAGCAGTTTGGTTTGCTGATACAGCTCTTGAGAATCCTGCAGTTACTGCATTAACTTTTGGGCAAGGCCAAAAATTTAATACAGGAGAAATGCCTGATACACAGTATTTGTTTGAGCCAAGAGTTGGTTTCAACTTAGACTTAAATGGCGATGCAAGTACTTTACTTCGTGGAGGTAGTGGTGTTTTTACAGGAAGAGCACCTTCAGTTTATTTATCTAATGCAATTGGTAATAATGGAGTGCTTACAGGTTTTGTTGATGTAAGTGGTTCGGCACTAGCTACAGGTGGGTATGGTTTTACTCCAAATCCTAATGAGTATTTCATTCCGGATACCCCAACGCTTCCTACTACTTTTGAATTGGCTTTTAGCGATAAAAAATTCAAATTTCCTCAAGTTTGGAAAACAAATATAGCGGTTGATCAAAGGCTTCCTTTTGGTTTTGTAGGTACAGTAGAAGGGATTTTTCAAAGAAATATTAATGCGATACATTATTATAATGCTAATTTTGATGCGCCAGTTGGAACTTTCAGCGGTCCGGATAACAGACCAAGATATGCTCGTACCGATGGAGGTGTTCGTGTTAATGATAATGTTTCCAGTGCCGTTGTTTTAACAAACACGGACAAAGGATATTTTTATTCTTCAACCTTTAAATTAGAGTATCCATACAAAAAAGGGCTATGGGGATCGTTTGCATACACGTATTCAAGTGCTAATGATTTGTTATCTCCGGGTTCTATTGCTTCTGGTTCGTGGACGGGCGCTAGATCTGTAAATGGAAATAACGACTTACCTTTAGCATTATCTAACAATAATACACCACATAGATTAGTTGGTATTTTAGGATACAAAATTGAATACGGTAAAAATGTAGGGGCGGCAACTTCAATCAATTTAGGATACATTGGAGAACAATCCGGACCGTTTTCCTATTCTTACGGGGGTGATATGAATGGTGACAAAGTAAATAACAATGACTTGATTTATGTCCCTAAAAATGCAAATGAAATTCGTTTTCAATCACTTTCAGTAACAAATGGGACTGTGACAACAGTCTACACTGAAGCGCAACAACAACAAGCTTACGAATCCTATATCAATCAAGATGATTACCTTTCTACTAGAAGAGGGCAGTATGCAGAGAGAAATGGAGGAGTTTTACCTATGCTACATAGATTAGATTTATCAGCAACTCAAGATTTTTATATTACAATTGCGGGTAAAAAGAATAATTTTCAATTCAGAGCTGATATCCTGAACTTTACTAATTTCATTAATAAAGATTGGGGAGTTACACAACGAGTTACAAATACAAATGTTTTGAACTACAGAACAACGACTACGAATGTTCCTTTTTATCAATTAGCGACTCAAGTAGAAGCTAACGGAACTCGAGTTTTAATAAAAGACACTTTTCAAAAAAATGCTTCAACTTTTGATGTTTGGCAAGCACAATTTACACTAAGATATATTTTTGGTAAATAGGAGTAATTTAAGTATTTGAATATTTAAAACCACGTTGAGAAACGTGGTTTTTTTATGCCTTTTTTGCCTATATTTGTTAAAACAAAAATATTATTTATGTACGATTTTATTCAAAAATTTCATTCTGGCTGGGCTTATCTGGCACTTTTAGTTTTAGTGGTGGCTGTGGTTAATTCTCTGATAGGAATGTTTTCTAAAAAAGAATTTACTTCCAAAGACAGAAAGATAGCGCTGTTTGGCTTAATAGCAATACACACTCAATTAGTAGTAGGTGTTATTTTGTATTTTGTGTCTCCCAATGGTTTGAATATGATAAAAGCCGTTGGAATGGGTGGGCTGACAACGGAAAGCCGATTGTTGGCTTTAGAACATCCTTTAATCAATATAATAGCAATTGTCTTGATTACTATTGGGTGGTCAAAACACAAAAAAGCAACTACAAGCGAATCTAAATTTAAAACATTTTCTATTTTTTATGGTTTAGGATTACTGCTTATTTTAAGCCGAATCCCATGGAAAATATGGTTTTAAAAAAAACCGTGAAAGCTCTAGAAATAGAGCTTTTTTTATCTAGGTATGGTTTTTGTAAAATAGATTTAACTAAAAAAGACATAAATGAAAAAATTAATAATATTATTTTTTTTGTTGGCAATAATCACTTTAGCCAGCAGCCAAAGTTCCATCTCTGAAAGACAAAAAGCCACCATACAAAAAGACAGCATAAAAAAAAGCCGAACAGCAATCGATCTGGAAGAAAAAAAGCTAGACTCATTGATCCCTTCTTTAGGAAAATTTAAAATTTACAAAAAAGCCGCACACGCATCCTATTACGCAGATAAATTCAATGGCAGAAGAACGACCAGCGGTACAAAATTTGACAATAATAAATATACCGCCGCCCACAAAAAACTGCCCTTTGGTACCAAAGTCAAAGTGACCAATGAAAAAAACGGGAAGTTCGTAATTGTAGAAATTACAGATAGAGGCCCATTTGTCAAGTCTAGAGAGATTGATCTTTCTAAACGAGCATTTATGGATATTGCAGCTAATAAAAACAGCGGAGGGCTGCAAGTAACGATAGCCGTAATGAGTAATTAGATTACCAGTTTCTAAAAGGCGAAGTGCTCAAATAAGAATTGTAATAGCGGGAGTCTCCGGTGACTTCCTTGTCCAGCCAAGCTGGTTTTTTAAAAAATTCTTCTTCAGAGTTTAATTCAATTTCTGCCACAACCAGTCCTTGATTTTCACCATGAAATTCATCTACTTCAAAAATATGAGAGCCCACTTTTATTTCAAAACGAGTTTTATCAATAGCTCCCTTTTCACACAAAAGCAGTAATTTTTCAGCGTCACTAATGGAAATTTCTTTTTCCCACTCAAAACGGGACAGTCCGGAGGTATTAGAAATTCCCTTTATCGTCAGAAACCCCTTTTTTCCTTTTATTCGTACCCGTACCGTTCGCGCTGGCGCGGAACTCAAATAGCCCTGCGCAATATGATTTTGAGTAAAAGCAGATTCTTTATAGGAATCATCTTTGACTAAAAATTTCCTTTCTATTTCTATCATTTCAAGCGGAATTTTTTATTTTTTTTATTTATTTTTTCAGTTTACTTGGCTTGTATCCAGATATTTATTTCAATTGTTACTCATAAATCTTTTTTCAATTTGTAAAAAATAGTTTTTTTCAATCGACGATTTTTCATTGCTATTTGGGCTGATACCAGCAACCAAAGGTATTAAATATTTTGCTTTTGTTCCGTTTTTATCTCTTTGATAAAAGCGGGGGTTACGCTAGTTTGCTGTTTTTTATGTTCCAATTCGGTGTGTCGATTACCGGTAATAGGAAGGGAATTTTGTGAATAGGGCTTTTTATGTGTCCCCGAGCAATAATTTCAGGGATTTGTTAATGAAAAATGATCAGTCTGTTCGTATTTTTACAAAAATTAAACAAAGTTGATAAAACCATTCTTTAAAAGAAAATACAAGCCAACTGCAGTGGGAGTGCTAACTGAATTTTTTGGGGAAGCAGAGTCTTGGCGCGATACAGAGGACAACCTGGAGCCTTTAGTGGAGTTAATTCGGTTGATTCGGCCTTTGCAAACAAAAAAATTGGCAACCGTAGATTTGCAGGATATTATTGCTTTTTTGAAAGAAAATTATTCTTGTCGAAAACAACTTTCCCTGTATCTCAAAGAAATTCTCAAGGACATTAAGTTTAATAAAATCCTCACAGACGCAGCTATTTTGCAAGATGTAGATTTTCTTTTTGAAGTCAAAAAAAGAATCTTTGCTAAGATATTGCCTTATCAACCTCAAAAAGACACTTTAGAATACATTTTCAATCAGGTTTTTTACCTAGCCAATGATGGGATTTGGGTAAATAAAATTCCAGTGGAGCAATTAGAGGAATTATACAGCCTTTTAAAATTCAAATCTATTTATGAAAGTGTAGCACCTCACTCCGTTTTGTCAGAAATACTTGTTGCTATGCATCTTATTACTCAACGCATCAGCGGTCGTGCCATGGAAACGGATGTGATTAAAATGGTACCTGAATTTGATGATTTTGAAAGTCCTTTTTCAGCTTTTGAAAAGGAATTGTTTCAATTAGAAGATCAAGTCCGGAGTTCTGAAAATCATTTCATCACTATAGATGATTTATCTTATTCCCAATTGATGGTTTTGCATAAGCAATGCGAAGAATTTGTGGACAGAGCCTTTCATAATAGTTCTAAATATGGCATTTCACTTCGGGTAAACCAGAATTTACTAAAAATCAGACAGCAATTAGAGCGGCTTAAATTTTTAATTCCGTTGCTGATCGTTGAAAAAGAGAGTGATAAAAAAAACAATGGAATTATTTTAGCCTTACGTTTGATAAAATTCAATTGCTACAAGAACAACGTTAGGAAATTCATAGCCGAAAGTACGCAATTAATCTCCTATGAAATTACCCAGCACACGGCTAAAACAGGGGAACATTATATCACAGAAAGTCGCAAAGAATATTTTAAAATGTTCCGTACCGCCCTAGGTGGAGGGTTTATTGTAGGGATATTATGTGTCATTAAGGTTTTGCTTGCTAGTGCTGACACTAGTTTTTTTGGGCATGCTTTTCTGTATAGTATGAATTATGCTTTTGGATTTATTGCTATTTATCTTCTGGGGTATACTTTAGCTACAAAACAGCCAGCGATGACCGCTGCGGCCTTGATAAAAGCTCTAGAAAAAGGAGTTGCAAAACAAGGGAAGGAGGCGGAAAAATATGAAGCTTTTGCCATTCTTTTTGCACGTGTTTTCAGGTCCCAGTTTATTGCATTTTTGGGGAATGTAATTATGGCTTTTCCAGTTTCATTGCTTGGAATTTGGGCTATTGATTACTTATTCCATTATAATATTGCTGCAACTAAATGGGAAACGTTACTTGTAGACATTAGTCCCATTCATTCATTAGCTATTTTTCATGCGGCAATAGCAGGATTTTTTCTGTTTTTATCTGGAATTATTTCGGGAAGTATTGCCAATAGGGATAAGCATAATCAGGTTTTTTTCCGAATAACGGAACACCCTATGTTGAAAAGAAGCTTAGGAAAAGTACGGACTTTAAAATTAGCCAAGCTTTACGAAAAAAGAGGAGCTGGAATTATTTCTAATTTTTGGTTTGGCGTTTTTATGGGAAGTACGGCTTCCGTTGGCTTGTTTTTAGGGTTGAATCTGGATATTAGACACATCACTTTTGTAAGTGGTAATCTTGCCTTAGGAGTGTATGGAGCAAATTATCAAGTAAGCAATACTATGTTGTTTTGGGGCATTTTTGGGATTGGAGTTATTGGGTTAGTGAATTTTACGGTCAGTTTTAGCCTTTCGTTGGGATTGGCGCTCCGCTCCAGGGCTATTTCTTTGTTTGAATTGCGATTTATTGCTGCTTCTATCTGGAATCATTTTAAATCCAGACCCATTAGTTTCTTTTTTCCAACGGAAAACAAAAAAAAATCAAAAGTAGTCGTCAATTATTTGAGTTCAGACGGTAAGAATTAATTAGAATGCTAGGTTTACTTGGAAGAAATCGAAGGGGAGTATTCAATTAGAAAATTATGCATGGATTCATTCCCAGAAAGAAAAATTATTCACGTTGACATGGATGCTTTCTACGCCTCTGTGGAGCAATTGGACAATCCATTCTTGCGGGGAAAACCCATTGCAGTGGGAGGTTCAGAGAATCGAGGAGTTGTCGCTGCAGCAAGTTATGAGGCTAGAAAATTTGGAGTAAGGAGTGCCATAAGTGGCGTTATGGCTAAAAAAAACTGCCCGGAACTTATTTTTGTTACACCGAGATTTGATCGGTACAAAGAAATATCAAGAAAAATTCATAAGATTTTTTATGAATATACGGATCTAGTCGAGCCACTCTCACTCGATGAGGCGTATTTAGATGTCACTACAAATAAAAAAGGAAATCCAAGCGCCACTTTATTGGCACAAGAAATAAGACAACGCATTTTTAATGAAGTAGGTTTGACCGCTTCAGCAGGGATTTCAGTTAATAAATTCGTTGCTAAAATCGCAAGTGATTATAATAAACCCAACGGGCAGAAAACAGTCAATTCAAATGAAGTGATTGCATTTTTGGAAGAATTAGCCATTCGCAAATTTCATGGGGTTGGAAAAGTAACCACTGAGAAAATGTACCAATTAGGGATTTTTACGGGAGTAGAATTAAAAAGTAAATCATTGGAGTTTCTGGAGAGACATTTTGGAAAATCAGGACATTTTTACTACAACGTAGTCAGGGGAATTCATAATAGTGAGGTTAAATCCAATCGAATCACAAAATCAGTAGCGGCAGAACATACTTTTGACGTCAACCTTTCTTCAGAAATTTTCATGATGGAGCAACTGGATCATATTGCTAGTACTTTAGAAAGAAGATTAAAAAAACAAACTATAGCTGGAAAAACAATCACTTTGAAAATTAAATACAGTGATTTTACCCAACAAACCCGCAGTAAAACCTTGCCTTATTTTATATCTGGCAAAGGACTGATTCTAGAGGTTGTGAAAGAACTTTTGTATCAGGAGCGCATGAAAAATTCCGTTCGTTTGCTGGGGATTTCTCTAAGCAATTTGAATACAGAGGAGAAAAAATTTGTTGTGGTACAGCTGAAATTTGATTTTTAATGGGGAATGAAGGTGTTCAACAATGGTTAAAATCTGAAATTTGTTATTTTATCTTTATAAATAAAATTACATTTGGTTTATTAAATTATGTAACATGATCAATTTTAAAGAATATGAAGACGCTATTGCGATGTATCACAGTGCTTTAAGCATTAAAACAGTTCCTGTTTGTTCTTGGGATTTTCATAATGAATTTTTGAGTTCAGTAAAGAATATTTTTTTGGATTTAAATAAACTCAACTCAATTGCTTTGCAAAATAAATGGTCAGAGAATGATTGGGATCTCAATAGCAGCCTGAAAGAAGAAGTAGTAATTGTTACGGATGCAAAATTGAATATTATATTTGCATCACACAATATGAAAAAAATGAATGGCTATGCAGAATCCGAAGTTTTGGGAAAAAGCCCTAAGATTTTTCAAGGGAAAGCAACGAGCAAGAGCACGTCTAGTGAAATTCGTACGGCAATAGTAGAGCAGAAACCTTTTGAAAAAACAGTGTTGAATTATAAAAAAAATGGGGCTATTTATATTTGTTTCATAAAAGGGTTTCCTATTTTCAACAATAAAGGGCTTTTAAGTCATTACATTGCTTTTGAGAAAGCAGCATAAAAAAGAGTGACTCTTTTATACTCCAATAAGACCACTCTTTTCTATACAGGTTTTGTCAATTAGTTTTTACTGTTTAATTTTGAGAGCAATCTTAAAAATTCAATATACAGCCAAACAAGGGTGATCATTAACCCCATGGCACCATACCATTCCATGTATTTTGGCATTTTTTGTTCTGCTCCTTTTTCGATGCGGTCAAAATCCAAAAACAGATTTAAAGCAGCAATCACAATTACAAAAACACTGATTCCAATGCTCATCCAAGAGTTGCCATAATGCACGGGCGCAAAGCTGGTAAACATGGAGAACACCCAAGATATAAGATAATATGTAGCAATTGCCAATGTTGCTGCCACAACTACCGATTTGAATTGTTCTGTTACCTTCACAATTTTATATTTATACAATCCCAGACAAATCATGAAGGTTACAAATGTGGCTCCTACTGCCTGAATGACAATTCCAGGATACATTGCTTCAAATATTGCTGAAATCCCACCAATAAATAATCCCTCAAAAAGTGCGTAACCAGGGGCTAAATAGGGGGAATATTGAGGTTTAAACGCTGAAATTACGACTAGAATAAGCCCAACTACTGCACCGCCAATTGCTGGAACCATTGGGTTCATCCCATTAAAGGTCAACCACCATATTACCATAGCCGAAGCTGTAAGTAGTAAAAATAAAATCAAACTTTTATTTATGGTTCCTGACAAGCTCATCTCGTCATTATAATCAAGAATTGTGGTTTGATGTACTTGATCATTTTTTGAAACTGCAGTAGAAAAAGTTTTAGTATTTAAAAATGGATTTTTAGAATTAAAATTCATAATTGTTATATTTTTTTGTTATTCAAATATACGCTTTTGTTCCTATGTCACTTTTGTAGCTGAACGCCAAAGCAAACAACCAATTTGGTATTTAAATGTGGCATGAAATGCCTAGTTCACTCCTCTAAAAAAACCGGTACCATAGTCAGGGTAATTAATGACGAGAAAAAACATCCTGTCATTAATCATTCAACTTCAAAACAGCCATGAATGCTTCTTGCGGAATTTCAACATTTCCAACCAATCTCATTCGTTTTTTACCTTTTTTCTGTTTTTCCAATAATTTACGTTTACGGGAAATATCCCCACCATAACACTTAGCGGTAACGTCTTTACGCAATGCTTTTATTGTTTCGCGAGAAATCACTTTTACCCCAATAGCCGCTTGAACAGGAATATCAAATTGTTGGCGCGGAATCAATTCTTTCAGTTTTTCACACATTTTTTTTCCTATTTGATACGCGTTGTCGGCATGCATCAAGGAGGATAATGCATCCACAATCGTTGCGTTCAATAAGATGTCTACTTTCACTAAATTAGAAGTTCGCAACCCAATTGGAGTATAATCAAACGACGCATATCCTTTAGAAACGGTTTTCAAACGGTCGTAAAAATCAAATACAATTTCTGCCAATGGCATGTCAAAAGTCAACTCTACACGTTCCGTAGTCAAATAGGTCTGATTCGTAATCAACCCACGTTTTTCAATACACAAACTCATTACATTTCCAACATAATCGGATTTGGTGATGATGGTTGCCTTAATAAAAGGTTCTTCCACGTGGTCTAAACGGGAGGGCTCGGGCAGGTCCGAAGGATTGTTTACGATAAGTGGAGTTGTTGGATCCTTTTTGGTGTAAGCCAAATACGAAACGTTGGGAACCGTGGTAATCACTGTCATGTTGAATTCACGCTCCAAACGCTCTTGGATAATTTCCATGTGCAACATTCCCAAGAATCCGCAACGGAAACCAAATCCCAAAGCGGCTGAACTTTCCGGTAAAAATACTAATGAAGCATCATTCAACTGCAATTTTTCCATAGAGTTTCGCAACTCCTCATAATCCTCCGTATCCACGGGATAAATTCCCGCAAAAACCATTGGTTTCACCTCTTCAAATCCTTTAATTATATTCGTTGTTGGTGTTTTCGCATCTGTCAATGTATCACCTACCTTTACTTCTTTCGCTTCTTTAATTCCAGAAATTAAATACCCAACATCACCGGCTGAAATCACTTGTTTCGGAACTTGGTTTAATTTTAAAGTCCCAATCTCGTCTGCAAAATATTCGTTTCCGGTAGCCATGAATTTAATCTTCTGGCCTTTTTTAATCTGACCATTTTTTACCCGAAAAATAACTTCGATTCCTCGAAATGGATTGTAATGCGAGTCAAAAATCAAGGCTTGTAATGGCTCATCAACACTTCCTTTTGGAGGAGGAATTCGATCGATGATCGCTGCCAAGATATTTTCGACACCAAAACCAGTTTTACCCGATGCATGAATAATATCCTCTAATTTACATCCAAGTAAATCAATAATATCGTCACTTACTTCCTCTGGATTCGCGCTTGGTAAATCTACTTTGTTCAAAACCGGAATAATTTCCAAGTCATTTTCTAAAGCCAAATATAAATTCGAAATCGTTTGTGCCTGAATGCTTTGCGCTGCATCTACAATCAAAAGTGCGCCTTCACAAGCGGCAATCGACCGAGAAACTTCGTACGAAAAATCCACGTGTCCAGGAGTGTCAATCAAGTTCAAGATGTATTCTTGTCCTTTATACGTATATTCCATCTGAATCGCGTGACTCTTAATCGTAATCCCACGTTCACGTTCTAGATCCATGTTGTCCAGCAATTGCGCTTTTTCCTCACGAGCGGTAACGGTTTGTGTAGCGCCAAGTAATCGGTCAGCAAGCGTGCTTTTCCCGTGGTCAATATGTGCAATAATGCAAAAATTCCGTATGTGTTTCATTTTCTGTTGATATCAAATTTATTTGGATTTACCCTGATTTTTTTTCAGGGCGTGACCACAAGGGTCGGGCTTTCCGCTACAATCTTTTCCTTTTTTAAAGAAAAAAGGAAAAGGATTTTCACTGCAATCCCTCACGCAATCGCCAAACAGCGACTATTAATCTGCAAATATAAGCTAAAAGTTTTTTTATCGAAGATTGAACAACACCTAATGTTAAGGCAACTGAAATTTAATTTTATATCGGTACTCCGGTGGTTACTTTCTTGTTGTATTTTTGCTTGCAAAATGATTTTATTTTAGGTTGTATTTGCAATAGCATTCTAGAAATAAATTTGAACTTTTTACACCTTGTATTTATGAATAATCCACTTCAAGATTACATTACCATCAATGATACTCCTTACGCATTAACCGATTTAGAAACATTGGCTTGGAAAAAATTAGTCAATGGATCGGTTAAGAAAAAAAACGGTTTTCGAACTATGTGTGTGGGAACTATTGATGAAAATAATACTGCAGCTTTGCGAATTGTTGTAAATAGAAAAGTAGACGAAGCTCAAAAAACGATCTTCTTTCATACCGATAATCGTTCTAGAAAATTCACTCACTTACAACAAGACAATCGAATTTCATTGTTATTTTACGATGCGCGTCAACGCGTTCAAATCGCTGTGAAAGCGCATGCAACCCTAAATACAAACGATGCTTTAGCAAATGATAGATGGAAGGCAACTAGCGCTCAAGCTCGATTGGGTTATATGACTAATGAACCGCCAAACACAAAATCAGACATACCAACCTTAGGTTATAACGAACGATTTTCTCTAATAAAACCCACAAATACTGAAAGTGATCTATTTCAAGAAAATTTTTCGGTAGTTGCTTGTACCGTTTATGAACTTGAATTTTTATACCTCGACTTTCACGGCAACCAAAAAGCCAATTTTTATTATAAAAACGGAGTTTTAGAAAATGGTTTTTGGGCAGTCCCGTAAAAAAGTAAAAATAAAAGTACTGCGGATATTACTATGATAGTTTTCTTGATGTTGCGTTATTTTTAGTTCGTAAATAATCAATATCAAAACGTCCAGATCCTAAAATTAGACAGAACATCGCTATCTGAAGAAATCCCATTGTTGCTATACAATTCCATACTCCGTTATTAATTTGTCGGATAAAAGTGGCTACCAACATCGCACACATAATAAGGAAAGAGGCAATACGAGTTTGATATTCGGACAATAACAGTAAACCGCTAATTGCTTCTGCAAATAGATCCATCCAAGCTAGAAAAACAGAGCAATAGCAAAAATTCCGCTGTAACTCGCAGCATCATTTAGAAACTAAAAAGTAACTTCAATAATTCTAGATTATTGTCGGCTGCCGATCACGGCATTCCAAATTTAGCCGCTCCTTAAGCGAAAGATGTTTTAATAGCGTCTGTAAATTTAACGCTTGTTGTAGAGCAACTTTTTTACAGTGTGCTTAATTTCTTGTACGATTTTCAGGAGCATATTTGGTAAACGAAATCAAACAAAAGACTTTTTTAATTTTTTAACGCTATTTATGCATGAAACGGAATTCACCAAAAGAGATCAGCCAACTCAATGATTTAAACCGATTGAACGAAATAAGTAGCAAGAAAGATATGTTGTCGCAATTATTAAAAAGAGTTTTTGCCACTGATTAAAAGGATTAAAAGATTTTTAAAATTAGATGGTGAATTAATCTGTGCTAATCTGTGAAATCTGTGGTAAAGAAATTTAGTGTTTTGCTAAAATACAACATTAAATTTTAGCCATTATTTACGTAGGGCAACAGTGTGAATTTTTATTTTTTTTGTTGGCTAAACAGATTTTAAAGGGCGTTTTTTTTAGTAATTTTCTTAGAAAAAATCTAGATTTCTACGCTTTTTTTAGGTTAAATAATCGTAAGTTTGAAACTCCAATCGATTCAAATTATGTCTTTATTTCAAAATACAGTCGTTAAAAAATATACTAACGCAATCAACAAACTTGTTCTTGATGAAAAATGGCAGTTGTTTACCACCATATTTCATAATGCAGCAAAGCAACAAAACATTCGCAACAGCAAGGAAGAACAATACCAAGCTATTTTCCTGAACGACTTGTTTGTGCAAGTGCTGGGTTACACGCAACATCCTAATACCAATTACAATTTAATTACCGAACAAAAAAACGAAACCAACAGCAAGAAAGCCGATGGCGCCATAATCCTGAACGAAAATGTGCATGCCGTAATTGAACTGAAAGGAACTGAAACTACCGATTTATCCAAAATAGAAACGCAGGCATTTGGTTATAAAAACAATCAGAAACAGTGTAGTTACGTAATCATTTCTAACTTCGAGAAACTTCGTTTTTATGTTGACAATGCGACCGAGTTTGTAGAATTTAATTTGTTTACGCTTTCTCGTGACGAATTCAATTTGCTATTCCTGTGCCTTTCGCTAGAAAGTATGCAGACTGATTTACCTAAGAAAATAAAATATGAAAGTGTTTCCAGTGAAGACAAGATTACTAAAGAATTGTACAAGGATTATTCCGCGTTTCGTACAGCATTGTTTAGTGATATTGTTCAACTCAATCCGCAATACAACCAACTGGAACTGTTTAAGAAAACCCAGAAACTTCTTGATCGGTTTTTGTTTATTTTCTTTGCCGAAGACCGACAATTGCTACCCACCAATTTAATTTTTAGTATTAATCTCGAATGGCAAAAACTCCGTGAAGCGCGCATTCCGGTTTCGTTATACGACAGATACAAAATGTATTTTAATGATTTAAATACGGGCGCCAGAGTAAGTTTGCCCGCTTTTGGAAAACACACTAACGAAATTGTTACCGCACAATATGATATTTATGCCTACAATGGCGGTTTGTTTCAGCCAGATGATTTGCTCGATAACATTGCCGTAAACGATGATTTGCTTTTTAAACATACCAGAAAACTAAGCGAGTACGATTTTGAAAGTGAAGTTGACGTAAACATTCTTGGTCATATTTTTGAAAATTCGCTAAATGAAATAGACGAAATAACCAATGCCATTGCAGGACAAGTAACGGATAAAACCAAAACCAAACGCAAAAAAGACGGAGTTTTTTACACCCCAAAATACATTACAAAATACATCGTTGACAATACCATTGGCAAACTCTGTGAAGAAAAGAAAGTTGAAATTGCGCTGGATGAAACCAAATATTCAACCGACAAAAAAATAACGGTTGTAACTAAAAAGAGACTAAAAGAAACCTTAGACAATTACCGGAACTGGTTGTTGCAACTCACCATTGTTGACCCAGCATGCGGCAGTGGTGCGTTTTTGAGCCAAGCCCTAGAATTTTTAATTGCCGAGCATAAATATGTAGATGAACTGCAAGCCAAATTGTTTGGTGATGCGTTAGTATTGAGCGATGTGGAAGGTAGTATTCTTGAAAACAACCTTTTTGGCGTAGACCTCAACGAAGAAAGTGTAGAAATCGCCAAACTCTCGTTGTGGTTGCGCACCGCACAACGCAACCGAAAATTAAACAGCCTGAACAACAATATAAAATGTGGTAATTCTTTGATAGACGATGTTGACATTGCTGGCGACAAAGCGTTTAACTGGCAAAACGAATTCCCTAAAGTTTTTGCTAATGAGGGTTTTGATGTGGTGATTGGGAATCCGCCTTATGGAGCGAAACTAGATATAATAACTCAGAATTATTTAAACAAAAAATACATAAAAGGGGGTTCTGAAACGGTTATTTCATTTACAAAATTATGTCATGACACTTTATTGAAAAATAAAGGGGAATTTGGTTTTATTATTCCAAAATCATTCACTTTTTCATCTAATTATGAAACAATACGTGAATATGTTTTTGATGATATTTCTGAAATTATTGATTGTAAAAAAGTATGGAAAGAAGTTTTATTAGAACAAATTATTTTCTTTTTTACGAAGAACTGTAAAACGAAAACATATAAAACAGGCAAATTAAAAAATCAAGATATATTAATTATTGGAGATATTTCTAAAAAATATTTTAGCGAATTTGGATTTTATCTAAATGACATTTCAAATGAGGAATTAAATATTGGTCTGAAAGTAAAGAGATCAAATTTTTACATTAAAGACATTGCAAAAAATTCGCGTGGTGGAATTTTTCAAAATAGAATATCCGAAATTGGAAATATTGATATTCTTGGTGGTGCAGAAATTCAGAGAAATGGAATATTTGGGATCAAAGGTAAAATTGATATTTCACAAATTGAAAATGATGTAAAGTCTTTTATAAATAAAAATTCAATTTTAGTCCAAAATTTAGTAGCTCATATTGAAAATCCAACAGACCATATTAAAATTACGGCTTGTTTTCCAGATCGAAATGATTTTGCAATTGTAGATACTATAAACCAAATAACTTTCAATGATAAATATGATGCCAAGATATTTTGGAGTTTGTTTAATTCAAAATTAATCAATTGGTATTGTTATCGATTTATTTTTGCCAGAGCAATAAGAACAATGCATTTTGATAATTCAATAACAAATAGAATTCCTTTACCAAAAGAATTTAACCAACAACCTTTCATAGAAAAAGCAGATTCAATGTTATCGTTGAATGCAGCATTACAAGAAGTAAGTTCAAAATTCAGCAAATATTTTTCGGGTCAGTTTAAAATAGAAAAGCGCAGTAGTAAACTAGAAAAATGGTATGGTTTATCGTTTGAGGATTTTATAAAGGAAATAAACAAAGCCATAAAAACCCAAAAAGGCACACCACTTACTAAAAAAGAGGAGTTTGACTGGATTGATTTATTTGAAGAAAACAAAGTAAAAGCCAATAAACTACAAAGCGAAATAGCTGCTACTGACAAAACTATTGATGCTATGGTGTATGAATTGTATGGGTTGAGTGAGGAAGAAATTGGGATTGTGGAGGGTAATGTCATTGCGAGCAAAGCGAAGCAAACCCACTAAAAAGAGCACACCAGTTGAACAACAAAGTGTGATTGCCACATTCCTCGCAAAGACCCCAACCAGTCATTGCGAGCAAAGCGAAGCAAACCCAAGTCATTGCGAGGAGTTGCGAGGAACGTGGCAAAGCAAACCCACTAAAAAGAGCACACCAGTTGAGCAACAAAGTGTGATTGCCACGTTCCTCGCAGAGACCCCAATACAAGTCATTGCGAGCAAAGACCCCAGCCAGTCATTGCGAGCAAAGCGCAGCAAACCCACTAAAAAGAGCACAGCAGTGGAGCAACAAAGTGAGTTTGCCACATTCCTCGCAGAGACCCCAACCAGTCATTGCGAGCAAAGCGAAGCAAACCCACTAAAAAGCGCACACAAGTTGAGCCACAAAGTGAGATTGCTTCGTTCCTCGCAAAGACCCCAACCAGTCATTGCGAGCAAAGAGAAGTAAACCCACTAAAAAGAGCACAGCAGTTGAGCAACAAAATAGGACTGTCACGTTCCCCGCAAAGACCCCAACCAGTCATTGCGAGGAACGAAGCAAACCCACTAAAAAAAGCACACCAGTGGAGCAACAAAATGGGATTGCTTCGTTCCTCGCAAAGACCCCAGCCAGTCATTGCGAGCAAAGCAAAGCAAACCCACTAAAAAAAGCACAGCAGTGGAGCAGCAAAATAAGATTGCCACATTCCTCGCAGAAACCCTAATATTTAAACTATGAAACCAGGATTTATCTATATCATCACAAACAAATACCAAACGGTAGTATACACAGGTGTTACTTCAAATCTGCCTCAAAGAATTTTGGAACACAAGGGAAAAAGATACCCTAACTCATTTTCCGCGCGATATAATGTGGATGTATTAGTTTATTACGAACAATTTCAGTGGATTGAAGATGCGATAACAAGAGAAAAACAAATAAAAGCTGGTTCAAGAGATGCAAAAAATGCTTTAATTTGTTCTATAAATCCAACTTGGAAGGATTTATTTGAGGAAATAAAAGATATAATGACAGAATAGCATCTTTAAAAACACGGATTAGGAAAGTCCCGAATTCGTAAACTAACCGCTTTAATAAGAAGTCTTTCTGCCTTACTCTTTCTTCTATTCAGCTAAATGTCGTAATTTTGCAAAAAAATAAGGACGATGATCAAGATTGGCAACATAATATTACCCGAATTCCCTTTACTTCTCGCACCAATGGAAGATGTGAGTGATCCGCCTTTTCGCAGATTGTGTAAAGCGCACGGTGCCGATATGATGTATTCAGAATTCATTTCGTCTGAAGGATTGATTCGGGACGCCATCAAAAGCCGCATGAAATTAGACATCTTCGATTACGAACGTCCAGTTGGAATCCAGATTTTTGGTGGAGACGAAGAAGCGATGGCCATGTCCTCTAAAATTGTTTCTACCGTAAACCCGGATATTATTGATATCAATTTTGGATGTCCCGTAAAAAAAGTAGTATGCAAAGGTGCCGGCGCCGGAGTGCTTAAAGATATTGATTTAATGATTCGGTTAACAAAAGCAGTTATTGCAGGTACCCATTTGCCGGTAACCGTAAAAACCCGTTTGGGTTGGGACGATAACTCGATTAATATTGATGAAGTAGCAGAGCGTTTGCAAGATATTGGTGTTGCCGCTTTGAGCATTCACGCCAGAACTCGTGCCCAAATGTATAAAGGCCATTCCGACTGGTCGCATATTGCCCGAGTTAAAAATAATCCAAGAATCACGATGCCTATTTTTGGTAATGGCGACATTGATTCTCCAGAAAAAGCATTGCAATATAAAAATGAATACGGTATCGATGGCATTATGATTGGTCGTGCTGCCATTGGTTATCCTTGGATTTTTGACGAAATCAAACATTATTTCAAAACGGGAGAACATTTGCCAAAACCTACCGTTATCGATAGAGTAGAAGCCGTTCGCAATCACCTCACTTGGGCCATGGAATGGAAAGGCGAAAGATTAGGAATTGTGGAAACAAGACCACATTACACCAATTATTTCAAAGGAATTCATTCTTTTAAACCCCACAAACAAAAATTAGTAACGCTGGATCGTCCTGAAGAATTATTCGCTGCTTTGAATGAAATCGAAGAAGCGTATGCGGGATATGAGTTGGTTTAAGCAGTATATATTAATCAACTTCTACCGCCAATTCGCTAATTTATAATAGCTTATTAATTAAACATCTTTGCTAAATCTAAAGAGTAATTTTTTTAAAAATTAGCGAATTAGCGGTAAAAAACTTACTCCAATAACTTCTTACTCACGCGACTACTTGCAATCAAGGATGCAATAAAGCCAAGCGTAATAATCGTCCCCATAACAATAAGTACATTTTCGAGAGAGAAAATCACAGGATAAGCCAGTGTAGGAGTAATCATCACAAGCTGAAAATTTTCTTGAAGTAGTACAATTATAATCCCTAAGGTTAGCCCAATAATTCCGCCAAAAACACTCAATAAAGTCCCTTGAAGCAAGAATATTTTTCGCAAATTTTTGATTTCAGTTCCCAGATTGAATAAGGTTTTTAGATTTCCTTTTTTGTCTAAAATCATCATGATCAATGCGCCAATTAAGTTGAACAGTGCCACAACAATCACCAGAGTAAAGATTAAGTACACGGCAATATTTTCGGTATTCAACATTTTATAGAGCGAGTCGTTAAGTTGAGCCCTATTTTTTACGGTGATTTTATTCTTAAAAATAGTTTGAAGTTGATTTATAATAGCAGTTTCATCAGCACCCGTTTTTGCTTTGATTTCAATCCCGGAAACCTGATTGGTTTTGTATTCCAATAGTTCCTGCGCCAGACCTAAATCAGCAAAAACATATTTCGAATCTAAATCTTCGCTAATGGCGTAAATACCAACAGGAATTATGTCCGTTTTGTTAAAGGCCTGTTCTTGATTTTCAATCGTGCCTTTTCCGGCTTTAGGCACCATTACTTCCAAATGATTATTAAAATCCAATAATCCCATCGAGAATTTCTGAGCAATTCCATACCCAACAACTACTTGATAGGTGTCAGGTTTAAACCATTGCCCATTGAAAAGTTTGGATTCAATAGCATTTACTTTGCTAAAATTAGCATCAACCCCTTTTAAGTACGTAACTTGTTGTTTTCCGTCAAAAGTAAATAAAACACGCTCTTCGATGATTTTGGTATACCAAGCAAGACCGTCTATTTTTTTGATTTGGCTTTCCTGATTGGGAGAAATCAAAAAGGATTTTCCTAAAGTGCTGCTTATTTTTAAATCCGGATCGATGTCATTGGTAAACGAAAGACTAAATACTTTTAGCCCGCTAAAAACGGATAAAACAACAAACAAAGCCATTGCACCAACAATAATTCCCATGCTGGCAATGCGATTGATGATGTTTATAGCATTGTTTTTACTATTGCTGAGGATGTATCGTTTGGCTATGTAGAGGGAGAAATTCAAACTTTATTGGAATCTGCGTTTGTCTAAAAGATCCCTGTTTTCTATAGGATTATCTCTGTTGGCTAACGCATTGTCAATTTTTTCAATGTAATCTAAAGAGTCGTCAATAAAGAAAACCAAATTAGGAACTTTTCTTAATTGCAAACGAACACGTTGTGATAAATCATGTTTTATAGTTTTAGCATTGGACTTCACCGCCTCTAAAATTTCTTTGGCTTTGTCCTGAGGAAAAACGCTTAAATGCACTGTCGCCACTGATAAATCTGTAGTTACAGTAACTTTGGATACCGAGATAATTAAATTAGCTACTCCATTTTTTCTCACTTCACCTTGCAGAATATCAACCAAATCTTTTTGGATAACCCCACCTATTTTTTTCTGTCTATTTGTTTCCATAGTGCAAAAATACTACTTTTAAGTTTTATCCCGAAGTTTCAGGACAAATTTTAAAAGTTACCTGACAATTGGGGTATTTTTAGATGCCTTTTCTGAAGAATAAAAAAGACTTTCCCTTTTATCAGGTCTTCAAATCGATAAACTCGCTAGCATTGAAGTAAAAACAACAGACAAATTTTGAATAAATAAGCTTGGGATCCTTTGAAACGAATGAAATTTTCAACTAAAATCGAGATGTTTTTTTTATGTTTTTTATTTTTAGCCTAAAGGGGAATTTATTTATTGAAAATCAATATGTTAACCCGTTGGGTGCAATTAATTTTTGATGATAATTTTTGTCAGTTCGAGTGATTTTCGACAGAATATTATATCGAGAACTAGAAAATTAGTATTAAAAACGGTTCTCGATACATTTTTTGTTCCGTTTTACTACACAAAAAATACTCGAACTGACGTTTTGAATAATTGCACCCAACAGCTAGGGATTCGTTGCGTGCGTAGCACGAACAATGAAACCCGGGTTGAACGGAACCGATTGTACGTCCGTTAACCTATGCATTTATCGTAAAAATTTTTGAGAGAATATCAAGAGTCCAGAGGAGCTCTTTTTTTTTAGGTGGTTTAACTATCTGTTTTAAGGTGTTTTAGGTCACTTTTGAACATAAAAGCCCTTACCCATAATTTAGTTTTTACAGGAACTTGAACTTTGGCTACCGCCAAGATACCAAGCAGGTGGACCACGCTGGTCAAAGACTGCTATTCGGTGTAAATTTCCTGTTTTACAACACGGACATTTAGGCATAAAGACTTTTTTTTCTGCTTTTTCCAAGACTTTCACTTTGAGCTTTTCTTGTAAAAGCTTGAGCTTTTGTCGCTTCCAAGTGCTGCTCAAAAAACCGTAATGCCGGATCTTGACAAAACGTTTGGGCAAAATATGCAATGAAAATCGGCGAATAAACTCTTTGTGCGTGAGTGTCATTTGCTTTTTCACACCCGCTACTCGGTAATCCTTATAATCAAAAGTCACGTTTTCATTGTCTATGCTCTTGATTCGATGGTTGCTAATGGCGATTTTATGGGTGTATCTCCCCAAATATTCCACCACTGACTTTGGACT